>NZ_JBEOSB010000040.1:0-97888 GCF_040302705.1 Streptomyces sp. NPDC097640
GGATCGTGCGTCGTTCCTCCGGAGGACGACGCACGATCCTACGGATCGTCAAGACGACAACCCCCTCCGGGGGTTAAACCAATTCCTCCGGAATTGGTTTATGAATTCCTCCGGAATTCACGCGATACGCGCGAATTGACTTGCGGCCAGTTCGGCGTGTGCAGCGCCCCCTTGCTAAACCACCGGGGCGGTTCAGCCCCCGATTGGTTGACCGTCAGGTTCGCTCACGTTGAGGTTAAAGATCGGCGGGCTGTGTGGGTAGGTGACGGAGATCGGCTTGGGTGACTGGGTCGCGAGCAGCTGACGCGACATCATCACACCTCAGCGCGGGCTTGCCTGACGGTACCGTGCGCGGACCACCGTACCGCACGACACCCTTTCAGGTCTACCCTTGACGAACCTGCTGCATCACTCCGTGATGCCCGGGTAGAGTCCGTGAAAACACGGCACCACCCCCGGAGCACACTGACTCTCGGAGACATCCCCCGCCAGAAAGGACCTCAACATGACTTCCGAAGAATTCACCGCACGCGCACTAATCCACCGATCCGTGCAGAAGAAAGCCACGGGAATGGACCGGGAAAAGGTAGCCGAGGAAACCGAAAAGGCTCGAGGATGGGAACGCCAGGCGGGACGGGGAATTGACGAACCGGGACGCCTGGACACCCTGCACCACGCCGAGTGGAAACACACCGAATGGCGCCGCATCGGCTACGTGATGACCGAGCAGCACATGGACACATACAACCCACAGGCCGACCCCAAAGTGGCCCAGTGGGAACAAGCCCGCATCCAGCGCGCGGCCGCCACAAGCAGCACAGGCCAGGGGCCAGCCGTGGGAGGAGACCTCCGGCGATACCGGGTGATGGCGCGGCGCCAGGACCCTGCGCACCCAGGAGTCTTGACGATCACCCACTTCGCCGACGCTGGCTCGGTGGAGGAGGCCGCGCAGAAGGTGCGTTCGGTGCATGAGCGGGAGGGCGGCCTGTATGGCATTGGTCTGTACCGGATCGTGCGGGTAGAGGAGGCGCAGCCCGACGAGGGTGACGAACTGTCCCGGCTGAAGGCGTTCGCGCGGCAGGCCCTGGCGGTCACGTGCCCGGAAACGATGGCGTGGAGGCGGGCGCTAGAGGCGCTGGCTGAAGCGGGTGGGCTGTGCACCGCCAGCACGTTGGATGCTGATGGTGATCGCGTTGTGTGCTGCCGTGAGGCCGGCCACTACAACCCGCAGGAGCAGCCCTCAAACGGCGGACCGGGCGGTTGGCACCGTGTGGGCGGCGTGATGTGGACCGACGCCGGCGCGGCGGCCCGGCCTCACCAGCCCGCCTGACGGCGTCACAGGCGAGGGAGCGAGCAGTGATCTGGAGTGGGCAGGAACAAGGCGCGGGACGCGGTGCGGCGGCAGGGCAAGGGGATGTCTGCTGCGCAGGTGGACGAGGCGGTCGCTGAAGCGGCTGTGCGGAAGCGTGAGGCACGTGAACAGCTGTGGTCCTTCTCCGGGCAGGGGCCGTATCCGTACGCCCCGGACCCGCAGGGGCTGGCGGAGCTGTGGGAGGCAAAGCACGCCGAGTGGCGTCGTGTTGAGGGTCTGATGGGTTCCTCGGGCTGGGCGACGTACGACCCGAAGCAGGACACTCAGGGGTCCGCCTGGGCCCAGGAGCGTGCGGAGCGGCGCAGCAGGGCTTTGGAGGCCCATGCTGCCTTCTTGAAGCAGCGGCGGGAGGCGGCGGAGGAGCTGCGGGCCGAGGTGTGGTTGTCCGCGGGGCCGAGCCGGCAACTGCGGGCGGTCGCCAGTCGGGTGGGTCTTGCGCCGGAGCGGGTGCTGGCGTTGTTGGCGGAGCGTGTGATTGTCGGCGAGGACGGCGCGGTGTCTGTTTCGCCTTTCGTGCCGTCGCGCTGAGTTCCTGTATCGCGTGAACAGGCGCAGCGGTCTGTTCGTGAACGTGTCCCGGATGCGTTCGGTATTTCGCGGGTGGTTCTTCGGGTTTCTGTCAACTGCAGCTTGAGGGGAGTCGGAAATTGAGTGGGATTGAGCTTCGGTCTCATCAGGTAGAGGCTGTGGATGCGATTATTCTGGGGCTTTCGGTCCCTGCGGGCGGGGTTGTGCCTGCCCGGGGTCTGCGGGGTCAGGTCCGGTCGTCCACAGGGTCGGGCAAGACGATCACGGCGGGTGTGGCGGCGTTGCGGATGGTGCCACGGGGGCTGGTGGGGATCGTGGTGCCGACGCTGGAACTGCTGACACAGACCGTGGAAGCGTGGCGGGCGGTGGGGCATTCGGGCCCTGCGGTAGCGGTCTGCAGTCTGGGGGCTGACCCGCTGCTGGAGGCGTTGGACGTGCGGTGCACGACCGATCCCGCGCAGCTTGCGCGGTGGGCGGCCAGTGGGCCGATGGTGGTGTTCGCGACCTATGCCTCGTTGGCCCCGCAGGGGGCGGGAGACGGCCAGGATGACGAGGGCGCGGCGGCGGGGGTGCTGGAGCGGGCCATGCGCGGGTCGCCCGGGGCCCGCATGGGTCCGTTCGACCTCCTGGTGGTCGATGAGGCGCACCGGAGTTCGGGTGATCTTGGGAAAGCGTGGGCGGCGGTTCACGATCAGGGGCGGATTCCGGCGGTGCGGCGGCTGTATATGACGGCCACACCGCGCCTGTGGGAGGCCGTTCCCAGTGCGGCCGGGTCCACGGGCGGGAAGGGTGCGCAGGGCGGCTCTGAGGACGGCTTGGGCGGGCGTCTGGTGGCGTCGATGGATGATGTCGAGCTGTACGGGCCGGTGCTGTACGAGCTCGGGTTGATGGAGAGTGTCGAGCGGGGCGTCCTCGCCTCGTTTGAGATCGACGTGCTGGAGATCCGCGACCCCGAGACGCCGGGTCCGGATGCGTCGGTGGAGGAGCAGCGGGGCCGGCGGCTGGCCGCGTTGCAGGCCGCGTTGCTCAAGCACTCCGATGCCACCGGTGTCCGGTCGTTGATGACGTTCCACAGCCGCACGCTGGATGCTATGGCGTTTGCCCGTGCGTTGCCGGAGACCGCGGCCGAGCTGTACGAGACGGATCCGGTGGCCTACCCCAAGCGGGTGGGGGCGGAGTGGCTGTGCGGGGAGCACGCGGCCGGCCACCGGCGGGCGGTGCTGGACCGGTTCGGCGACGGCCTGGACGCCGAGGGGTGGGTGACCGACATGGGGATCCTGGCGTCCTGCCGGGTGCTGGGCGAGGGTGTCGACATCCGCGGCAAGCGCGGGGTCGGCGGTGTCGTCTTCGCCGACACCCGCAGCTCGCCGGTAGAGATCGTGCAGATCACCGGCCGGGGCCTGCGCCAGCATCCGGGCGAAGGGAAGGTCGCGCGGCTGATCGTGCCCATCTTCCTCCAGCCCGGAGAAGACCCCGAAGACATGATGGCCTCCGCCAGCTACCGCCCTCTGGTCGCCGTTCTCCAAGGACTCCGGGCACACGACGACCGGATCATCGAGCGCATGGCCCTGCGGACCAGTACCTCCAGCGGGCAGGTCATCTCCGTGGTGGCCCTTGACCCGCAGCACGAGGACATCGACGAAGACGAGGGCGAGCAGGCCGCAGACGAGGCAGTCGACAGCACCAGCGCCGCCGAGGACCACGGCGAAGACCACCCCGAAGAGAGCGCCGAGAGCGCGGAGGCCGACAGCGGGTCCCAGGAGCAGGAAGAGAGCGGGGCGGAGGCGGCGGGGGTACCGTTGCTGCGGTTCTCTCTGCCGCGCAACCCCGACGTCATCGCCGCGTTCCTGCGCACGCGCGTGTTGCGACCCGACTCCGAGGTGTGGCTGTCCGGCCTCAACGCCTTGCGTAAGTGGGCCCAGGCCCACGGGGATGCGCAGGTGCCGCTGGACGCCGTGGTGCCCATCGGCGCCACCGAAGGCGATGGCGGCGACGGCAACGGCGAGACGTATGCGCTGGGGGCCTGGGTCAGCGAGCAACGTCGTCAGTTCCGCCTCGGAACGCTGAAGCCGTGGCGCGCCGAGCTGCTGGAGGAGCTGGGTATGGTCTGGTCGGTCGCCGACGCCCGGTTCTGGAAGAACCTGGCCGCGGCCCGGGTGTATCACACGGTCCACGGAACGCTCGCCGCGCCCAAGGACGCGGTCGTGGACGGGGTAGCCGTGGGCCAGTGGCTGGCCAATCTCCGCAAAGCCGGGGGCCTGGGCCGGGACGAAGCCCGCGCGGCCGACCGCCGCAGGGCGCTGGAAGCCATCGACCCCGGCTGGAACCCGGGCTGGCCCATCGACTGGCAACGCCGGTACGCGGCGCTGGCCAGCCTGATCGCGGACCAGGCGACGCTGGCTGAGCTCCTGCCCGGCGTCACCTTCGGCGACCAGGACATCGGCGCGTGGCTGAAGGCACAACGTGAGAACTGGGAGCAGCTGAGCGACGGACAACGCGAGCGCCTGAGCGGACTCGGTGTCACGCCGCTGCCCGCGCCGGGAGAACCGCCCGCCAAGGCGCGTAAGGGCGCCTCTGGCGCCTTCGAGCGAGGGGTCGCGGCCCTGGCGCAGTACAAGGCCCGTACCGGCTCAGTGAAGGTCCCACGACGGCACACAGAGACGATCCTGGTCGATGGCCAGGAGCACGCGGTCAAACTGGGGGTGTGGCGAAGCAACATGCGTAGTCGGCGGACTTCGCTGCCACTGGAACAGCGGCAGCGGCTGGCCGAGTTGGGGCTGTTCGACTGACCGACTCGCGGGTGGAGTGTCTGGAAGCGACGAGACGGATGGGGAAGCTGTTGCTGGCCGCGGGTGCTTTTCGTGTGACTCCGCTGCAGGGTGAGATGACGCTGTCGTTCCTGGAGCGGATCGCGGACAGGTATGGCCTGGCGGTGAGGAGTCTGCTGTCGACGGTTACCGAAGCGGCTGGCCAGCAGGCCGTCATCGGGGCTCTACAGGGCGACAGTGAGGTGTTCTTGAACGCCGCGGCCCGGGACCGGGTCGCGGCGCTGTGTCGTGTGCCGCAGGTGGGCTTACGCCGTGCGTTGCCGGCCTGGACGCGGGAGGAGCCGCTGGGCCCCTCGAAGGAGAGGCCGACGGCGCGGCTCCACAACGGGGTCGAGACGGTTGCCGCCTGGGGTCCGGCGTGCCCGGGCTGTGTGGCTGCGCGGACCGGCCGCGTTGCACCAGCCCGGGTGTACCTGGCGGCGCACCAGCGAGTCTGCCCGCGCCACCGGTGCTGGCTGATGAGCGTGCCTGGCAGCGGGGGCCGTGTCGTCGGGTTGGCCGGATGCCCGGAGGTGGTCCAGGCGCAGGAGGATCACCGGAGGCTGCTGCGCCGCTCCCCCGTCGCTGGTTCGGCGTTCGAGGTTGCTGAGGCGGTCACAGCCTGGTGGTGGGCGCAGAAGTGGCCGGAAGAAACTACGTGGCCGGCGAGGCTGTGTGCGACGGTTGTCGAGGGCGAGGAGCCCGGGCGGTGGCGGGTCCTGGCCCGTGGCTTGGTCACCTATCCGGAGACGGTGGCCGTTGCCGGGGTGTTGGTAGACCAGACGATGAGGCGCCGTATCGCAGCCCAGGTGCGCGGCCATCTCCCTTTCTGCCTGGGTGACCTCCCCGTGCTCGTCAGTGAGCTGGCGCGCTGTCTGCGGCGGTCTTGGCTCGCTGATCGCCTGGGATCGTGCATGGACGGACCGCTGTTCGCCTGGGCGCACCAGTGCAGCGAGGCGGCGGTAGTTCCGGAGGGCGACGGGCAGCGGTTGCTGTGGAAGGTCCATCCCGCGCACCGGCCTCGTCTCTTGGCTGTCGAACTCGCCCAGTACCTGCGGGAGGTGGCCGGCGGTGAAGCCGCAGAGGCTCTGCCCCTCAAACGGCGGCGCGGGCACAGCCGCCAGGCCGACGAGGCCTTCGAAGCGGGCCTGACTTGTGCCTGGGCCTACGCGGCTGCGCGGGGGCATCTGGCCACACGGGCGGACACGCTCCAGGACGGCTTTCCTCTGGGGGCGTGGATGACCAACCAGCGCATGCTCCGTCTGGGGATGCCTGCCTGGCGCAGCGCCGCGCTGCGTGCACTGGACCCGTACTGGGACACACCGTGGCCGACCCTGTGGCAGCGCACCTACCACCAGGCCAGATGTCACGTCGCGGAACAGGGCCCGTTGGATGCGCGGGGAGGATTTCCCGGTACCGGTCTCAGCCTGGGCGAGTGGCTGTACCTGCAGTGCACCCGGTTTCCGGATCTGCATCCTGAGCAGCAACGGCTCCTTGCACGGCTGGGCATCGATGCCGCGGCGGCTCGGGATGCCCGGCCCCGGCGTCGCAGTCAGCGCGCCGGGGAGCAGGAGGCGCTCGCCCATGCCCGGGCCTGGGCCCTGGAGCACGGGAGCCTGGCGGGAGTCGGTGTCAGCACCGTGCATGAGGGCTATCCGCTGGGCAGGTGGCTTTCCGACAGGCGCGGTCAGATGGGGCGCGGGGTGCTGTCGTCAGGCCGTGCCGAGGCTTTGACACGGATCGACCCGTGGTGGCGGCCGCCCTGGCACTTGTGCTGGCAGCGTTCCTACGAGCACGCGTGCCAGCAGCTCCAGCAGGTGGGGGGCGGGGAGTTGGTTGCGGGCTTTCCGCTGATGGACAGGTCGGCGCAGGAGTGGTTGCGCGTCCAGCAGCGCCGCTACCACCTGCTCCTGCCGGGCCAGCACGATCTCCTCGACCAGCTCGGTCTGAAGCCTGAGACGGCCATCGCCGAGGCACCGGCCGCCACGGCCAGTACGTCTGTTGCGCCCGTGCGGGCCCCGGGTGGCCCACAAGGAGATGAGGAAGGTGCGCCAGCGGTGGGAGGCCTTCCTGCAGTCGCACAGCACAGGCCGCTGGGAGTTCCCCGGGTCGGACAGTGCCCCAACCACCGAGCCGGGTTCGACAGCGCGCTGGTACACGCCCGGGCCTGGGCCGACGTCCACGGGCACCTGGCCGTTCCACGCGATACACGGCAGAGCGAATTCGCGCTCGGAATGTGGCTGTTCAGCCAGCGCAACCGCGCCAAGCAGCGCGCCCGGAAAGGCAAGCCCGCCTCGCCGCACCTTGGACAACTGGCCGCGATCGATCCGTGGTGGAACCCGCCGTGGGACCTGCACTGGCAGCGCAACTACTACCGCGCCCGCGACTGCATGCGTGCCGGCCGTGGAGCCGACACGGTGGGCGGTCTTCCCGTCGGGAAGGACGCCCTGGGTATCTGGGTCAAGCGCCAGTGCACCCTCTACGACAGCCTCCACCCCGACCAGCAGCACCTGCTCGCCGCTATCGGCATCACCCTCGAAACGGCACGGGCGCGGGTCGGCCCGCGTGACTCCCGCCGACTGACCACCACGCCGCGCTTCGATACCGACGTCGCCCATGCCCGCTCGTACGCGGCCCGGCACGGACACCTTGCTGCCCGCTCAAGCGATGAACACGAAGGCTTCCCGATCGGGCGCTGGCTGGCCGAACACCGCCAGCGCGCCCGCAAAAAGAGCGGAACGTCGCCTCAAGCCCGGGTCCTGGCCAGCCTGGACCCGTGGTGGAACCCTCCCTGGCCAATGCGGTGGCAGTACGCCTACCACCACACCCGCACCCACCCTGATACCCCACGCGCCACACGATGGATCACCGCCCAGCGCCAGGCATGGCCGCTCCTACACCCGGACCAGCAGCAGCTCCTGGCCGACATCGGCATCAGCGTGGGCAGGTAGCTCTAGTTTCAGCGAGCGCGCTGCTGCTCGCTGTGGTACGCACGGGCCAGGAGCCCAGCGAACGCAGCGGCTCGCTCAACGCCGTACCAACCACCTTGAATTTCGAGGACGAACAAGTGCTTCCGTCGTGCGGGATACGTGAGTCGCTTCACGGATCCCGCACGCAGCAGCGGCCGCCCGGGATCCCGGGCGGCCGCTGCCTCAACGAGTCGCTGTGCCTCAGCTTGAGGCACTCATGATGGGTCTGCCTATACAGCAGCTCCTGTTCTTCCCTGTGGGCATGGCAGAAGGGACTTACGCATCAGCGTCGCCTTCCATCTGTCATGCGATCGGGATGCTGCAAGTACTCTTCGATCTCCCTCACTAGCTGCTTTACTTCTTCGCTCAGCTCTGGGTTTGCTGCAGCACTCAACGCCAGTTGAACGGCCGCGAATGTGTGTGTTCCGGCGCTTGTTCCGCTGGCTTCACACACAAACAGTGCTGGATTCGTTCCCAGTTGCGAGGGCATCGGAGAGTCATTTTTTGGCGGGCTATCATGTTCCTGCCTTTCGGTATGAAGCATTTCTAGATAGTCCCGTGCATCTTCGTCGCCTCGTTCTGCCGCCCACTTCCACCAACGCAATGCCTCTTCGTCCCGGTCTAGATATTCCAGGAGTTCCGCGATTCGGCGTGTTTCTTCCGCGGTGGCTTTATGCGCGCACTCACGTGCTAGCAGCAGTACGAGTTCGCCCTTAGCTTCGGTGTGCTCTGGGTCGTCCGGGCAGGGGGCGGGGGCCGGGGGCCAGCCGGCAAGCTGGCCCCCCTCCGCCTGTACCGAGTCCTCGGGTGTCCGCGAACTCTTCGAAAGTGCCTGCTCAGAGCGTTCGAGCAGGGCCCATACGGCGAGGAGCCGGATAGCGCTCTGCTCATTTTCCCTGTCCCAGGTGCTCATGCGGTTCCCTCCTCGCCGGTCTCGTGGACGAACTTCTTCAGGTTATTGATGGCTACGCGGATGATGCGCTTCACCGACTCCTCCTTAAGGCGCAGGCGCTTCCCGGCGTCTTCAGGGCTGATGTCCTGGAGAACGCACAGGGTTATGACCTGCCGCTGCCGGTCGGGAAGTTTGGCAACTAGTTCATCGATACCCTCTTTAATCATTTCGTAGGCAGCATCGGGGATGCCGATCTGGGATTCTTGTTCGGGCAGTTCCTGCACCGGTGCAGGAGTCATGCGCTGATTACGCCGGAACTGGTCGATCACCGCGTTCTTGACCGCGGTGCGGCCGTAGGCGGCCGGGTTACCGGGCCGCGCAACGATCTTTTCCCACGATGTGAACATACGCATGTAGGCGACCTGCACAGCGTCTTCCGCGCTGTGCAGGTCGCCGCCTGCTTCGGCCCGGGCCACGCGGGAGAACACCGCGCTGGTCTCGAGGACGAACGCCTCAAAGTCCGTGCCCCGGTCGGGCTCGGTCACGCAGCCTCCCGGGTGACGATCGCCGACGGGCCCTGCTCCGAGTGCTTGTAGAACAACCAGGTCGGCTGCCCTTCCTCGAAACGGGCCGCGGCCCCGCCCTGCGGCAGCGCCGTCGCCATAGCGATCATCGTGGCGCGCTGCTCGCGCTCCGTACGGGTCTGCAGGTACGCCTTCAGGCATATCTGCACCGCGCTCTTGGTACGGCGCAGCGCGTAGTACGCCAGGAACATCAGCGGGACCGAGATCCCGCCTGCTCCCATCCACTCGAGCCAGGTCACCAGACCGGCCTCCCATCATCGACTCGTTGATGAGGACCCTTACGCCCTCACTTCCTACACGCGCCGAGGCGCCGGAATCCGGATGCCGCAGGCCAACTTTTTTCCCTCGCACCCAAGTTGCCGCACCATGAACCCTCTGACCAGCGAAAACACGAGTTGTCGCCGATGGGATGGGGAGCCCGCCCCATGGAGTTCCCGTCGGTGACCAGCGCCCCCTTCAAGGGGGCGGGCTGCAGATCGTGCAGGAGGGCAGCCCCTGCGGGGTACTGGTTCATCTGGGGGCGGCCCGGCCATCGGATGGTGATGTTGCATCACCTCGACGAGGTAACAACATCAACCTCCCGCCGGAACCGCACGCTTGGTATCAGGAGGCGCGCACCGGCCGGGACGGGCAAGCCGCCATTCGGGGCAACGTGCCCGAGCCGGACCCGACGGCGGGGCTTGCCCAGCTGCGGGCATGCGGGCACCGGATCCCAAGGGCTTCGGCGAAGGCCTTCTCCGGCATGACAGCTCCCGCATACAAAGTGGGCGGCCACGTAGCACTTGGCAAGAATCGAACTGCGTTCCTTGATCGCTAGGTTGAGCGTAGTTCTTGACCTCCGCGTAGAACATGTCGTTCTGGTAGGGGTCACCGCGCCTGGCTCCTCCCAGATCGAAGGAGAACGTCCGGTCCCCGTACGGCCACGGCAGAGTCAGCCGACGGCCGCAAGACTCCGAGTCCGTGTTCGCGTACGCGCCCAAGATGCGCATCGTGCCCTCGAGAAGCCCTTCACCTGAGCGTCTTCGCCAACTACCACGGACGTAGCTTAGTGCGACCGAAGCATCACGATAAGCTCCAATGGGCCAATCCCTTGCCACGCCAACGCCTACCAGCTCCTGCATTGGGAGCGGACGACCTGGGGAAGTGAGCCAACGACGGGCCGAGGACCGGACCGAACTACTGCGAAAACGCCCGCCCGGATCGGCGAACACGAGACCGTGGTGGAGTGATCCATCATCCCGGCCTCCTGCGGACCGCTCCCCTGCAGAGGGAGACGACCTCGTCGCTGATCTGCCGCATCGCAAGCCACTATGGGTTGGAAGCGAAGGTGTTGCGGTCGTGCTGGCAGTGGCGCAACTACCCGCCTGGGCACGACGGCGGGGGCGCGCGGGCCGACGCCGAGGTGCTGCTGAACGCAGCCGGACGGCAGCTCCTGGCAGGCCTGTGCGGCGTCGAAGAAGACGTCCTGGCACGGGCGTTGCCGTCCTGGGGACAAGAGGACTCCAAGCTGTCGGCCGGAAGGAACGGAGTGCCGGCGGCGGCGTGGAGGACCGGCGGCGCGGTCGCCGGGCCGGTCGCCTTCGGCTGCCGCCTGTGCGCCGCCCGGCGTACAGGGACGGCCGTGCGGGTCATGCGATACGCGCCGCGATGGGAGCGGGTGTGTGTCCGGCACCGGCGGTGGCTTCTGGACGCGGACGCCGACCAGGTCCTGGAGCACCTCGATCTTCGCGGCGTGCCGGAGGTGGTCACGGCGCAGCGGCGGTGGACGGGTGTGGCGCGGCGGGCGGTACGGGCCGGAGTCGAGCCGGAGAGGGTGTTCGCTCTGGCTTATGCGGTGGTGGCCCGGTGGTGGGAGCAGGCTCTGCACTGGGAGCGCGAGGCGGTCTGGCCGCGGCGCCTGCACCAGGTCGCGGGCGGTGACGCCGGGGGTGATCTGGAGCGGTGGCGGATCGTGGGGCGGGACGCGGTCGTCTTCCCCGAGGTGGTGGCGGTCGCCGACGCGCTGCTGGACCCAGCCATGGCCCAGCTGGTGTGGGTCGACAGTGGTGCCGGGCGGCCGCGGGCGCTGCCCGCCGACGGGATGTTCTGCCGCCGGCTCGGCGAGCGGGTCGGGCGGGAGTGGCTGGGGCCGCTGGCCGCGACCGACTACGGCGGCCCGCTGACCTCCTGGATGGGCACTGTCATCCGCATCCGCCGCGGCGCCGGCGGACCACCCGGATACGACAACGATCCCTGGTGGCTGCGCCAGGAGCACCAGCCCGCCACCATGGCCGGACAGCTGCGGGTGCTGGGCAAGGAGAAGAAGGCGCCCGGGTCGGGGAGGATGTGGCGTGCGACGGTGCCCGCCGAGCAGCGTGCGCTGATCACCAGTGCCATCGAAAGCGCCGAGGAGCAGCTGCTGCAGCTGCGCGGGGTGCAGACCGGCCCGACCGCCGACGTCGCGCGGCGGCTGCTGCGCGGGCTCGGTCACAGTGCCGGTCTGATCGAGAATGCCTGGAAACGGACCGCCCTGGCCGCGGCCAACGGCGGGGTGCCCCTTGAGGAGGTCGCCCGGTGGATGGACATGCCCGTCGAGGTGCTCCGGGAGATGCTGACCGCGAGCGGGCGGGAAGACAGCGGCTGAGAGCGATGCGCCAGGGGGCGACTCGGCTGTTAGCTGATACGGCACTCGTTCGTGGCAGAAATACTGAAAACGGCGGCGTCTGCCGGCGGGAGCGGCTTGGCTGGCGCGAGTGACCAGCACAGGAGCGGCCCGGCCCCGGAGCCGGGCAGGGCGAGCGGCCGTGGACCAGGGCAGCGGGTTCGAGGCGGTGTTCCTTGACCCGGTGGGACAGGCGGTCCAGCAGCGGTGGGCGGATGCCGCCATGACCGTGGCGTTCGAGGAACTGCCGCCAGTGTCGGCGTTCCCGGTGATCCCGGGGCGGCGCTGGGGTCCTGGCCTGTGGTGGTCGGCAACCACCGGACGGCACGTGGCCGCGGGGTCGAACGCGATGCGCGGCCAGCTGATGGTCCTGGACCGCGACCCGGACGTGACGGGCCTGGCGGGGCGGCCGGTGCGGCTGCTGTGGCGTAACCCCCGCGGCCAGGTGCGCTCCTGGGTGCCGCAGCTATTCGCCCGTCGTGCCGACGGCACCGCGCTGCTCGCCGACTGTCCCAGCCACGCGGGCGCCGGCGGCGAACGCGCCCGGGGCGCCGCCAAGGCCGTCGCGGAAGCGTGCGCGCACATCGGCTGGAGCTACCGGCGCCTCCCACCGCTCGACGACGTACTGGCCGCCAACCTGAAATGGCTGTCCGGTTACCGCCACCCCCGCAACGCCGGCCAGCCCGGCCTGATGCCCGCTGTCTTGGAGGCGTTCACGCGGCCGCGGCCGCTGATCGAAGGCGCCAGCGCGGCCGGCGACCCCATCGAGGTCCTGCCCGCCGTCTTTCACGCCCTGTGGCACGGACAGCTGACGGCCGGCCTGGACACGCCGCTGCACGAACGCGTCCCCGTCGGCCCGCGGGGCTGGACCGGCCCCCAGACGGGAGATGCCGGGTGACCGCGCGGCGCAATGCCCGGCCGGCCGTGAAGGTCGGTGCTCACATCCGCTTCCGTGGCATGAAGTGGCAAGTGGTCGCCCTGTCGGGACAGGACATCCACCTCGTCGGCCCGGAGGGCGGCGGTGAGGCCGTGCTCGCCGGGCACCTGTTCGCCGACCCCGGCTTCACCGTCGTCGGGGCCGATGCGCCTCAGGCGGCCCCGCAGTGGGGGCTGTTCGAGACCGCCCCTGCCGCGGCGCGTGAGAAGGCGCTGGCGTGGCAACGACACGTCAGGGAAGTCGAATGCGGCCTGCCTGGCGGGCCCGGCAGCGAAGGAGCAGTGCGCGAGCAGTACGACCCCGAGCGGTACACGCTGGCCGAACGGGAGCAGGCCAAGGCCCAGGAGCTGACCGCGCTCGGATTCGGCCGGGTCTCGCGCACCACGGTGCAGCGCATGCGGCTCGCCTACCGCAAGCAAGGCCTGTGGGGGCTGCTCGACCACCGCACCACCCGCGCCTCCAGCCCCACCGGCCGGGCCGACGAGCGGGTCGTCGCCGCCGTCCGCGAGGCACTGCGCCGCCGCCGCGGCCGCTCCAAGGGCACCATCAACGGCCTGTTCCCGCTGATCAACCAGATCCTCGAGGACCGGCACGGCCCAGGCACGGTGCCCGCGCCGTCCCAGGCCACGCTGTACCGGCTCGTCACCAACCTCGCCCGGCCCGGCGAACTGCCCTCCGGACCCGTCCGGCAAGTACCGGCGAGCGTCGACGGGCGGGCGTTCACCCCAGCTACGGCGCTGCGGCCCGGCGAGCAGGTCCAGGTCGACACCACCCGCCTGGACGTCCTGGCCCTCTTCGACGACGGGCGTCTGGCCCGGCCCGAACTGACCATCGCCGTCGACGTCGCCACCCGTGCCATCCTCGCCGCCGTGCTGTGCCCGAGTGCGACCAAGGCCGTGGACGCGGCGCTGCTGCTGGCGGAGATGGCCGTCCCGCACCCCGCCCGCCCCACTTGGCCGGACATCCTGCGCATGGACCACGCCCCCGCACTCCCCCACCAGCGGCTGGCCGCGCTGGACGAGCGACTGGCCGGGGCTGCGGCCCGGCCCTTCGTCCTGCCCGAGACGATCGTCGTCGACCGCGGCAAAGTCTTCGTCTCCGCCGCGTTCACCGCCGCCTGCGAACACCTCGGCATCAGCGTCCAGCCCGCCCCGCCCCGCGCCCCTACCGCCAAAGGCATCGTCGAGCGGACCTTCGGCACCATCAACGCCCTGTTCTGCCAGCACCTGCCCGGCTACACCGGATCCGACGTCACCCGCCGCGGCCCCGACACCGAGAAAGACACCTGCTACAGCGTCCCCCAGCTCCAGGACCTGCTCGACGAATGGCTGGTGCACTACCACAACCGGCCCCACGAAGGCCTGCGCCACCCGATGATGCCGAAAAAGGCCCTCACCCCGAACCAGATGTGGGCGGCGCTGGTCGCCGTCGCCGGATACGTGCCCGTCCCGCTCACCGGCAGCGACTACCTCGAGCTGCTGCCCGTGCGCTGGCAGGCCATCACCCCCGCCGGCATCACAATCCACCACCGCACCTACGACCACGATCTCCTCGCCCCGTACCCGGCCAGACCTCCCCCGTCGCCGGCCGGGGCGGGAAATGGGAGATCCACTACAACCCCCACGACGTCCGCCAGATCTGGATCCGCCTGCCCGACGGCGAGCTCACCGAAATCCCCTGGATCCACCGCGACCACGTCCACCAGCCGTTCAACGACCACACCTGGCAGCACATCCGCACCCACGCCCACCACAACAACCACGACGACAGCCAGCAGCATGAGGCCGGCCTGGCCGACGCCCTCGACCAGCTCATGCGCCGCGTCCACAGCGGCCACGCCACCACCACCGAACAAGCTCTCCTCGCCCGCGCCACCACGCTGCCAGTTCCCGCCGCACGGCACCCGCATTACGGCACCGGCCCCATAACCGGCGAGCCGGCGCAGCACCGAGAGGACGACAGCATCGACGACCTCGACGACCTCCCCGAGGACGACACCCGCCCCGCCGCGGCCGCCGGGTTCGGGCTCTACGACGCATACGAGGAAGCCGACAAGTGGTGAACACCCGCCCCCACCCCGCAGCGCACCAACCGCCCAGCGCACCCGCCGACGCGGGCAGCGGCAACACGGCCGAACCTTCCTGGCCCCTGACCACCTGGCAGGGCTGGGACCGCTTCGCCACCACCGACCCGCCCGCCCCGCCCCAGCCAGACGACCCGCCCCGCAGCCGCGACGAACGCCTCGCCTACCACTCCGCGTTCGTCACCATCCGCACCCCCGCCATCAGCAAGCTCGCCACCCAGGTCCGCACCCTGATGATCCTCGGCCGCCACCAGCAGACCACCGCACGGCCCTCCCTGATCGTCACCGGACCCGCCGCAGCCGGGAAAACCACCGCCCTGCTGAACGTCGGCCGCGCATGCCACCTCGCCCACACCCGCAAGAACCCGCCCCCGCCCGGGTCAGCCCACGCCACGACACCCGTGGCGTACGTCCTGGTCCCTCCCGGCGCCACCGCGAAAACCCTCATCACTGAGTTCGCCCGCTACCTCGGCATCCCCGTAACCACCCGCATGACCCAGACCCAGATCACCGACGCCGTCTGCCACACCTACACCCAAGCGGGCGTCCAACTCGTCCTCATCGACGAAATTCACCGCCTCAACCCCCGCACCACCACCGGCGCCCAAACCGCCGACCTGATCAAAGACCTCACCGAACGCCTCCCCGCGACCTTCGTGTACGCCGGCATCAACGTCACCGACACACCCCTGTTCAGCGGCACCCGCGGTGCCCAGCTCGCCGGCCGCGCCACCCTCATCGACTGCGGCCCCCTCCCCGCCCGCCACGGCACCCGCCAGCCGTTCCGCGACGTCATCACCGACATCGAGAACGCCCTCGACCTCCAGCAGCACAAACCCGGAACCCTCCCGGCCCACGCCGCCTACCTCCACCAACGCACCGCCGGCCGCATCGGATCCCTCACCCGCCTCATCCGCCAAGCCGCCATCACCGCCATCACCGACGGCACCGAACGCATCACCAAAACCGCCCTCAACGCGGTACAACTCGACCACCTCGCCGAACAACACAGACGCCCCACCCACAGCCGCTAACCCCACCCGTCAAACAGGCAAAAAAGCGCTGACCAGTGAAAACGCCAACCGAGTCTTTACGCGCTAGGACTACCTACAACCCACCCGGGCCACACTCCACACACAACACATACGCCCAGCTCACACACCCCGCCCACCCCGACCCAACCGCCCACCCCGCCTCTCAACAAACCCACAACACCGCAGGCCAACAAACACTCGGCCCACCAACAAACCCCCCTCCGAGCGTTATCGATCCAGATCTACGGAGCCGAAGCCTGGGCGAAGTTTGCCGGGGCGAGCGACTACGACCAGAACATCCACATGGACTACCCCGGCCACAGCCTGCTCGTGCCGAGCAGCGCGCCCGGATTCCAGCAACTGGAGATGTTCGTCTATCTCGCCGATGTCCCGGAGGACTGCGGCCCGGCGCATCTGGTAGCGCGTCGGCACTCGCAGAACCTGCCCGCGGTGCCGGACCGCTATCTGCGCCCGGGCTTCGAGAGCGGGAGCCGCTTCCATCAGCCCGGCGGCTCGCCGTTGTACGACGTCGAAGTTTCCGCGGCCGGTCCCGCAGGAACCGTAGTGGCTTTCGAGGCAGGTACGTTCCACCGCGGCACCGGTATGACCGCGCCGCGCGGGGCTCGCTATACGATGCACCTGAACTACCGTCCTGCTGCCGTGACCTGGGGCCAACGACGCGGTTGGGCGTATGCGGCGGTGCAGGAGGAGTGGTACAGCTTCGTCTCCCGTGCCAGCCCCCGCCAGTTGCAGGCGTTCGGCTTTCCGCCGCCGGGCCATCCGTACTGGACTCCGCAGACGCTGGCCGGCATGTCGCTGCGGTATCCGGATCTCGACCTCTCCGCCTGGGCTGACGCCGTCGGTCAGAAGTGAAGGGAACGTGAGCCGGGGGTTCGGCCAGGACCTGCCTCATCATTGATCTTGTGGCATGCGTCAATTGCCCGAAGAGATACGCTCACGCGTCGCTGTGACGATCCAGACTGCCCCGGGGATGCAGACACCGTCTGCGGTCTCGAACTCCGTGAGGGCGTCGTGTACGTCGGCACGGATACGGGTGACAGTTGCCGGGTCGACATTGCGCAGGTTGTAGCGCGTCGGGCCCATGGAGAAGATGAAGTCGGCGGCGTCGCCCGCGTTGGCGCCGAAGGTCATGGGCGCCTCGACTGGAGCCACCTTGATGTCGGTGAACCCGCTGGAGGCGAGCACTTGGCGGATGCGCGCTGGGTCGAGGAGCGACCCCATACCCCTGGATGCGGGGGATGCCTCGCGCAGGAACGGCGAAAGTGCAGCGGTTGCGCGGGCGTAGGCGCTGTCCGGGCCCGCGGGCTGCGGGCCCAGGAACGCAAGGCGGCCGGCGGGCACGAGCGCGCGCCTGAGATGGGTGAAGGCTGCGACGTGGTCGGCGAAGAACATGACACCGCCGCGGCTGATGAGGACATCGAATCCGCGGTCGGGGAGTAGATGCACCTGTGCGTCACCCTGCTCGAAGGTGACATTTTCGAGACCTTCCGCGGCTGCGTCACGGCGGGCACGTTCCAGCATCGGCGCGGACAGGTCGATACCTACGACGTTTCCGTCGTAGGCCCGTTGCGCTGCGAGGCGCGTCGTCTGGCCGGTGCCGCAGCCGACGTCGAGGACCCAGTTCTGGGTTGTGATGTCCGCGGCGGCGAAGAGGGGTGTGTTGAACGAGCCCATCATCCCGTTGTAACGCTCGGGGTGTTCGGCCCAGAGGATGCCCTCCCAGTCGTTCCATGCCTCTGCCTGCTGACGGTTGGCGATCGTGTGCACGACTTGCCCTCCAAAGATTAGAGTTCACCTCTAGAGTTCAACTCTAGATATAGACTCCAGTCATGGGTGCTGGCAAGGGGAAGCAGGGCAGCAAGGCTCAGGAGACACGGCGACGGATCATCGAGGCGGCCGGCGCGCTCTTCGTCGAGCGGGGCTACGGGGCGACAAAGCTGCAGGAGATCGCCGACCGGGCAGGGGTGGCGGTGCAGACCATCTACTTCGTCTTTCGCAACAAGCCCTCGCTGCTCAAGGAACTTATCGATGTCGCGATCGCGGGCGACGACGAACCCGTGTCGACGATGGATCGGCCCTGGTTCATGGAGGTTACGACCGCGCCTACCGCCGAGTCCGCACTGGCCGCACTGGTCGCCAGCACGCGTAGGACACTCGAACGCGTCGCGGCCATCAACGAGATGGTCCGCGCCGCGACAGCAACCAACCCGGAGATCAGAGAGTTGTGGCCGGATCAGGCAGACCCGCGGTACACAGTGATCGCGACAGCGGCGAAGTCGCTGACCAAGAAGCCAGGCGCCCGCCCCGCCATCCCCGCCGAAGAAGCGGCGGACATCATCTACGCCATCCTCAGCCCAGAGCTCTTCGTGGTCCTCACCCGCGACCGCGCATGGCCACCGGCCAAGTGGGAGCAATGGGCGTATGACGCCCTCAGCTCTCAGCTGTTGGTCGACAACGGGCCCTGGCCAACTCGGCTTTTGAGGGCGACATAGTCCGCAGTTGGCCAGCGCCGATGCATCGGGGGCTCTGATCGTGATCGAAGAGACAGGCCCTAGAGGACACCACCGTCAGCCCGGCCGTACCCAACACCAGCTGACACACGGACAGAGCCGCTCAACGGACTCTGTTCGAATTCTGACCTGCGAAAACTCTCACCCAGGGTTCAGACACAGGCACTAACGGCTGAAGTGACAGCAGTGGATGGTTTTTCAGATAAAAGCCCCCTTCAGGTGCCCGAAGCAGCTTGCCGGGGATGGCTCTGCCGCCAGGGCACGAAAGGCAGCCCGAAGTGCTCGATCATCTGGTCGGCCTCGTCCGGGCACGTCGAGTTCCGCCGCAAGAGACGCGCCCGCGGCCTTGAGGATCCCATGCACCCACCTCAACTCCCCGTCCTTTGCTGCGGAGTTGTTTCAGCTCATCTCGCTCGGTGGTGGTCATCCGGTCATCGCCCTCGCCGGTGGCCGCCTCGGCCTGGCGGACCCAGCCCCACAGGGCTTCCTTGGGGATCCCGAGGTCCTTGGCGATGCGCTCGATCGTTGGGCCGGTGGTCCGGACCTTGCGGACGGCTCGCTCACGGAGCTCTCGCACGGACGACCTCCTGCGGCAAGTACGGGGCGCATGGGTCGCTTGACTCTGCACTTCCCAGCCCTGCTCGAATCGCGGTCGACCCCGGTTGGATCTCGGCCAGGGCGTCAGCCGCGGCTGATCCGGCACCAGCCCGGGGAGATGGCTCGAAGGCAACCGTCGGGCAATGCGGGCGCCGGTTCTTGTCAGTGGGCGTCGCTACGGTCCCCGCGAGTGTCCGTCGCCGAAGGGGAGGGCTCCGTGGACAAGAAGCCACGCCGTTACTACAGCAACGCCACGATCGCCGCGCTCATGACTCTGGCCCGGGGGGGTTGTTACTGGCCCGACTGCAACATCCCCACTATTCGCATGATCAACGGCGCGCCCAAGCTTAGCCTCGAGATCGCCCACGTCCGGGCCTTCGAAGAGGGCGGCAAGCGGTTCGATCCGAGCTGGTCGGTGAAAGAGCGCAACGGCTTCGACAACCTCATCCTGTTATGCAATCCGCACCATGAGGAAGTCGACGGCCCCGACAGCGAGAAGTACCCGGTGAAGGTGCTGCTGGGCTGGAAGGACGCCCGTGAGGCCGATGGGCTGGACGCGCTGGCGGGGCTGGGCGAGCTCACCAAAGCGGAGCTCGGCGAGATGATCGCCACTGCCCAGAGCGAGGTTGTCGACCGCCTCGGGCCCGCGCTGGACGAGTTCGCCAAGACCGCTCCGGAGCTTGCCGCTCTGCTCAAGGTCGTCGTCAAGGAGCTGGCGGACCCGAGGGTTCACGGTTTCGGGATCTCCGAGGACGGCATCACCATGCTGCACAAGTCAGCGCGTACCTTCGCCAACCTGGAGGACAGTGCCAACGTGCCGGCCAAGGCCGCCGACTCCCTGCGGAATCTGGAGGACAGCGCCAACGTCCTGGCCAGCGCCGCCCGCTCTCTCCGGAACCTGCCAGACAGCGCTGACGTCCTCGCCGACGCTGCCGACTCTCTCGTGAATCTCCCGGATAATGCCCGGGTTCTCTGGCGGGCTGCGGACAAGACTATGAAGGCTGCCGACTCCCTCGAGAGCCTCCCGGACAACGCGAAGCTCCTTTCCGGAGCCGCGGACAGAGCCCTCAGGGCTGCCGACGCGCTGAATCACACGCGCTACTGAGGCTGCAGAGGAGAATGCGGCGCTCGAGCGCCTACCGGCGCGCCTGGCCGATCAGCCGGGCGCCGTCGTCCCGGCCGGGCACGGCCAGCTCGCCGGGCGCAGCGGTGCCCCGTTCCCGAGCAAGCCGCCCCATCCCGCTCCCCCATCCGTTCATCAGCAGACGGCGTAGGAGAGAAGCCGGGACGTTCACCACAGGCCTGACCTGCGCGGACAGGGCCGTTTTCAGGGCCGGGATGTATCAGATGGTGCAAGGGAACTCGCGTCGCGAGCACTCCGGCTGGCCGGCCGCCGACGGTGAGAAGCCGTGTCGTAACTTCACCGTAGTCATCCACGCTGGCAGTTAGGCTGATCGGCTGGGCGCTGATGCAGACAGCTTCGTCGCAGTTCCCCACAGGTCTCCTCCGACGATCTTGTCGGTGCTGGCCGTATGAGAGCCGCACATCCGAGCCGTGAAGTGCACCCGAAACGCACGCACGGCGAGCGGCGCGCCCGCCTCCCTGAGCCTGGTCCGCAATGGTATGCGCGGCACCGGAGAAGAACTGCTCCGAACCGGCCACCACGGCATACGCATGATCCAACTCCACCCAGTAAGCACGAGACCTGGCACCAGAACGGCACCGGGACAGGCGCCAACCCTAGGACAACAGAGAGATCACATGTCCCCGATGCACCACAAAGCCCATCCTCCTTCGGCAGCCGTCATCCACCACGTCTCGATCAACTTCCGCATCGTCGCCAGGGGCGGCTGGGGCGAGGGCGGGTGAGGTGCAGCCCTGCAGACGGGTGGACGACGAGATCCGCCCCCCTCCCCTATGCCCGGCGCGCAGGGCGTCATCATCAAGCCGACCACGTCACAGGAGGGTTCAGCCGCAGTCCTCGCGGTGCCCGCTCGCCCTCGGGCCCGTCCCGGCGCAGAAGGCCCTGACGATCGCGGACGCTCACCACATCTCGCTGCGCCATCTCCAGCAGCTGCTCGCCGAGGACGACACGTCGCCAGCTGCGTGGATACGCCACCGCCGTCTGGAACGCTGCCGACTCGACCTGGCCAATCCCCGCCTGAGCGCCCGCCTGATCCAGGGCATCGCGGAACGCTGGGGCTTCACCAACCCGACGCACTTCAGCCGCTTGTTCCGGGGCGTCTACGAGATACCGCCGCGGAACTACAGGGACCCGCCGCCCTAGGCGTGCGCGAATCGGCAACAACCCTGCGCGGAACGACAACTGCGGCAACCGTCGCCCCTGACATTCTAAATTCCGTAGCCAGCAACCTCGAGCTATCTGCCTCCACCAGGCAGCCACACGATTTGGATCACGTAGTTGGGGGAAACGATGCGCATACGTCGGACACTGGCAGCCGTCGCACTGGGGTCATCACTGGCATTCGGTGCCCTGAGCGCCGTACCTGCTCAAGCCGCGCAAGAGTCAGCCCAGTCTCTGCCCTCAGGCTGCAGCGTGGTCAAGAACCTCACCAATGCCCGGGGGCAGTGCACCGCCCCTGGCAGCTACCACTGGCAGGTGTCGATTACTTGCGACGTAAGCTGGGCGACCAGCGACGTCATGACAGGCCGCGGCCAGGTCAACGTCTACTGCCCCTTTGGCCGAGTGCTCTTCGCAAGCATCCTGGAAGCCTGAGGTTGCCTGCCTGTCTTTGCCCCGGAATCCCAGCCCAGACACCAGCCGCAAACTAGACGTCGTGTTGAGCGCCCACGAGAGCGCGGCACCGGTTTCTGAACTGGGCGAACGAGCCACGGGGCTTTGCGCTCCCAGTCATGGCTGAGTGCGCAAAGCCCATCGGCAGGCGGAGCGGGCTGAGGCTTGGACACCGGTACCAGATGAGGGCTCCTCCGGGTGAGTGTTCGGTCGTAGCGCCATCCCCTGCCCTGCCCGGATCGCGGCTACGGACGCTGCAACCGGTGGCACGGCGCCTGGGCACCCACGCTCGGCATGCAGCTCGACCGGCTCATCGCCGCGACCGCGGCCCAGGAGTACGTGCCTCTCTACGTGCCCGCCCAGCGCGGCCGCCGGGCATCGCACCTGTGGGTCACCGCGCGGGACCACGACCAGTACCTGGACGCCACCAACGACGACCTGGCCGAACCCCAACCCGGGAACGTCGACGACCAGGACCACGCCGAACCAGCTCGTCTTCCCCTGAGCCGCGCCTGTTCCTACCAGCAACGGCAAGAGGAGAACGAGGAACGCGGCAGCATCCCGCGGGACACCGGCGCCATCCTGCCCGCTGGTATCACACTCGCCCAACCACCACCGCCCGCCCCTTCCCGAGCCCGGCACACCCCGCTCCCGGCACCACCGACACCAGCACCGGCTTCCCGGCCCGACCGTCCCCACCCCACCGCCACAGCAGCGCGTGCCCGCCACAACGGCCCCGCACGGGCCACCACCGGCTCCACGCCCCGGCGCGGAGCAGGACCGGCTGACCGCCGCCGCGCAGCTGGGCTGCGCCGTGGAACAGGTCGGACCGTGCGCGTCGTGCCAGAAGCTGACCCACCGATACGGCTCCGGCGGCAATAATCTGCCGATTGATCGTGACGAGGTCGAGGAACGGCCGTTCTTGAGTCAGCTCAGCACACGGCTGTTCTTGAGTCAGCTCGGGAGCGGTTGACGAGATCCCGCCGATCTTCATGATCGGTCGGGATCCTTGTCGTTTCCGGGGCTGTTCGACCGTGTCTGGTGGTCGACACACGCGGCCTGCCGCTGCCGGTCACGGTCACCCCTCGCCCCGTGTGCCGAGTCAGGCGGGGGACCCGGTGTCACCGGGCCGGACCAGCCCGGGCTCGTAGGCGTGGACGACGGCCTGGACGCGGTCGCGCAGCCCCAGCTTGGCCAGTACCCGGCTGACATGGGTCTTGACGGTGCCTTAGGTCAGGTGGAGGCGGCCGCCGATCTCCGCGTTGGACAGACCGCGGGCGATGAGCACGAGCACTTCGGTCTCGCGCTCGGTCAGGGGGTTCGGTCCGCGCGGGCGCGGTCGCCACGTACCGCTCCAGGAGCCGGCGGGTCACGCTGGGTGCCGCGACCGCGTCGCCGCGGGCCACAGCCCGGACGGCCGAGAGCAGTTCAGGCGCGAGGGTGTCCTTGAGCAGGAACCCGCTGGCGCCGACGAGAAGTGCGGAGTAGACGTACTCGTCCAGGTCGAAGGTGGTCAGGACCAGCACGCGGGTCCGCGCCGCGGCCACGGCCCGGCAGATCCGGCGGGTCGCTTCGACTCCGTCGACCTCGGGCATGCGGATGTCCATCAGCACGACGTCCGGCCGCAGTTCGATGGTCATGGCGACGGCCTGCGCGCCGTCGCCGGCCTCGCCGACCACCCGCATGTCGGGCGCCCGTTCAAGGATCAGCCGGAAGCCGGTCCGGACCAGCGCCTGGTCGTCGACGAGCAGGATATTGATCATTTGCCCTGGTCCTGGAGGTCGGGTTCGGGAACGCCCACGCCATCGCGAGGTGCGTGCGCCGGGCCGGGCCCGTGGATCGGAAGGGCCGCAAGTACGACGAAACCGCCGTGCGGACCCGGCCCCGCCGTGAGACTCCCGCCGAGCAGCCTGGCGCGTTCCCGCATTCCGCGCAGGCCGTTGCCGCCGCCGCTGCTCATGTCGCCTGCGCCGATGGCCCCGTCGGCACCTTGGGGTCCACCGCCGTCGTCCGCGGCCGACAGCCGCCCGCATCCGTCGTCGCGGATCTCGACGCGGATCTCGGCCGGGCCGTAGGTGACGAGGACGTCCGCCGCGGCACCGGCCCCCGCGTGCCTGGCGAGCTCGTAGATCTCTGACTATCAGTGGCAAGGCGGAGGCGACGTTGCATCCTCGGTCGAAGACCTGGGGCTCTACCTCGAGCTCGGTGGTCTGGTCGTAACGGCCGTCTGCCCGGCGGCAGCGGCTTCTGCCGAAATGTCCTGACGGGCAGGTGCTCTACTGGGGATGCGTGGACCGATGGGCGCCGTCGCAGGGCGCTTCGCCCGAAGCACTTATGGGCTTGGCCGTTGCCGCCCTCGTGGACCGCCACGGACGGCTCCAGGCCATCTGCGCCCACCACCTCGCGCCACGCCTCGAATCCGGTCTGGAAGGCGACGACTCCGGCTTCGGGGAGGGAGATCTCGATGGCTTCAAGGATCTCCTGCGGCGTGAGCCCAAGGTCGAGTGCGACCCGGATGTGGCTCTGAATGTGTCTCTTGGACGCCCGCATGACCGTAAGGCTGACGATGAAAATGAGTTCCTTGGTCCTACGGTCCAGCGTGCGCTGGTTGAGGTACGCCGCCGAGACCAGCCCGTTGGCAGCCTGCAGAACGTGGAAATCCTGCTTAGCCATGACCTTGTGGTAATTAAGCACGTAGCCGCGCTTACGAGCCATGTCGTCGATATATGCCTGTGCGTCCGTGGTCATAGGGCATGCCTTTCTCGGAAGGGGAGTTGTGCCTGTACCGCCCCCACACGGGCGGGGGCTCGAGGCGGTGGTCGTATGGTCTGGAGCTCGGCCGCCCACCCGGAGGCCGTCCGGCTAGAACCCTGGGCGCCGTGTTCTGCTATGCCGCCTAGCGGGCCCGGGCACCCTCGTTGAGCGCTTGGAGCTCACGGAGGGCGGGCCACAGGTACTCCTTGCACAGCGGGGAGTTCTCTGCCATCGGGAAGTGCCCAATCCCGGGCATGCGGCCGCCCTTTGCTCCGGGAATCCGGGCGATCGTCTCCTCGGTTTCCTCGGCGCTGCACGCATAGTCGTACTCGCCCGTGTACAGGTGGACGGGGCAGACCATGGTGTCGATCTCTTGCTCGCGTCCACGCAGGTCGAGCCCGCTGTAGAAGTGGGTTTCACCCCGGTAGATGCCTGGCCCGCCCTGGCTGTACAGCCACCAGACCTCCTTGCGTGCGGGCAACGGGCTCTGCGGTGCCATCAATCCGTACGTCCAGGACGGCATCACCTGGTTGCTGTTGATGTCCGGAGCCAGCGACCAGCCGGCGCCACCCGACTGCGGCCCACCGAGGAGATCACTTCGGAAACCCGCACCGTCAGCCGCGTCTACGCCAGCCCGGCCGGACATCCCTTCTGCCTGCGCGCGGCCTGAGACCGCCACCCCTCACTCTCTGTCGGCAAACGATGGCGAGTTCAAGCGGTCAGCGCATCAACGCTGTTCAGGAGGCCAGCGTAGACCTCTGCCGGAGTGCGATAGCCATGAATCTTGCGTGGGCGATGGTTGAGCTCGTGGGCAATGGCGTGCAGGTCGGCCTGACTGAACGTGCGGAGGTCCGTGCCCTTGGGCAGGTACTGCCGAAGCAGCCGGTTGGTGTTCTCGTTGGTGCCGCGCTGCCACGGGCTGCGCGGCTTGCAGAGGTAGATCGGCATCCCGGTCTCGGCGGTGATGGCCTGGTGCTCGGCCATCTCCCGGCCCCGGTCCCAGGTGAGCGTTCGCCGTAGCTGGGGCGGGATGCCGAAGAGGCTCCGGGTGAGGTGCGGAGTGACCTGCTCAGCCTTGATGCCGTCGGGCAGCGCGACGATGGCCGTGTAGCGGCTGGTGCGCTCGACGAGCGTGGCGACGGCCGAGGGCCGGGTGCCCATCACGAGGTCGCCCTCCCAGTGGCCGGGAACCTTGCGGTCCTCGGCCTCGGCGGGACGGGCGGTGATGGACACCATGCCGCGGATGATGCCCCGCCCGGTGGGCCGGCGGGCGATCTTCGGACGACGCATGGGCCTGCCTGACCGCAGCCGCTGGGTGAGGATGCGGTCGATCGCCTGACGTCGGCGAGGGTCGTAGAGCGAGAGGTAGATCGCTTCGTGCGAGATCTGCATGGAGGCGTCACCAGGAAACTGCCGCCGCAGCCATCCTGCGATCTGTTCGGGTGACCAGCACAGAGCCAGCTTGGCCTCCACCAGGGCGCGTAGAGCGGGACGTTGGGCGAGCTTGGCCTGCTTGGGGCGGCGCCCGCGCTCGTAGGCGGCCGCATCGGCCGACGCGGCTCGGTAGCGGTCCCGGCCGCCGTTGTGGGCGATCTCACGGGAGACGGTCGAAGGGGATCGGCCCAGCCGCTTGGCCAGCTGCCGGGCCGATTCTCCGGCAGCGATGCCGCGGGATATCTCCTCGCGCTCGCCGCCGCTCAGATGCCGCTCTGATCGCTGCTGCGGGGTGAGGCGGACGCCGCCGCTCTGGTACAGGAAGCGACGGGCGTGCTGCATCGGTGCCCCGAGTGCCCGCCCGATCAAGCTGAACGACTGCCCCTCGCGCCAGCGTCTCCAGATCTCGTCCTGCTGAACTGGTGAAAACCCGTAGTCACGCACCTGTGCCTCCACGATCACATGATCATCTGTGGGTGGTGCGTTGATCACTTGAGGGTGCCATCGTTTGCCGACAGAGTGAGGCGGCATCCGTGCCGGGCCGGGGCGGTCGTTGAACTCGGTGACGTTCCGTCGGTCGGCGTGGACCGTGCGGCGAGGCCTTGTGACACCCGGTCAGGCCAGCAGACCCGTTGCATGGGCGTTCGACCCCTGCGCGGCCGAACAGCATCTCCCAGACCGGCGAGACAGCCTGACCTGCGGTCGACTCCTGCGGCCCCCTGTCGGTACCGCGTGCTTCTCGACCCGCCCCCGTCCCGGCGACTGCGCAGCGGGACGGGGGCGGGACTGTCGCGGCGCGGGACCCGGTCAGCCCCGGGCGATACGGCTGAGGTGCTCCCAGGACCGGTACAGATCCGCTCGGGCCTGGCCCATCTCCAAGACGTGATCAAAGGACTGGCTGCCGACAATCAGCCGTCGGGGCGGGTCCGGCAGTGCGGCCAGCTCCATGATGACCGGGGCAGCGGTGCCCGGCTCCGGGGCGACGGCGTCGCCCCACATCGCCTCCATCTCGGTGCGCAGGGGCTGATACTGCGCCAGGGGTTCGGTGGTCGTGGTGCCGGTGGTGAACAGGCTGGTGTTGTAGCCGCCCATCTGCACGATAGTGACCTTGATGCCGAACCCCTCGACCTCCATCGCCAGTGCCTCGCTGACCGAGTCCAGCGCGGCCTTGCCTGCGCCGTAGAAGCCGACGGTGGCCATGCCGCCGCCGCTGCCCATCGAGGTGACCTGGAGGAGCCGTCCCCCGTCCTGGGCGCGCAAATGAGGAAGGACCGCCTGAGCCACCCACACAGCGCCGAAGAAGTTCACATCCATATGCGCTCGGATCTGCTCCTCCGTGGCTTCCTCCACCATGCCGTAGAGCATTCCGCCGGCGTTGTTGACTACGACGTCCAGCCTGCCGAACGCGGCTGCCGCCCGCTCTACCCCGTCGAACACGGCCCGGCGGTCGGTGACATCCAACGCAAGCGGGACCAGGTGTTCGGGGTACTTCTCGGTCAGTTCCTCCAGGGGCTCGACGTTGCGGGCGGCAGCCACTACGCGGTCGCCGCCCGCCAAGGCGGCCTCGGCGAAAGCCCTGCCCAGGCCGCGGGATGCGCCGGTGATGAGCCAGACTCTTGCGTTCGCCACAATATCTCACTCTCAGTAAACGAAACGGTGCGTATCGATTTCTTTAGCCTAGGGCATCGCTCCTGGTTTTATCAATACGGATCGTCTCGTTTCTCTACGGGGATAGGCTGGACGCATGTCCAACGAGAAGGGGCCGGACCACTCCCGGCGCAAGGAACGATCCCGGCAGGCAATCCTCGCGGCCACGCGCGCCCTGGTCGCAGAGGAGGCGTACGAGAAGGTCACGGTCGAAGCCATCGCAGCCCGAGCCGGCGTCGGCAAGCAGACGATCTATCGGCGGTGGCCGTCGAAGAGCGCGGTCGTCTTCGCCGCCCTTCTGGCTCTGAGTGAGGATGCGGACGGGCAGTCGGTCGCGCTGCCGGACACGGGCGATCTTGAGGCCGACCTCAAGCTCGTCATGCGTGCCACGGCACAGGAGTTCGCCGACCCGTCCTTCGACAGGCTGATCCGGGCCCTCAACACCGAGATCGCCAATGATGCCGCGCTGGCGGCCGAGTACCGCGAGAAGCTGTCCCAGCCGCTGGACGAAGCGAAGAAAGCACGCTTGCGCAGCGCCCAGGAAGTCGGCCAGCTCGACGCCGACGCCGACCTCGACCTGGTCCTCGAAGTGCTCTACGCCCCCCTCTTCCAGCGGTGGCTGCACCGCAGCGGTCCGCTGACCGCCGCATACGCCGACTCACTCGTCGACGCGACCCTCAGAGCTTTCGGCCCCTGAACAGGCTGAACAGGCTGAACAGGAGTGAATCCACACCCACAGAGCTCGGCCCGGTCGGCTCCTGACCCCTGAACGCCCATCATCAAGCGTTCCAGCCCGGAGGCGTAGGTGGTGACTCCGGGACCGGACCGCCTTTGATCGCACGGGCCTGCGACTATCCGTCCTCGGCGTCGTCCGTCTCGTCATCCGTGTGCGGGTCGCGCAGTTGCCGCAGGCCCGGCGCCGGCGGGCGCGTGAAGGCGTAGCGGCCGAGGAAGTTGATGTGGTCGTACTGGAGTGGGGAGAGCCGGGCGAGCAGTTCGTCGGCCACGGGGAAGCCGTCGGCGGCGAGTTGCTTGACGGCGGCGTCGATGTCGAGGCTGTTGAAGAGCACGACGGCGTTCAGGGCTAGGCCGAGCGCGCCGAGCTGGTCCTCCATGCCCTCACGGTAGTGCTGGCGCAGCTCGCCGCGCTGCCCGAAGAAAATCTTCCGGGCGAGGCGGTGGCGGGCCTCGGTGACGTTGAGCTGGGCACCGATCATCCGCCGGTATCCCTCGTCGGAGACGAACTGGAGCAGGTGCAGGGTTTTGAAGATCCGTCCGTAGTGGGCGAACGCGTCGCCGAGCCCAGTCGGCTTGCCGCCGCGGGAGAGCACGCAGCTGGCTCCGCACGCACAATCGAGCCCCCGCCACCCGGGGGTGCTCTTACTTCTCACTAACAGTCACGCGCTCTTCGGTCACGGCGCGATGCCGAAACCCACCGACAAGTGCTCTTGCCTGAAACCTACGCAGCCATCCCTGCACGCGCCGCACGCCTGAGCGAGTTGGAAGCCCACGCGAAGCAGGTGGAGAAGCGGGCTGAGGGACGTGCCATCGCCATCGAGGTGGCCGCCATCCACGCACACGCGGCGGCCGAGGCCAGGATCCACGGGCAGACCGCCGGATGACCGAGGACGCCGGACAGGGGCCGCACTGACAGCACGAGCCCAGCTACAAGCATGTGGCGAAGAGGTTGTGACGGGACGCGGTAGTTGGAACCCGGACCGGCTGGTGACCTGGTGATTCGAGCCGCGCGGGACACGCTGGTTGGAACCACACGGTCACGCTTCCTGGAACCTGCGGCCCATTTTCATTCTTGTTGGAACCAGGTTCGGCCAACGACGGGGATGATGTGCCGCTATGGACACCACACCCTCGAGTCACACCCTCGTCGAAGCAGGTTGGCAGAAGGTCCGCGCCGACGGGCGGGTCCGCCCGGAACTGCTCGAAGCAGCCTACGCCGAACCACGCCTGCGCCAGTTGTTTCCATGGACAGGAATGGGAGAGCTGCACTTCAGCCGCTGCACAGAGCAGCGTTGGACATGGGACATTCCCTACATCCAGCCCGCAGCAGAAGGCGAATACTGGGTCTCCGGCCCTCTGCGCAGCGAGTCCGTGGGCCCAGCGGCGACGCCGGCGCAGGCCGTCACGATGGTGGTCGAACGCCTCCCTCTCGGCTGCAGACCTGCCTTCGTCGGCACCCCAGAAGAACTCGCCATCCACGATGCCACAGCCCCGTCGGCCGCGCCCGAGCCTCCGGACACCGACCACTCCACGAGCTGACCTCACCAGTTCCACCCATCGTGGCCAGGTTCCAACTACCGTGTCCGGGCTCAGAGGTTGTGCCGAAGCACGAAAACCGTCACCCAGTTCGGTACCGACCTGGGATTTCACCTGGTCGAAGCACGGTAGTTGTCACCAACTCGGCGCGCTACTTGTCACCTCGCCCGGGACGGCACGCTTGGTGTCACTCGAGGTCCGGCTGAGTGTGAGGATTCCGCTACCTCGTCGCCAGGGGGCAGCACTCAGAGGCGCGGGCACCCCGTACGTTCCAACGCCTTGCGCGCGGCGAGGTAGCCCGCGATCTTGAACGCCAGTTCGTGAGAGCCGAACGTATCGGCGCGGGCGCGCCGCAGCACCACCCGAACGGCGATCACGACTCCATGCTCGGGCAAGCTCAACTGCTCCTCGATCCCCACGGCAGCAGCCGCGAAGAAGCGTGACAGAGCCTCGGCGGGTTCATAGTCCACCGTCAGCTCTTGAGCAACCTCGAAAGCGAAGCCCTCAACGGCGGGCTCGAAATCCACCTCTATCTCCGCGAAATGCGGCGCGCAGTTCTGCTTCTGATGCAGAACCCGTACGCCACGGATCGGATGCGGAGGGAACCGGGGCGGCGCTGACGTCATACCGGAACGCTACCCCTGCCCGGTACCTCGCTCCGCGCCCGCCGTCCGCCTTGGTGACAGCAGACCTGCCTCCGTGACACCTATCGTGCTTCGGCTCATTTCGGTAGCTGCGCGCCCTTCGTGTGAGGGCTTTCAGGCGGCCCAGCCGATGGAGGAGATGTAGGTGTAGGCGTCCCAGTCGGTGCCGAGGGTGCTTTGGATGATGTCGTCCCAGATGGCTTCGAGTTCCTGCGTGTCTTGGTCGATCCAGGCGTCGACGGCGCGGTCCCATACGGCGCCGCGTACGTTGATGTTGCGGGTCTGCAGGTCGCGCTGGTGTCTGTGTTGGACGTGGGACTGGTCGACGGGGTCGATCTCGATGCGGGTTCCGCGGCCACGGTTGTTCAGCCGGCGTTTGAGGTCGGCGACCACGTTGCAGCGGCGCAGGTCCCAGTACGCGGCGTCCAGGCGGGAGAGGTTGGCCTTGCTGGGGCTCTGTTCCCCGGTCAGCCAGGCAACGAGGGTGCGGGGTCTGACGTGGATGCCCGCGCGGTCCATGGCCTCGTAGCCAGCGTCGCTGGCGGTGACGTAGCGCAGGCGAGCGGCCAGACCGCGCTCGGAGTCGACGGGGGACTCGATGCCGGTGACCATTCGGTCGATGCCTTCGGCCAGGGCCACTCCCCCGTGGACGCCTCGGGCGCGGAAGGCGCCCAGGTCCCTCCACCGGCCGCTGGTGCCGGCCATCAGCGGGCCGCCGTGCCGATGGTGTACTCACCGGACGCCTTGGCGTCGCTGTGCTTGATCTTCATCTGAGCGACGCCCCGTCCCTCGGGGAAGACCTGCCGCCAGTCGCCGGTGACGTGCAGTTCGTCCGTGCCCATCATGGCGATGACGTCCAGGCCGGCCTGGTGGGCCTTGTATGCCTTGCCCCAGAGATTGGCGTACGCCTGACTGTGGATGATGTGCATCCAGTCCGGGCGCACGATTTCGCGGTTGTGGATCGACTCGCCCATCGTGGAGATGAACTTCGAGTACATCGCCTTGATGTACTCGAGGGTGATGGTGTCGCCCTCCAAGATGGCCGTCTCCCGTGCGGCGGTGAGCGTCTTCCGCAGGGCGTCCAAGAAATTCTCGGTCGCGCCGGACGTCCACGATTCGTGCACCACCGGCGGATCGAGCAGGGCGTATTTCGGCGTAGAGAGGCGCAGCAGGAGGCGCAGGGTGGCATTGGTGACCCATAGCGGGCCGGGCTGGTCGCGGTCGCCGAGGGGGTCAGGGAGGTGGGAGTGGTGCCAGGGTGAGAGAGTGATCAGGTGGACTCCGGAGCGTTTAGGGTCCACGCCGTCCGCGCCGGTGGAGTGCTCCAGCTTCCCGATCGGGAGCCACGTTTTGAGGGCGGAGAGGTAGGCGGCGTTGACGTCCAGGGCGGTGACCGCGACGCTCCCGGCGCTTTTGAGGGAGTAGTGGGGGTGGTGGAAGTTGGGGCGGGCCTCCCAGATCTGGTCCGGCTCCTTCTTCGAGGGCTTCGTGAGGATGTCGGGCAGGGCCGGGTAGGCGGTGTAGGTGTAGCGGGCGGTGGCGCGGGTTTCGTCGAACAGGCGCATGACGTCGGGGATGGCGCGCTTGACCAGGGCCTTCACCGCGGCGTCGGTGTCACCTTGAGCGCGTTCCAGCTCTTCGTGGACGGCTTGGCCGATGAGGCTGGTGGTCTCCACTTGGGCGCGGGCCGCGGACTTCGCCCGGCGCTGCGGTCGCGAGGGAACCGGCGCCGGAGCCGGTGAGGGCGCGCTGACAGGGGCGGGCGCGGGCGTGGTGGCGGCCTGGGGCGCCACTGCGGCGGGGCGCTGGCACATGGCACCGGGGTGCAGGGAACGGCCGTCGGTGGCCTTGTAGGGCGTCGTGACGCCGCAGCGGAGGCAGGCGGCGGGCTCGCCCTGGACGGCCAGCCCGTCGGGGCCCCACGCGGTCTCGGGACCAGCGGCCCCTGCGACCGGGGAGCCGCTCCGTGCGGCCGTCTCGGCGGGCCCTTGGGCCGGGGCGGCGGCGGGGTGGATCTGGGCCAGGCCCTCCAGCAGCCGCAGGTACTTAAAGCGCCCCGGCGGCTGCGGGTCGGTGGTTCCGTCCTCCCAGTTGGCGACCGTCTGCCGACCGACACCCACCGCCGCCGCCACCTGGGCACGGGAGAGACCGGCGGCCTGCCGCAGCCGCAGACGCTCGGCCGGCTCCGGCATACGCGCCGTCAGCCGCGCCTCCTCCAACAACGCCTCCACACTGTCGAACTGCTCACCACTCATACCTCAAGAGTACATCCACCTAGGCATAGGCTGGAAATTACTTAGGCATGCATTAGGCGCTCATTTGCATGATCTGATGGCATCACCCCGGAGTGATTGTCATCCCGGGCACAGGCCGACGAGCCTGGAGCCCGACAGGGACCAGAGGACGATGCCGGGCAGGGCACGGCGGTCGCCGACGCGTAGTCGGCGGACAACCAGCCCGTGGTCGGGGGCGCCGATCTCCTCGCACAGCGGGACAGACGGTTGGCTTCCTGGTCCTCGGAAATGCACCGGGGACGACTTCGAGTATCAGGCGCCAACGGCGAGAACTACTGCGCGTCTGATCTCACCTCGTAGTGCGCCTTCACTGACATGGCCCGATTTCGCCGCGGCCACCTGCTCGGCGAGTGGATCCGCCAGGCGGAACAGTGTGACCAGGCACCGATCCGGTCCTTCGCCAGCTTCCTCCGACAGGACTTCGACGCCATCACCGTCGGCCTCACCCTTGCCTACAGCTCCGGCGTCGTCGCAGGCCATGTCTGCAGAGTCAAGCTCCTCAAGGCATGTACGGCCGTGCGTCCTTCGAGCTCCTGAGAACACGCATCCTCACACGGCCCTGACCTTGGCTTTCACGAGATCGCTGACAGAAACGTTTCCAGATAGCGCCATCATCGTGCGCAGGGCCGACCGCACAGCGGCATGCCATCGCCGACGAATTGATGTTTCCCCTGGCGCCGGGCACACCCACCCCGATCGCTGCCGCTCCGCGCGCGCCCTGCGAAACCCCTGCGGCTGCGGGAACGCGCGCCCATCGACGAGCCGGAGACGTGCACACAGCCACACCGGTACAGCGACGCACCCGGCGCGGACACGGTGCCGGTGCGCTTCACCGTCACTTCGCGGGACGACCAGCGGGTCCTTTTCGGCGAGTGTACGGCTGTCGAGACGCACAAGGGCCGGCCCAGTGGGGGAAGGACTGCCCCGGCCCAGGACGGGACCGCGCCGGCTCCTTCCTCCTGTTCCGCAGCGCACGGCTCGGACCGGTTACTTCAGTGGCATGGCGCTGTAACAGGTCTGGCGGAGGCTCATGGCGCACACCACCGGTCTCCTCAGTGACTCGCACCCCCCAGCGACCAGGTGGACCGAACGACCGCTCCCCGGCCGGCGTGTGCCCCGGGGGTGCGGATGAGGAGGAATTGATGGTTGCAGAGCAATCGCCGGCATCCCGCCGTGACTTCTTGAGATCCGTCGGCGTCGCGGGTGGCGCCGGAGTGCTGTACTCGGCGATGGGCGCACTCGGGCTCGCCCCGGTGCCGGACGTACGGGCGGATGCTTACCGGGCGCCCCAGCGAAGCGACTTCGCGCTCACCGGGCGCGGCGGAAAGAAGGTGCTCGTGCTCGGCGGCGGCATAGCCGGCCTGGCGACGGCGTACGAGCTGGGCAAGGCCGGCTACGACTGCCGGATCCTGGAGGCGAAGGACCGCCCCGGGGGCCGCAACTGGACGGTCCGTGGGGGCACGACGCTGACCGACCTCGACGGGCGCACGCAGACGGCGTCGTTCACCAAGGGCCAGTACATGAACGCTGGCCCGGCCCGGCTGCCGCAGTCTCACATCACTCTCGAGTACTGCCGCGAACTCGGCGTCGAGCTGCAGGTGTTCACCAACCAGAACGCCAACGCGTACATCTACAACGGGAGCAGTGACGCCCTCTCGGGCAAGCCCATGCGCTGGCGTACGGCGAAGGCCGACGTCTACGGATACGTCTCCGAGCTGCTCGCCAAGGCCACCGACCAGGGCGCGCTCGACGCGCGGCTCACCGCGCAGGACAAGGAAGGGCTGATCGCGTTCCTGCAGAGCTTCGGCGCCATCACGGGCAAGGCCGACGGCTACGCCTACACCGGCACCGACCGGCGCGGTTACTCCGTCGAGCCGGGCGCGGCCTTCCAGAAGGGCACGGTCCTGGGCGCGGTGCCGTCGCTGTCGGACGTCATCGCCAGCGGCGTGGGGCAGCGCTTCGCCTTCGAATTCGGCTACGACCAGGCCATGCTGATGTTCCAGCCGGTGGGAGGTATGGACGCGATCCCGTACGCCTTGGCCAAGGCGATCGGCCAGAACCGCATCACCTACGGCGCCAAGGCGCTGGAGGTCAAGGACCTGCCGGACGGTGCCGACGTCACGTACAAGGACGCCAGCGGCCGTACCCGCACCCAGCGCGCCGACTTCGTCGTCGCGGCGATGCCGCCGATGGTCATGGCCCGCCTCAAGCACAACCTGGGGGCCGAGGTCACCGCGGCGCTGAAGTACCCCGTCCCGACCCCCGTCGGCAAGATCGGGCTTGAGTACCGCAGCCGCTGGTGGGAGACGGACGAGCACATCTACGGCGGCATCACGCCGACCGACATGGACCTGTCCACCATCTGGTACCCGTCGTACGGCTACCAGGGCCCCCGCGGCACGCTCATCGGCTACTACAACTTCGGTGACAACGCCGTCGCGTACGGCGATCTGCCGCACGCCCAGCGCCTTGCGCGGGCGGTGAGCCGGGGCGTGAAGATCCACGGCGACAAGTACCGCACCGAACTCGATCACTCCTTCAGCGTGGCCTGGCACCGCACGCCCTATATCGAGGCCGGCTGGACCTCATGGCCCTCGCAGACCGGTCCCGAGTACAAGCTGCTCAACCAGCCAGCCGGGCACGTCTACTTCGCCGGCGACTGGCTCAGCCATGTCATCGCCTGGCAGCACGGCGCGTTCTCCTCGGCCCGCAAGGTCGTCACCGACATCCACGAAAGGGTGATGGCGGCGTGAAGCGACGTGCGAAGATTGTGATCGGTACCGCCCTGACCGCCTCGCTCCTCACCGGCGGAACCGCGCTCGCCGAGGGCGGGGGCTGGTGGCCCGGCCCCCGAGAAGTCCGCGTCATGCTGCCCGAGGCCCAGTCCAACCCGGCCATCGCCACCGGCGTGGCGACCGGCGGTGAAGTGGCGATCTACCAGAGCAGCGGCCTCCCCCCGACCGCGCTCAACCCGTCCGCGCCGGCCGGCTCACCCGAGCTCTACACCGACCCCTCCCTCACCCAGGGAGCCACGGGCGTCACGGTCACGGAGGCCCAGGCACTCGTCGTCCTGCGCAACATCAAGACCAACCTCGAGGCGGCGGGGCTGACTCTGGCCGACGTCATCACCATGAAGTGCTACCTGACGAAACCGCCGGGCGCCGAGACCGCCGACTACGCGGGATGGAACCGCGCGTACCGCCAGTACTTCGCCAACATCGACCTCGCCTCGAAGGAGGTCGTGCCGGCCCCGATGGGCACCTCGGCCCCCAAGGCACCACTGGTCGCCAACAAGGCCCGTCCCGCGCGCGTCACGACGGAGGTCGCGTCGCTGGCTGTCAAGGGCTGGATCGTGGAGGTCGAGGTCACCGCCGCGTACAAGAAGCGCTGACGGGCACAGATCCGCAGCGCACCCGCAACGAGGAGCCGGGCCCATGACCGGGCCCGGCTCCGAAGCTACGTTGGCCCCGCCGGGGCGACGCCCCCCCCAACGATGCCCCTCCGCGTCGCCAGCGTCATCGTGCTCCTCTACGCACAGCCTTTGACCAGAGTCGTCCGGCTCACCGTCGACGATGTGCTCCGCACCGGAGACGCCGTACTTCTACGGCTCGGGGAACCGGCCTCCCCCGTCGTCGCGGACGCTCTCGGCTACCACGGCCAGCCCGTGGTCGGGGGTCGCCGATCGCCTCGCACAGCGGGCCAGACGGTTGACTTCCTGGTCCTCGGAAATGCAGCCGGGGACGACTTCGAGCATCAGGCGCCAACGGCGAGAACCACTGCGCGTCTGATCTCACCTCGTCGTCTCATCACGCGGCCAGCTGCATCTGCCGGACCGCCCATCTGCCCCGAGGGGTTCATGTTCGGGTGCCCGTCGCAGCACCCACACTCCTTGAGAAGCAGCCTGTGCAGCGGCACGCCGCGTGCCACGATCAGCAGCGGCAGACCGCCGGCCGCCGAGCCACACACCCCGAAGCCGACCGGGCCCGTAAGTCCCGTCCCACACGATGTCACTCGTACGAGTGGCGAGCATCCCGCCGGTGAACCAGCCTCGCGCCGGCAACATCACGTAAGGCATGGACCACATCGACGAGGTACACGTCTGCGAGCCAGGCCCGGTTGTCCTGGACATCACAGCCCAGGACGAGGACACCGTAAGGGCAGTGACGTCCCGGCTGGATGAGCTATGGGCGACATCCGGCATCGGACCAGCGCGGCGCCTCGACGGTGAACCAGGGGTACGGGCCCGCTTGTATGCGGACACCCGACGCTCCGGCACTGGCGGCCCGGTGTAGAAGTTTTGGGCTGAGGGGTCTGCAAGCGGAAAGCGTGGAAGCGACAGCGGGATCTGTGTTCAGCTCACCTCCGCCCCGTCCGACACCGCTCTCTCCGGCCGCGGCCATGAGTCAACACCCATCCGCCTGCCAAAGGACGCTGCGGGCTCAGCGGATGGCCGATCCGAAGTGGGGCACTTTCGGCCTGCGCGGTGCCAACGCCCCGTGCAGGCGGGCGGCGTGGGGTAACGAGGTCCAGCGGCAGCGGCGCGCGGGCGAGCTGTCGGACACCAAGGACGTATATGCAGGCCAGCCCGACAGCCCACGGTCGCCGACGGCTGTGGGCGCCGCCGGTCCACGTAGCTGCGTTTTCCGGCGGCGGCCATCGCAAGCTGCTCTCTATCTCAGGTCAGCGGCAGCGGGGGCGCGCTGGGAGGCGGGTTCTTGCCCGGCTTCAGCTGCGGCCGGGCGAGCAAGAGCGTCAGCGTGCGGCCCAGGGGCGGGTATCCCCCAGAACGCTCGGTGAGGAAGTCGGCCGCCAGGATCCTGCGAGGCCCTGCACCCGTTGCCTGATCAAGCTTCCCGCTGGCCAGCAGGTCCTCGGCCAACTCATCGAGGCGACACTCATAATCCGCGTAGACAGCCTGGGCGGCCGCCTGGACGGCGGCGTAGGCGGTCGCGAGAGCACGGTTGAGCCGGCAGGAGTGACGGTAACCTTGGACGCCTGACGGCGCGAAGCGGGTTGTCGGCCAGCGGGTCGACCGGCCGGTCACGGTGGATGAGAAGGTCCAGGCCGTCGCTGACCTGACCCGGGACGACGAGGTCGCCGCGCAGGTCGCCACCGGCTTGCTGAAGCGGCCGGCGGTCACCGAGCACGTCACTCCGGCCGAAAAGGTCCGGGTCGTCACGGAGCTGACCAGGGACGACACTGTCGCCCAGCAGGTGACCACGGACCTGCTGCGCCGCCCGGCCGTCGCCCGGACGACCATGCGGGACGACACGACTCGGATGCTCATCAACCCGCGCGCAGTTCGACAACTCCGCCGAGACCCGGGACCGGATCCGGGAGCGCACCCCGGCCGTCCGCGCGATCGAGCACACCATCGAGTACCTCGACCAGGTCGGTTCCTGCCACGGCTTCGTGGCCACGCTCGGCCGCCTGGTCCCGCAGCTGCGCGGGCAGGAGTTCACCGACGACGAGCGCGAGACCGTCCGCCGCCAGATCGGCCGGGTCCGCGCCGCAGCCGACTGGCTCGAAGTCGCCCTCGACAACGGCGAGTTCACCTTGGACAAGCAGCTGGTCCAGCTGCTCAAGGGCGAGTAGGCCATGCCGCGACGCCGGGAGGCTCGGCCGCTTGCCGAGCACTACGGCGACCTGGTCCGCGTCGCCCTGATGGAAGCACGCCCCGCCGGCCTGTACACCTACCAGCTCATGGCCGCCACCCGCCTGACCCGCTCGCAGGTCGGCCGCGGTATCCGCCACGTCCGCGACGTCGTCGCCACGGAGAACCTGACGCCGATCACATGGACCCGACGGGACGGGTTCATGTTCTCCGACGACTCCGCGGACTGGATCGAGTATGACAAGCGGCAGTTCCGGCAGATCCTCGGCCGGCTCACCCGGGTGATCACGGGCACGCTCGATCCGCACCTGGCCCACTACCCCGACGACAATGGGCCCAGCTCGCCACCGCCCAGCTCACCGGCGTCCGCGCCACCCTCGCCCAGCTCTCCAAATAGCTCCTGTCTCACCGATCGCCTCTGCCGATACCGCCATGCCCGCTGCCGCCCGTCGCCGCCGCTACCCGTCCGACACATCCGTCGCCGAATGGGCCCTCCTGGAACCCTTGTTGCCGGTCCCGGCTTGCCAGACGAAGACCGGCGGCCACCCGGAGAAGTGGCCACGGCGGGAAATCGTCGACGGCATCCGCTACATCGTCGACAACGGCGCGAAGTGGAGGGCTCTGCCTGCGGATTTTCCCCCGTGGGAGACGGTTTACGGGTTCTTCTGGCGATGGAACCGGGCCGGGGTCGTCACCTACATCCGTGACCAGCTTCGCCGGAGGATCCGTACCGGCAAGGGCCGCTGCCCCCACCCGGTGACACTGATCGTCGACTCCCAGTCCGTCAAGGGCGCCTCCACTGTCGGCCGCAACAGCCGCGGCTACGACGCCGCGAAGAAAATCAACGGCCGCAAGCGACATATCACCGTGGACACGCTCGGACTGCCGGTAATGATCACGGTGACGCCCGCCGACATCCAGGACCGCGACGCCGCCCGCGACGTATTCTGGCGCCTTCGCCTCACCCAGCCGCAGATCACCCAGGTCTGGGCTGACCGCGGCTACGCCGGCGACCTCGTGGACTGGGCCCGCGACCGCCTCTGGCTCACCCTACGCATCGTCTCCCGGCCCAAAGGCACCAAGGGCTTCGTCGTCCTGCCCCGCCGCTGGAAAGTCGAGCGCACGATCGGCTGGTGCATGAACGCCCGCCGCAACGCACGCGACTACGAACGTCTGCCCCAGCACTCCGAAGCCCACCTGAACTGGGCACTCATCACCATGATGACCCGACGCCTCACCCGCAAGAACGCGCGAACCAGCCAGTGGACGAGTAAAACTCGTGACCGAGCAGGAGCAGCTAGGTCACGTGGCTGAAAGGCATTGGCCCAGTCGTGGCGACGGTGTGTCTCTGAGCAAAGTGCTGCCCCGAGTCGAGCACATCCCGGGATCATGAAGCGCATGCGCCCGGATGCCTGGCACCTCACCGAAGACATCGACGACTTCCTCGCCCGCGCCGGAGACTTTCTCGGCTCGCGCCCCGCTCTGCACAACACGCCGCGCACCACGCTGGAAAAGTGCCGGACCCAACCGGGCGGGTTCACCGCAGGAGCCGTCCTCTTCGGCCGACTGGAGTCGGCGGGCGAGACCCAAGCGATCTTCTACCGCCCGCCGACCCGCCGGCTGCCCCTCACCCCACTCTCCCCCGAGCGGGCCGACGTCCTCGCCGTCCATCTGACCGGCCTCGGTCACACCCTCGCCGGCGTCACCGCGGACCACGACACCGCCACCGCATTCGCCGAAGCCTGGCAGCGGCACACCGGCGCGACGCCCACACTCCGCGTCCCGATGCACCTCTGCCGCCTCGACACCCTCACCCCGCCGAACCCGCACCCGGACGGCCACAGCCGCCCGGTCGGCGAGCAGGACCACGACCACCTCATGCGCTGGTGCCGTAGGCTCGCCGCCGACCTCGGCGAGACCGTCACCATCGACGCCGCCTCCTGGGCCAGCACCCGCTTCGCCGAGAAGAGCTGCACCTTCTGGGAGACCCCCGACGGCACCCCCGTCTCCATGGCAGGCGTGAACCCGATGATCGCCGGCATGGTCCGGGTGGACCCCGTCTACACCCCGGCTCACCTCCGCGGACGCGGCTACGCGGCCGCGGTCACCGCAGAGGTGAGCCGGGCTGCGCGCGCCGCAGGCGCCACAGAGGTCGTGCTCTTCACAGACACGGGCAACCCCACCAGCAATGCCCTCTACCAACGCCTCGGATACCGCCGGATCACCGACTGGGCCCCCTACGACTTCGCCTACGCCACACCAGAAGACAGCTAGGAAGCAGGAGCGCGACAGCCACAGACAACACCACACCATCCCCGAACTTCGCACCCAGCCCCTGCCAGCCTTCCGCGATCCGTGGCGCAGGTAGAAAAACACCTACTGAGTGATCTGGCTGGTGAGCGGGGCCGGCTGGAGCTGGCGGTGGAGCGGGCCCGTGCGGCTCACGCAGCGGCGCGGGCGGCGGCGGACCGTGCAGGCCGTGATGCCCGGGATGCACAGAGCGAACTGGCCCGCGCGAAAGGCTTTCTCGAAGGTCTGCAGCGGCGTATGGCGGACCCCTGCCGCTGCAGCCACTGCCGCCAGGAGCTGCCCGGCCGCGGTGAAGGACATTGCCGGCAGTGCGGCCAGGAGCTGTCCGACGACGGGGTGCAGCAGACCCGTGACGCACTCGACCAGGCGCTCGCCCGGGTCGAGGCGGCCCAGGCCGTCTTCGGCATGCGGCTGTCCGAGGCCGACGCCGCCGACGCAGGCGCCAAGCAAGCCTGGCAGGCGCTGGAGGCCGCGACCGTGGCCGGAAAGGACCACGACTGAGAAAAGTGGGCCCCGCAGCACGAGCGGACACTGGACGCGGAGAAGCGGGCCAGCCGTCTGGCCGGCGAAGTGTCGCAGCTGGAGCGGGTCGTTGGCCGTGGCCGGTGGGCAGCGGGCGGGGACAGCGGCTGCGGTGATGCTGGAGGCGGACGTCCGCGAACGGTTGATGCGGACGGCGACATCGGCGAAGTCCGAGGTACGGGCGGTATTGCGGGCCCGGATCGTGCTCGCGGCAGCGGACGGGCTCGCCAACGAGGCCATCGCCCGGGAGCTTCACGTCAGCGTGAACACGGTGCGCAAGTGGCGTGGACGGTTCGCGGTCCGGGGCACGGACGGGCTGCGCGATGCCGACCGGTCGGGACGGCCGAGATCGTACGGGCCCGACGTGCGGGTGGCGATCGTAGCCACGGCGACTAGCGCGCCACCACACCCGGAGGCGACCTGGTCGCACCGGGCCATCGCCCAGAAGGTGGCCGGCACTTGCTTCGCGCCGGTCTCCGCCTCCCAGATCGGCCGGATCTTGGCCGACCTGGACCTGAAGCCGCACAAGGTCCGCGGCTGGCTCACCCGCCGGGACACCCCCGGCTTCTGGCAGCGCACCGCCGACGTGTGCGCCCTCTACCTCGATCCGCCCGAAGGTGCGGTCGTTCTGTCGATCGACGAGAAGACCGCGATCGCCGCCCGCTCGCGCCGCCATCCCGGGCGGCCGGCGCGCCCAGGCGAGCCCGTCCGGCAGGAGTTCGAGTACCGGCGCCACGGCACCGCTTCCCTCGTCGCCGCTCTCGATGTCCGCACTGGTGAGGTCCTCGCCGAGGTGATCCGCCGCAACGACGCGGTGACCTTCACCCCCTTCCTGGACCAGCTCGACCGGGCGATCCCGCCTGGCAAGGAGATCCACATCGTGCTCGACAACGGCTCCTCACACACCGCCAGGCACACCAAGACCTGGCCGGCCGCGCACCCGCGCTGGCATGTCCGCTGGACCCCGGCGCACGCTTCCTGACTCAACCAGGTCGAGCTGTTCTTCTCCGCTCTGACCCGCCGCGTCCTGCGGCACGGCGACTTCGCCAGCCGCGACGACCTGATCGACAAGCTGGAGGCATACACGATCGGGCACAACGAGACCGCCAAGCCCTACCGCTGGACCTACGAAGGCACCCCACTCAAGGCCGCCTGATCAACACCCCTCAACGAACCTCCGTAGAGCAGCACTAGCGTGTAGCCGCCGACGGAGTCCGGATCCCCTGCCCGCGCCTCCGTGAACGCCGCGAGCCCCTGGAACGGGCAGCGCGGCCGCAGCGTCCCTTCGTCGACCAGGTTGGCCGACGGCAGAAGATAGGCGGTGCACTCGCCCCGGTGCGCGGCAACCGTCATCCCCACGACGCCGTCCTGCGCGTCGTCCCAGACCGGCGCCCCGCTGAACCCCTCCGTGATGCGCAGCCCCAGCCCCTGCGCCTCCATCTGCACTCACCCCGAGCCCTGCCCGGCGCGCAGCGTGCCCGACACCCACAAGCCGCAGTCCGCCCCGACCGGGTAGCCGAACGCCCGGAACGTGTGCCCCCATACGCCGGTCCCGTCGACGAGCGTCACCGGCCGGGCGCCCTCGACCACCGCGTCGAGCCGCAGCGGCGCGACGTCCACCCCGCCGTGCCGCCAGGAAATCACGGTCGCCCGCGCCCGGGGACGGCCACCCAGCAGCGGAAAGTCGAGGTCCACCGACTTGCCGGGCGCCCGCTCCGCAGCATCCGGCACGCCGAGCGCCCGGGCGACGACATGTGCGCAGGTGCACGCCACATCGGCGGCGACGAGGAACCCGGCGCCGATCACCTCGCCAGCGGCCGAACACATCCGCACCTGTGACTCCTCGAGGACATCGCTCCCCCGCACGGTGGCCATGGACTCCCCCATTGGCTGACTTGTCGCCTTACACGCTACAAGTCAGCATCCACAGCACAGCGGTCTGACACAACACACGCTGTACTGCGCCCAGTCGACGCACGCCTTATGGCTGTGCTCGCGTCACAGAACCGCCCCTTCTCTTGGCGAAATAGGCTTGGGCACCCCCGTACAGAGCTGCCGACGGTGCGATAGGCCCTAGCCTGCACCGGATGCATTGGGCGTTCCCAGATCACCCCAGCGCGTTTTGGCCGTGCTGTGCGCCCCCGGCTCTGACCTGCGGCAGACAACTTTCACACAAGCCCCCGCGAAGGGCTGGCGGACTTCTTCTACGCTGCGCCAACTGGCCTGCCCGGCGCTCCACCTCCCACGTGTCTGGAGGTGCTCCTTCGGGCCCGGCGCATTACGTCCTTGTGTGGATCACGGGTGGGTTAAGGTGCCGACATGAGCGTACGGTTCACCGGCTGGCCGGAACGAGCCATGGACGTGTTACTGCGCCTGCAGGGCGAGCCCTCAAACGCGGTGCGCGAGCAGTGCCGCGCGGATCGCGAACGCCTCGTCCGGCAGCCGATGATCGCGCTGCTGAACGCTGTGGCGGACGCCGACCCACGGTACGAGGACTTCTCCGTCTGGCACTACCGCACAAACGCCTGGTGGTGGCAGCATCAGGGCGCTGTGATCCGGCTCGGCCGCAAGGTCGAGATCGGTCTGCGGTTCGATCTGGACGGGCTGCAGATCCAGGGGGCCTGGTGGTACCCGGACCCTGGACAGGTCGCCAGGTTCCGCAAGGCAGCCGCCGCCGAGAGCAGCGGCCGCGAACTGTCCGCCATCGTCGGGGACTTGCGGCAGAAGGGCTACGACATCTCCGGGGACGTGATGAAGCGTCCCCCACGGGGTTATCCGTGCGACCACCTCCGTGCGGACCTGCTGCGCCACCGCTCACTGATCGCTGCCCAACCCCTTGGCTGCGACGACTGGCTCCACACCCCTGAAGCCGTCGGCAAAGTCCTCGCGGCCGCCGACGACCTGGATCCCATGCTCACATGGCTGGTCCGTCACGTGAGCAGCGCCGCCTGACACCGGAAGCACTCCGCCCGCGCCGCCGGCCCCTTCAGCCTCAAAGCCCCTCAAGCACCCCGGCTGTATCCAACCCGACACGATCCACGTCGTCCGCCGCTCTCACGAACTTGCGCAACCCGCCCGGAACATCCCCGAGCCCCAGGCTCGCGCACTGATCACTGCCGCGGCGCCACCGCTCCTCTTCGAATACCGGGCTCATGCTGCCTCCCTGATCCCGCCGGACCTGTGGCCACCGTTCCCGTTCCGGCGACACGTCTTTCGGACCAAGGGGGTGGAGCGGCCCAGAAGCCGCCCCTGCGGCCTGCGACCACGTTCGTACAGTGATTGCCGAACGCGGAGCCGTGACCGCCAGCGACGTGGGTGGTGCCCGAGGCAGCAGGCGGGAACGCTCCTCTACCGACACATGGGCGCTGCAATGGTTCTTGGCCACCGGCGAGCTGGCGTGTTCGGCACAAAGTGGCGGCAGCGGATGTACCACGCGGCAGCATCTGTCATCCCCCAGCCGCTCCTTGCCGCCCAGCCGGACGACGAAGAATGTATCCGCGGCCTCAGCGAGATTGCACTGAGTGCCCTGGGCATCGCCACCGCGGACGACACCGCTGACTACTTCCGTCTGCCCGCCGCGTCACTGCTCTCCTGCCCACCTTGGACGACGCCCAGCCCGTAACCGCAGACGGGTGGGGACAGCACCCGCCCGGGCCACCGCGGCCACGCTCCATCCCGGCCGCCTCGACCTCCAGGCATGCACTGCACTGCCTCTCTCCCTTCGACTCCCTGATCTGGCACCGTCCACGCATGCAGCGGCTGTTCGGCATCGAGTACCTGCCGGAGGCATACGAACCAGCAGCCAAGGGCGAGTGCGGCTGCTTCGGCATGCCGGTCCTGGCCGGGACCGAGATCACCGGCCGAGTCAGCAAGGGCACCGCCGCCCCGAAGGCCGCCAGCTCCGTCACGGCCACGACCCCGCCCCCTTGAACCGTGCCGCGGCCACCGCCTGCCACTGGGCCGGCGCACAGCACGTTCCCGTCCCCGACGTCCCAGCAGACGGGGTGGGCACCGCCTCGTGAACGACACACAACCTCACGGCTACCGCCAGCCCTCCGCCGTCCCCCGGGCCAAACAGGTCCTAGCTCCCGGCGTGCTCAGCCGCATCCCTGCCGGAGTCATCCCGTTCTCCGCGTTGATCGCATTCACCCAGCAGCACGGCATCGGCATCGCGGGGCCGGGCAAGGCCGCCCTCATGTCCGCCATCGCCCTGCCCGGACCGGCCCGCGCACGCCGGTGCACCGACCGCGGCCCGACCGCGCCCGTCCTCATGACTCTGCTCAGTTCCACACTCCTGGCAGCTGCAGCCCCGACCACGACCCTGGACGCCTGGCAGATCCCGGTCACTTGGGCCGGCGCAGGTGGCGCCCTCTTCCCGGGGAAGACCAACGAACGGCAGCGTAGTGTGCTGCGGCGACTGGAGCACGACACGGGCGTCGTGGTGCAAGGTCCGCCGGGTACTGGCAAGACACACATGAGCGGTGGCGCCAGACGGGGGGATCGAAGATCCACTTGATCACCAAGCGGGCCGGATTGCCCATCTCCATCGGCATCTCGGGCGCCAACCTGCACGACAGCCGGGCCCTCGAGCCACTCGTGCGCGGTATCCCGCCCATCCGCTCCCGTCGCGGTCCGCGCCGACGACAGTCGGCCAAGCTCCACGGCGATAGGGGCTACGACTACGACCACCTGCGCCGATGGTTGCGCCAGCGCGGCATCTGGCGCCGCATCTCCCGCAAACGCATCGAGCCTCCAGGCGGCTGGGGCGGCATCGTTGGACCATCACACGCACGATGGCCTGGCTCGCAGGATGCCCGCCGCCTGCACCGCCGTTGCGAACGCAAGGCCGTCCACTTCTTGGTGTTCACCAGCATCGCCTGCACCCTCATCTTGCTACCGCAGACTCGCCACATGAGATGACCTCTAAGCCGCCCGGCGGCCTCCGCCAGCCGGCGCCTGGACCATCCCATCGAGGGGGAAAACTTCTTCCCGGGCATCCAGCCGCTGCCGAAGGCGACAGGACCCCTCAACCCGAACCTGGCTTTCACGTCACGCCGGAGCACTACGAATGGTTCCGGCACGTCCTCGCCCGCACAGCCGCCGCTGGACCAACCGCCTTCGCCGGCGACAGCGAGGCAACCCTCCAATACCTGACCAGGCGGCAGGGCATACGTCACTTCACCGGCTTCGCACACGCGGCCACAGGCAGTGTTCAGGAACACGCGAGAAACTCTCGGTATCCGGTTCGTCGGCACCGACCGCGTCTTCCCTGGTTTAACAAACCACCGGTAACGAGAACAGGTACACCACCGACCGACCGCTACCCGCCCGTACCGCAGAACCGTGAGGCGGGGAGAGAGGCTGGGTGGTCAGTCGTTCAGCAAGTCTCGGGCTACCTCGACGTCAGTGATCAAGATGTTGATCCATCCGCCCCGCGCCGCGCCGCGGATAGCGGCGACCTTGTCCATGCCACCTGCCACTCCGATGCGGCGCTCCACCGCATGCAACCGTTCGGGCTCGATGCCGATGAGACGGTCATTGAAGGGCGCATCCACGGGATTGCCGTCGGCATCGAAGTACCGGGCGCACACGTCGCCCACCGCGCCGAGCTTCTTGAGCTGCTGCTGGTCTTGGGCGGTGATGGCATTGCCCGAGCGGCGCAGCAGCGGTGAGGGGGCGAGGCTGCCGATGCCCAGGAGAGCCAGTGTGAGGCGGGACCACGCTTGCATGACCTCGGCCATCGCCGGCTCCCGCGACAGCAGGTCCCGCAACTCACTGCTACCGACCAGGGCGGCGGACGGAGCGAACACCGGCCGAGCTCCGGTGAGTTCCGCCAGTCGACTGGTCAGGCGGGTGGCGTGCAGCTGCACTTCCGGGCTGCCGGAGCCGCCGACGATCTGCACGACCTCGTGTGCCACGGACGAGGTCTTGGCGCGCATGACCTTGACCGACTCCAACAGGGTCGCACTCCAGGAGGAGACGCCGATGACGTCCCCTCCCTTGAGCGTCGCATCGAGGTATGTAGCGGTTGCCGCAGCGAGCGCGGGAATGACGTCGATCCCCGCGCCTTCCACTTCGACCACCACGGCGTCTCGCAGGCCGAACCGCGCGACGAGCGCGTCTTCGAGTTCGGCATGCACGCCCTCTGGGGGCACAACCACGGTGCGTACGACACCGCGGTCGACAGCTTCCTTCAACAGGCGGGAGATACGCGGTTGGGACATGTTGAGATGCGCCGCGATCTCGGGCTGGCGTACTCCGCGCTCGTGATACATGCGGGCTACTTTCACCAGCATCCGCATGTGGTCGGAGCTGGGAGTGGACGACGCTGCCGCCACCATGCCTCCATCCTCGTTCGTCCTGGCGGCCAGGCTGATTGCCGGGCTGCGTGTCTACGCCGCGCAACACCACACCCTATCGTCGAGGGTTTGTGCGTGCTGCTGACGCGTGGCACGCACCGTCCCGTGCCTCAACGCTTGGCGAAGACCCCGTACTCGTCGGCGTTCTTCTTGATGATCAACTCGCAGTCGATGGCCTGCTTCTCGGGCTGTCCGGTCTTACCCGTCTTGATGAACTTGTCCGCCTGCTCTACGGCACGCTCCGCACCCAGGGCGGCGGGCTGGAGGGCGGTCGCTCGCATGGTGCCGGCCTTGATCTGGGTGATGGCATCCGGGCTGCCGTCGAAGCCGACCACGGTGACACCGGTTCGCTTGGCGGACTTCAGTGCGGCCACCGCGCCCAGGGCCATGGTGTCGTTTCCGGCGATGATGCCGCGGATCTTCGGGTGCCGCTGCAGGATGGTCTCCATCTTGGTGAAGGCTTCCTGCTGGTCCCAGTTGGCCGTCTGCTTGGCCACCTGCTTCAGATCCGGGTACTGCGAGACGACGTCGGCGAAGCCCTTGGAACGCACGTCGGCGTTGGTGTCGGATTCCTTGCCGGTGAGCTCCACGTACTGGCCCTTGCCGTCCATCGCTGTGACGAACTCCTGCGCAGCGATCTGCGCTCCCTGGGCATTGTTCGACACGATCTGGGCCTTCGCGATACCGGTCTGGTTGATCTCCCGGTCGATCAGGAAGACGGGGATGCCGGCCTTGGTGGCCTTACGGACAGGGCCGATCGACGCGTCGGCGCCGGCGTTGTCCAGGATGATCGCTGCGGCCTTGCGGGAGATGGCGGCGTCTATCAGTTCGCTCTGCTTGTTGGGGTCGTCGTCGTGCGAGGCGACCGAGGTCTTGTAGCCGAGGTTCTCGGCCTTCTTCTTGGCGGCGTCCCCTTCCGCCTTGAAGAACGGGTTGTCCGGGGAGGGCGTGATGATGGCGACCAGGTTGCTCTTTGAACCGCTTTTGCCGGACTTCGAGCCGTCCGTCGAGTCGTCGGAACTCCCGCACGCGGTCAGTAGGAGCAGTCCTGCGGTGATGGCTGTGGTGGTGGTGACGAGTTGGTGGTGGGTGCGGTGGAACATTCTGGTCTCCTCACAACGGCGTGCGGATATGCAAACGGACAACGGGACGGGGACGGGCTGAAGAGGTGCGGCGTGCCGACTGGGTCAGTGGGCCGTCGTCTTGCTGGAGCCGACTGGATGCTCGGCGTCGGGCTCTGACGGTTCGGCGTCAGGTTTGACGGCGACCGCGGACGCGTCCGCGCGGCGGCGCTGGAAGCGCTGTTGGCTCTGGTCGAGGATGACCGCGACGATGATGACGGCCCCCTTGATGAGCATCTGCCAGAACGTGGAGATGCCGAGGATGACGAGGCCGTCGGCGAGGAAGCCGATGACGAACGCCCCGACGAGGGTGCCGCGTACGGTGCCTCGGCCGCCGGACAGCGCGGCCCCGCCGATGACGACCGCGGCGATGGCGTTGAGTTCGAAGGTCTCGCCCGCCTGCGGTGCGGCGGAGGTGAGTTCGGAGGCGATGATGAGGCCGGACACCGCGGCGCAGGCGCCGGAGATCACATAGACGATGAGTTTGACGCGCTTGACGGGAACACCGCTGAGTTCGGTGGCGCGCTCGTTGCCGCCGGTGGCGTAGAGCCAGCGGCCGAAGGGGGTCGAGCGCAGCAGTACGGCGACGACCACTGCCAGCACAATCATGATCCAGATTGCGACGGGGAGTCCCAGCGGGCGGCCCTGGCCCAGCCAGTCGAAGCCGGTGTTATGGGTGCTGGGGTTGCCTGCAAGATCCGGGTAGGTGGCACCGTCAGAGATCAGCAGGGCGGTGGCCCGGGCCACGTAGAGCATGCCGAGGGTGGCGATGAAGGGCGCCACGCTCAGACGGGTGATCAGGATGCCGTTGACGGTGCCGACCAGTGCGCCCACCGCAATGCACAAAACGATGACGGCCCAGACCTGTGGGTAGGCCACAACGTCCAGCAGGCTCAGGTGCAGCCCTTGGAGGAGTTCTCCGGCGATCACTCCGGACAGGCCGACGGTTGATCCGACGGAGAGGTCGATGCCGCCCTTGAGGATGACCAGCAGCATGCCGAGCGCGAGGATCGCGTTGATGGCGACGTGCTTGGTCATCGTGATGACGTTGTCGACGGTGAGGAAGGAGTCGGACAACAGGCTGAAGATGACGATCAGGACTCCGAGGGCTATGAAAGCGCGGAGTTCGAAGATCGAGTCGACGGTCTTGAGGCGTCGGGCCTGCGCCGCGGCTGCACGGCGCTGTTGGAGCACTACTTCGTGGTCCTTGGTCAGGGTGTCACTCATCATGTGCCTTCTCGGTGGTGTCGGCGCCGTCGGCCAGGCTCATCAGGCGGTCCCGGGTGATCTCACCGGCTTTGAGGTCGGCGACCAGCCGTCCACGGACCAGGACCAGGAGGCGATCGGGTATGTGCAGTGCCTCTTCGGCCTCGGATGTGGTGAAGAGCACGGCGAGGCCGCGCTCGGCCTGCTGGGCCATCAGCTTGAAGACGTCGGCTTTTGCGCCAACGTCGACGCCCCGGGACGGCTCGTCGAGGAGCAGGACTCGGGGGCCGGTCATCAGTGCTTTTCCGATGACGACCTTCTGCTGGTTGCCGCCGCTGAGGGAGCCGATGGGCGCGCGGGGACCAGCGGTCTTGACCGTAACGTCAGCGATCATCGAGGTGACGGCATTGTCCTCGGCGCGGCGGTTGAGCAGCAGCTTGCGGACGAATCGGGTGACCGAGGCCAGTGACAGGTTCTGGCCTACGGACATGGTCTGGACGAGGCCGTCGCGCTGGCGGTCCTCGGGGACGAGGGCCAGTCCGGCGCGGATGCGCTCGCGGACGCTCGCAGGGAGAGGGGCGCCGTGCAGGCGGATCTCCCCGGAGGCGGCGGGGAGCCGCCCGGCCAGGCATTCCAGGAGTTCGGTACGGCCGCTGCCCATGAGGCCGTAGATGCCTACGGTCTCACCGGCGTGAACGGTGAGGGTCAGGGCGTTCACAGCCAGCCGTCCGGGGACGGCGGGGTCGGCGACGGAGAGTTCGGTGAGCTGCAGGGCGGCGGGCCCCAGGGCGGGATTGCGTTCGGGGAAGAGGTCGTCCTGGTTGCGGCCGACCATCTTGCGCACGATCCACCCCAGGTCGACATCGTCGGCCCGTGCGGTGGCCACCATCGTGCCGTCGCGCAGGACAGCGACGTCATCAGCGATGGAGAGAGCTTCCTCCAGGTGGTGTGAGATGTACACGATCGCTACACCCTCGGCCTTGAGCTCGCGGATCACCTGGAAGAGGATCTCCACCTCCGGAGCGCTGAGCGCGGAGGTTGGCTCATCCATGATCAGGACACGCGCGTTCTGGAGCAGGGCGCGGGCGATTTCCACCAACTGCTGCTGTCCCAGCCGCAGTTCGCCTACCGAAGTCTCCGGGCTCAGTTGCTTGTCGAGCCTGCCCAGCACCCCCTGTGCCCGTTCGCGCTGGGCGCTTCGGTGGATCAGGGTGCCGCCGTGGCGGGTGTGTTCACGGCCGAGAAAGAGGTTGTCCTGGATGCTCAGATTGGGGCACAGGCTGAGCTCTTGATGGATGATGGAGATGCCCTGGTCGGAAGCCTGACGGGCACTTGCGAACTCCACTGCTGTGCCATCCAGCTCGATGTGCCCGGTACTGGGCGACTCGACGGCGCTGAGGATCTTCATCAGGGTCGACTTGCCGGCGCCGTTCTCGCCGAACAGCACGGTGGTACGGCCCGCCGCGATGTCCAGGGAGACGCCTTTGAGTGCCTGGGTGCCGCCGTACACCTTGGTGATCTCCGCAGCGCGCAGGACGGGTGGAGCCGGTGCCTGGGTCTCGGCGGTCATGATGCCGCCTCGATGGAAACGGGGGTGATGGTCAGCACGTCGGCGGTCAGCGGTGTCACGGCTCCGATGACTCTGATCTTCTTGCCGCGAACCGCCGCCGCATCGAAGGACTTCAGAACCTTCGCTTTCATCTGGGTATTCAGGGCGGTTGCGGCATCGGCGTACTCGACCTGGTTGGTGAACTGGCCGAAGCTGACCAGGCCGGACGCATCTCGCAGCGATGTCCCGTTGATGGCCGGACCGATCTGCACGGACAGGCGCGCCCTGTCCAGGCCGGGCACCGTCACCTGCAGCAGACCGCTCTTCACGGCACCCGCGGTTCCAGTGAACGTCACGGCGTAGGTGTAGGGGCCCGTGCCCGCGCGGTGCCCGTACTTTTTGCCGGCTGCTTCCGGGTCTGCGTCGATGGCCTGGTGGAGCTTGGCGATGTCGACGGCGTTCTTCTTGATCGCCGGAACGATCTTCGGCTCGAACGTTGCGGCCGCGTACTTCGCGGGGTCGAATGTTGGTTTGCTGCCGGCTCTGGGCTCGCTGTCGGAACGGTAGGTCGTCGTGGCCGCGATGGCAATGAACAGGAGCATGAGTGCGATGAGGGAACCGCGGCCCAAGGTGAGCAGGCCAGGGCGAACCACCGTGCTCCTTTCCGCCCGCGTCAGGTCTGTCGTCGTCATGGTGTCCTTCGCTTTCCACGTGTCCCGAGGTGGCGAGCGGCTGTGAGGCGCTGATGCCAGTGCCCCACCGCACTGCGGCGCTCTGCGTCGTTCCAGGTAGGCATGAATGTCTGCAGGCCGCTGTCAGCGCGCTCTTCCAGGTCGGCGGCCGCCCACAGGCCGAGCCCGAGTCCTGCCAGATGCGCGGTGCCAACGGCGGACAGCTCGTGATATCGGGTGCGCGCCACGGTGACACCACTGACATCGGCCTGAAGTTGCATCAGTGCGTCGCTTCGGCTCAGACCGCCGTCGGCGACGACCTGCCGCAGACCGGGCAGGGCCGCCAGAGCGTCGCCGACCTGGAATGCGACCGATTCCAAGCAGGCGCGGGCCAGTTGGGCTCGCCCGGTTCCCAGGCTGAATCCGGCCAGGAGGGGGACGGCTTGGGCGTCCCACCAGGGTGCCCCGATGCCACCGAAGGCCGGCACCAATGTCACGTCGCCTGCATCGGTGTCGGCCGCGAGCCGGATGAGTTGTTCTGCCTCGGTACCGAGCAGATCCGCCAGCCAGGTCAAGGTGCGCCCGGTGGAGCGGATGTTGGCCTCATGCGCATAGGAGGGCCGGCCGGTGGACCAGGCGATCGTGCTGCACACGCCGTCGGTTTGTTCGGGCGAGTCCGCGATCGTCATGACGGAGGAGCCGGTGCCGTAGGTGGCTTTCACTATGCCCGGCCGCCAGCCGGCGTGGGCGAACAGGGCGGCGTGCGAGTCACCCATGACGGCCAGCACCGGGGTGCCGTCGGTCAGTGGCGCGAGCCCTCGCAGCGCCCCGAAAGGGCCGGTGGAGGGGACGATCCGGCTCAACGCGGCCCGGGGGATGTTGAACCAGTCGAGCAGGTCGTCGTCCCAGTCGCCGGTGGCGAGACTGAGCAGCTGGGTCCGTGAGGCGTTGCCGATCTCTGTGACCGGCTCTCCGGTGAGCGCGTGCAGCAGATAGGCGTCCACAGTGCCCAGGCGGAGCGTGCCGGCCGCGCTGCGTGCACGGACGGGGTCATAGCTGTCGAGCAGGGCCGCCATCTTCAGAGCGGAGAACATCGGATCGAGCGGGAGACCTGTCCGGCGACGGATCTCCTCGCTGAGGCCTGCGGTGGTGAGGCGGGCCGCACGTTCCCCTCCCCGCTGGTCCTGCCAACTGACCAGCGGGGCGGCAGGCTTGGTGGTCGCGGAGTCCCACAGGACGACCGATTCACGCTGGGTGCTCAGGGCGATCCCAGCCACGCTGCGAGGGTCGACGTCCCGCATGCAGTCGGCAACGGCGGTGCGCACACTGTCCAGGAGCGCTGTCGCGTCCTGTTCCACCAGACCGGGACCTGGGTGGGACTGCGGCAGGGCCGCTCGGCCGCGGGAGACGATGTCGCCCGCGGCGTCCAGGAGCAGGGTTTTGGTAGAGCTGGTGCCCTGGTCGATGGCGAGAACGTGCGGCTTCATCACACCCGTCCCAGAACCTCACGGGCGGTGCCGGCGATACCGTCGGCGGTCAGACCGAAGTGGTCGAGCAAAAACGCCGCGCTGCCGGTCGGGGCGAAGGCGGGCACGCCCAGCATGCGTACCGCGACCGGGTGGCTTTCTGCCACGACCTTGGCCACGGCCGCCCCCAGACCGCCGGAGAGCAGCCCCTCTTCCGCGGTGACGATGGCCCCGGTGTCACGCGCGGCAGCCACCACAGCGTCCACGTCGAGCGGCTCCACGAAGGTCATGTTGAGGACGCGAGCGGAGATGCCGTCCTTACCGAGAAGGTCTGCTGCCTCCAGTGCGCGCGAGACCATCGTGCCCACCGCGATCAGGGTGACATCGGTGCCCTGGGTGAGGCGCACCGCTCGGCCGGCCTCGAAAGGCGCGTCGTCGGGGGTGATTGCCGGCACCTTGAACCGGGGCACGCGGATGTAGGTCGGCCGGCCCGATGCGGCCGCCCAGCGCACGGCGCTGCGGGTCTGCGCCGGGTCCGCGGGCACGATGATCTCCAGGCCCGGGATGGCGCGCATCCAGGAAAGATCCTCGATGGAATGGTGTGTGGGGCCCAGCTCGCCGTAGGCCATGCCGGGGCTCTGGCCGCACAGGACGACATGACGGTGGGTGTAAGCGATATCGGCCTTGATCTGCTCCAGGGCACGGCCGGTGAGGAAGGGCGCGGCAGCAGACGCGAACGGGATGAACCCGGCGTTGGCGAGGCCGGCTGAGACGCCTACCAGGTCTTGTTCGGCGATGCCCACGTTGACCAGTCGGGCGGGGAACTCCTCGCGAAACTTGACGAGGTTACTGGAGCCCACCGAGTCGTTGCACACGGCCACGATCCGCTCGTCGGTGCGCGCCAGCGCGGCGAGCTCGTCGGCGAAGTCGACCCTGCAGTCGAACGTGGGGGCGGGGGCAGGGGCGGCCACGGTGCTCATCGGTTCAGCTCCTCGAGCGCAAGACGTACCTGGTCGTCGGTGGGCACCTTGTGATGCCATTCGACGCGGTCCTCCATGAACGACACCCCCTTGCCCTTGGTGGTGTTGGCGATCACGGCGACCGGGCGCCCTGTGGTGGAGGGCGCGTACGCCTCCTTGATCGCCTGGTGGTCGTGGCCGTCGATGACGCGGACTTCCCACCCGAAGCTCGCCCACTTCGCGTCCAGCGGCTCGAGGGACTTGGTGTCCTCGGTGCGGGCGCCTTGCTGCAGCCGGTTTCGGTCCACCACGGCGGTCAGGTTGGCCAGTTCGTAGTGGGCGGCCGTCATCGCGGCTTCCCAGTTGCTGCCTTCCTGGAGTTCGCCGTCGCCGAGCACCACGATCGTCCGCCAGGTCTCACCGCGCAGCGTCGCGCCGAGCGCGCAGCCGGTGGCGACGGGGAAGCCGTGGCCGAGCGGGCCGGTGTTGGTCTCCACGCCGGGAACCTTCAGTCGGGCGGGGTGGCCGTTGAGCGGCGACAGCGGGCCCATGAACTCGTTCAGCCGGGTTCGGGGGAAGAATCCACAGGAGGCCAGCGTGGAGTACAGAGCTGCGGCGCAGTGCCCCTTGCTGAGAACGAATCGGTCGCGTTGAGGGTTGCCTGGTTCGGTGGGGTGCATACGCAGCGTGCCCCACATGGCGGTCACCAGCAGATCGGTGACGGAGAGGTCACCGCCCACATGTCCCATACCGGCGGCCTGGATGGTGGTGAGGATGTCGCGCCGTACGGATGTCGAGATCTCGGCGAGTTCGGCCGCCGCCTCGGCGGGTGCCACGGTGCGCAGTCGTGCGTTGCGCTGGTGGTAGGCGCGGGCAGTGTTCTCGTCGGCCTGCAGCGGCGCGGCAGTGTCCAGGGCGGCGGTCACGCGGACTCACTTTCTGCTAGGGCGCGAAAGAGCGCGCGCTTCGCCAGGCGCTGCGCCTTGAGGGCGTCCTGCGCCGCTTGCGCTGCGGCAAGTTCCTCTCGATCGAGGTAGGCGAGGGCCTGATGGAAGGCGCGCATGGTGCGGATGCCGGTGCGGGCGGCCTCCACCGGGTCCTCGCGGAAGGGAAACTGGTCGAGCTGCCAGACCCCTTGCCAGCCGGCGTCGCGCAGGGCGAAGAAGAACTCGAAGGTCTCCAGCAGGTGGACGGAGCCGACGACCATGTCGTCGTCCCAGCCGCGAAAGTTGTCGTTGACGTCGATCGCGAACAGCTTGTCGCGGGCGATCGCCAGCCGGGCGGCTTCGGCCGGCGTTTCACCGCCGTACAGGGAGTGTCCGAAGTCCAGCAGGACTCCTACGTTGTCCACCCCCATGTCCTGGATCGCGAGCAGGGTGCGGGCGGCGGAGGAGAAGACCATCCGGTTCCGCGGCTCGCGCGGCTTGTACTCGATCGCGAACTTCACGTCGGGGTAGGCCTGCGCGAGTTCACGCAGCGCGTCGACCGACTTCGACCAAAGGTCGCTGTAGTCGGCCTGGAAGGGATAGTCGTAGCCGTCCTGTCCTGGCCAGATCTTGATGTAGTCCACGCCCAGTTCACGGCCGACCTCGGCCGAGGCGGCGACCAGATCGATGGCCTGGCGGCGAACAGCGGCATCGGGATTGGTGAAGCCACCCTTGGCGAACTTGCCGGTATAGAACTCCGGCGTCACGGCGATGGCCCTCAGGTTCTGCTCGGCCAGGGCCGCTCGTACCTCGGTGGTGCTGATGCCGCCCGGCGGGAACGGCCAGTTCAGGTCGAGAACAGACAGGTCACCGACCGCTCCGGCCAGCTTGATCGCGTCCAGGATGGTGCGCGGTTCGCCGTACCCGTCGGTGGCATATCGGTCGACGTAGGTCGCGAAGTGCCAGACACCGGCGCCATAGACCGGCTCTTCCCGCACCGACTCTTGAATTTCTATGCGTTGTTGAGTTGACATGCGGGACAAGTTACGAACGCGAGCCCAGCGCGTCAACCCCCCTACCGCAAGGGCGACTTACAGAGCTTCCGCGGGCTCTCCCCCGCCACCCGCAAGCCCCTTCAGCGACTTGCGTCCGACCCGTTGACAGGGTCACGCACCCCTCCCAGAATTCTTGCCTGTCAACTCAAGCATGAATAGACATGCATAACGGGTTGTCGGACAACCACTCACGCCCGACCGAGCCGGAGGAGGCCACAGGGCGCAATCCAACGGAATGCCCCAGCGAGCCGACCACCCCGGCCAACGCCGGGCACCGCGGTGCGCCATGGACCGTGCGCGCCCAGAGCACGCACGTCAAGTAAGAGCACACAGCGCCAGGCCAACGCGGCACCACGCGGTAAGCGTCATGTCTGTGACAGCCACGCCACCGGCCAGGCGCCGCTGGATGCGTCCACGCAATCAGCTCGAATCCAGGAAGACACAGGCGCTGCGGCGAGTTGGGCGCCACACGAATCTCAACACCGCCAAACTCACCGTTGCCGCCCACACACAGCCACCGAGGCGATCACCGGCCTCAAAGAACGCGAACGATGACGCCTCAACAACAGCGTCCGTAACGCCTCGCCGGGGGCTCCCCCCTCTGTGCCACCGCCCCAGGCAACGCGGCGCCGGCGACCCGCCATCGGCACCTCACCCAGCAGACACGCCGGCAGGCGCCGCACGACATCCGCCGAGAGGTCCTGCACCTCCCGCCGGAATCCACCGGACCCGCGTCGCACGCACCTCCAACAAGGGAGACACATGTACGCACATGCCTCAAGCCCTCGCCGACGTCGAAGGCTTGCCATCGCGACCTTGGTCGCCCTCACTGCGGCCGTCCTGCCGGCCACAGCGCAGGCAGCACCCAACGTTTCCGCCGGCACGCTCTCCACGTCAACGGGATCGGGCCATCAGCAAAAGCCTCGCGTCATCCTGACGACAGATGGCGAGGTCGACGACATGGACTCGTTCATCCGCTACCTCTACTACGCCAACGAATTCGACACCGCCGGCATCGTCCTGACCAGCTCCCGCTTCCACTGGGCAGGCGACGGCGACACGGTGAAGCCGTACCGCTGGACCGGAACGAAGTGGGTCAACGACTACATCGACCGATACGCCAAGATCTACCCCAATCTCCGCAAGCACGCGGCCGGCTACCCCTCCCCCGACAACCTGCGTTCGCTGTACAAGATCGGCAACATCGCGAACGTCAGCGATACGGCCGACCCCACCGCAGGATCCGATCTGATCAAGAAGGCCATCCTCGACAACAAGCCTGGGCCGCTGTACGTGCAGGCCTGGGGCGGGCTCAATACCGTCGCCCGAGCGCTCAAGTCGATCGAGGCAGAGTACTCGGGCACCAAGAAGTGGGACGCCATCCAGCGCAAGGTCAACAGCAAGCTGGTGCTCTACAACATCCTCGAGCAAGACGCCACGCTGAAGGACTACATCAAGCCCAGCTGGCCGGGCGTGAAAGTCATCGACAACCAGTCCCAGTTCTGGAGCTTCGCCTACGCCTGGAAGCCGACCGTCCCGCAGCCCTACCAGTACACCCTTCGCTCCTCCTACATGCAGGACAACTTCCTCAACGGCCACGGCCCGCTGCTGAAGCAGTACCGCACCTACCGAGACGGCAACCCGACTCCCGGGGACGATGAGAACCTGCGCTGGCGGCCGGAGGCCAGCGAGGAGAACGAAAACGCCGGCTACGACGTCCACGACTTCATCTCCGAGGGGGACTCCCCCGCGTTCCTGCACCTGCTGGACTTCAACGGGCTGCGGTCGTCGGAAGACCCGACGTTCGGCGGCTGGGGCGGTCGCTTCACACCGAACGCCTCAGGCTGGGGGGACACCTCTGACGCCAACCCCTACACGGGAAACCAGACGGACCGCAGCTACCCCCAGACCCGCTGGGTCGAGGACATCCAGAACGACTTCGCGGCTCGGGCCGACTGGGGTCACGCCTCCTCCTATGCCGATGCGAATCACGCCCCCAAGGCTTCTGTGATGCAGGGCACGAACCTCAAGGCCGAGCCGGGGTCCAAAGTCGCCCTGCGGGGCATCGCCAGTGACCCCGACGGGGACCGTGTGTCGTACAAGTGGTGGCAGTACACCGACGCCGACACCTATCCCGGCGAGGTGCCCCTGAACCACACCGACCGGCCCAACGTTGCCTTCACCGTGCCCGCGGATGCGACGCCGGGGTCCACCATCCATCTCATCCTCGAGGTCAAGGACGACGGCAGTCCTGCTCTCAAGCACTACCAACGCGTCGTCGTAACCGTTACCGGCTAGACGTATTGGCCCGGAGCGTTGTTTGCGCGGCTGGTGGGTGGCTGGCCGCCGAGTGCGGGGTAGGGTCGGCCAAGCGGCGAGGTCCGTGCTGGGCAGGGCCTTTCCGCTCGGCCTCCCTCCGAACCGGACGGGCCCGATTTCCGAGCATCCGGCTCTCCAGTGACTACTGCGTGAGCGTCGTGTTCGGCTTCCCAGTGTGGACGCGCGCTCAGGTCGAACTCTCGCAGGGCATGCAGGAGGTGGCGCTGGTTCTTCCAGCGAGTGGTATGACCGCGCCGCGCGTAACGGGCCGTCGGGTCGTAGGGCGAGACGGCCGCGGCCGGCGCCGGCGGCCGGTGTCCTTCAACGCTGTGCCAGGGCTCCGACCTGGTCGCGGACGGCGGTGTCGAGGTCGGTGGCGGTGAGACCGAAGGTGACCGCGGTTTCGTCCGCGTCCATGTGGAACGGCGCGTACCACTGGTAGTCCTGTGCCGTTCACTGCTGGCGGGCCTTCTCCAACCCGAGCGGCTGTCGCAGCCACAAGTCGAGAACCGCATAGTCGCCATCGGCGAGACCAAGGCGGGCATCGACCCGGTGGAGCAGGGCGTGTCCCCGGTGGTGGGCGGCGACCCAGGCCCGATCCGTGTCGGTGACCTCGTCATCGACCCATACGAACGGCTGCCCCGCCGCCCACTCGACGAGTGCACGGGTTCTCCAGTGCAGTCCATCGCGTTCGTCCTGTTCATCGACGTCTGACGGATCCGGCCAGACCACCACGGCAAGCTGCTGAAGGCCGAGCAACGGAGCGATGCCCTCCCTGGCGGACCTGCTACGGGTTCATGGCCCGCTGGGCCGCGGTCGGCGTCATCGGGCAGATCCGTGACCAGCTCCGCAAACGCATCCGCCGCGAGATGGGCAAGGCGCCCGGAGCGGTCGCCACCGTCATCGACTCCCAGTCGATCAAGGCCGCCGAGACCGTCGGCAAGGACTCCCGCGGCTACGACGCAGGCAAGAAAATCAACGGCCGCAAGCGGCACCTGGTCGTCGACACCAAGGGCCTGCCACTGTTCGTCATGGTCACCCCGGCCGACATGACCGACCGCAACGCGGCCAAGGAAGTGCTGTTCCGGCTGCGGCTGATGCACCTCGAGATCACCATCGTCTGGGCCGACTCCGCCTATGCCGGACAGCTCGTGACCTGGGCGAAGACTTACCTGAACCTGACAATCAAGGGCGTCAGCCGCCCGAAGGACGCCTTCGGGTTCGTCGTTCTGCCCCGGCGCTGGGTCGTCGAACGCTCACACGCCTGGATCATGCACGCCCGCCGACACGCACGTGACTACGAACGGCTCATCCAGCATTCGGAATCGCTCATCACCTGGGCCACGATCACCCTGATGACCAGGCGGATCACCCGCAGAAGCGGACAGCCGGCGTCCCGCGAAGCCCAGCGGGACTGATCGTTCTCAAGGTCAGGGCCATCGCCTTGGCCTTGCCCCGGCCGGAATCGCGGCCCTGGTCAGTCGTCCTTGCGGGCTCGGGTGAAAGCCTCATACCGGGCCCGCAGCGCGGAGAAGTCATCGCGGGGGAAGGCCCGCGCGATGAAGTCGAGGTGGGGGCCGATGTCCAGGTGGAAGTACTCTGGGAAGCCGGGGTCGTGCGGATCGGCAAAGAGGTACTGCCAGCCGTGCAGGCCCCGGGTGAGCAGCAGCGTCTCCAGGTACTCGGGGTAGCTGAGGTCGAGGCGTACGAGGGTGTGCGAGGTGTTGACGGAGTACCAGATCTCGGGGTGCCCGGACACGTCGAGGACGACGTCGTCTTCGGCCCTGAACCCTGCGATCGCGCCGTCCCCCGTGTGAGCGGTGCCGTCGAAGCCGTGGAGGACGAGTTCGGTGAGCCCGCCCTCCTCGTCGGCCTCCGGCATGTAGACCTCGGAAACGTTGGCAACCAGTCCGCGGTATCCGCGCTCCGACGCCGGCCAGTCCGCTTCGGATACCGTGTGGGGAACCCAGCCCACGCAGGCGTTCACAAGATGGTTGAGCCTTAGCTCGCCGCCGAGGGTGGTGTCCTCGGTCGCCCTCCAGTAGCAGCCCAGGCCGCCGTACCGGTGGAAGTTGCCGGCCATGGACGGGGCGAGGGCCAGCCCCGTGACCTTTCCAATTACCTCAAGCGCGTGCTCGGGCCCGGCGAGCCAGGTGGCAAGGGGGCCCTCCTCCGCGTCGTACAGCGTGATGGCCTCGTTCCCGCGGAGGCCGGCGAGCATGGCCACCAGCCTGTCCTCGAACACGGTCAAGTCCGTTCCCCTCATCAGGCACGCGCGGCACATCGGGGCCGCAACCACGCCCAGCTTAGGGGGCGTTGTTTCCCGGAGGGGCAGGCGTGACCTGCGGGATCAATGGGTCCGGCGGGGACCTGGAGGAAGTGGAAGAGGATAGGGCCGCGCAGAGGGAAGCCGCATTAGCACCCCTTCCCACGCAAGGGGAAAGGTCGTTCTGCTTCTGACTTCCCCGCCGCGGTGGCCGCACCGACCGAATCCCGGGCGACGCGGAAAGCGAACTCCGCCCCGTTCCTCAGCGCTCTCCGCACGCGCTAACCCGGCCCACCATCCAAAGGAGGGCCGTCAGCGGAACCGCTGATGCCGTCGTCGGAGCCCCCGGAGCCACTCCCGTTCGAATCCTGACCTGGGCAAACCCGCAGCTCAGGATCGAAAACAGGCACTCAGCGACGACCCGGTCCAGAGCATCGACTGCGAGCGTTCGGAGATCTGCGGGGAGCTCTGGGATCGGTTCCGACGGGCCGTAGGTTTGACACGTCGGTTCGCCGGCAGGGTGCTGTGCGATAACTACGGCTGCCGCGGCCACGGCTCACTCGGCGTAGGCGGCGTCCAGCTCGTCGGCCGAGTTGGCGGCGCGTTTGAGTACGCTGCGGATCATGGACTCGCGCTCTTCCGTGGATGCGTCATCCAAGTCGCCGCCAAAGTCGGCGGCACCGGGGTTCCGGGGCAGGGTGAGTCCGGCGATCACGGCATCGCGGTCTCGGTCTATGCCGGCGGCAAGGGTGTGGAGGCTTGGACACGCACCGAAAGACGGCGCCAGTGCGGCTGCGGCGAGGGGCGGCGAGTCCGGCCGGGCTCGCCGCGCGACCAGCCGGCGGTCCGCGCGCGGCGGCCGTCGGCGCTTCACCGCCCCGTGACGGCGAATCCAAGCCCCGCCACCAGAACTGCGGCGGCCGTCCCGCCGACCGACAGAGGATCGACCAGTGCCGGGTGCTGGACGTGACGTAGACCAGGCCCGCCACGATGCGCAGGATCACTGCCAGGGCGAGCAGCAACAGATACACCCGCACGTCCTGGTGCTGGTCATCACGGCGCGGGCTGTTCGGGTCGGTGGTCATCATTCCTCTTCGGTTTCGGGGATGCGGGAGCCGCGCGCCGGAATGGCACTGCCCCGTGTGTCGACGGCGGGCCAGGCAGCAGCTCAGTTGCGGGCAGCACCGTGGAGCAGGCGGCGCTTAGCCACGCAACCCGCGGCGCACCACCACAGTGCCGTCGGCACAGACCATTGCGAAGGCTCGCCGTCTGCGAACTTCGCGAAAATGGAGCCGGAACCACGAATTCCTGCGAAATCCGTGTCAACCACCAGCTGCGACGCAGCTCGGGTGGTGGGTCTATCGCGCGGCGGCGGAGGTGCTCAACCGAGCGCTCTACGGAGAGGGGAACCCGGTTGGTTCGTGGTGCCGATCGACAGCAGGCTGCCCGCCCGAACGTGAGCAGTCTCAGCCGTCCTGGCGTCACGAAGCGCGACGGGGCCGTTGTGCCTTGGTTTCCGCCGCATTGATCGCCCAGTCCGTGCTTACGGGCCGTGGGTCCAGTGGGGCAGCTGTTACCGACTTCGGCGTATTAGGGTCTGTCAGGATCGTCCACCCCGTCACCCGCGTGGTGCGAGGGTGTTCACGTCCGGCGTGGTGGTCACCGGTCGGGTGCAGCCGACTTCCGGGATCTTGGCCATACGCGTGCGGATGTGCAGGACGTCGCCGATGAAGAGGTCGTAGACCAGGACCCCGATCACGCCGCCGACGAGGGGGCCGACGATGGGGATCCAGAAGTAGTCGCTGAAGCCGCTGGGCGTTGTGCCCGGCAGGGCGAGTTCCCCCCAGCCCATGATCCAGGCGAACAGACGCGGGCCGAAGTCGCGGGCGGGGTTGATGGCGTAGCCGGCGTTCGCGCCGTAGGACAGGCCGATGGCGGCGACCGCCAGGCCGATGACGACCGGCCCCAGGTAGACCCGCACGGCGGGGTTGCGCAGGTCGATGACGGCCATGATGAAGATGATCATGAACGCCGCGCCGACGGTCTGGTCCACGAGCGGGCCCCACACGTCGCCGTGGAAGTACTGCGCGGGCACCGTGCCGAAGATCGAGAAGGTGGCGAGGGTGTGGCCGTCCGTCTTCGGCCCCTTCATCGCCTGGTCCAGGGCGCTGATCGCGTCGTGGTAGACCGCGTACACCAGCACGGCCCCGGCGAACGCCCCGAGCACCTGGGCGGCCATGTACGGGACGACCTTGACCCACCGGAACCGGCGGCGCACCGCGAAGGCGAGTGTGACCGCTGGATTCAGGTGCGCCCCGCTGACGCCGCCGGCGACGTAGATGCCGAAGGTCACCGCCAGGCCCCAGCCGAGCACGGGCATAACCCAGTCGCCGACGCCGACGAAGCTCGTGGTGGCTCCCGCGGTGCGGCCCGAACCGGGCAGCGCCGCGACCGCCATGGCCGCCACGCCGCACCCGAAGGAGATGAGGACGAACATCCCCAGGAACTCCGCGAGGCACTCCCCGAGCAGTCCTCCTCGGCGCCGGAAGCGCGAGGGGCTCACCAGTGGCGGAATCTCAACAGCCATCAGGGCTCCCTGGGGGACGGGGCACGCGGGGACGGCCTCCCGCCGATGCCCCGCCTGGGGTTGCGGATGTCTAGGCGTCGGCGCCGGCGCGGTACTGGAACCGCGTGACCCAGTACGGGAGGTCGCGCTCCAGGTCGCCGCGCTGCTGGAGTCCCGCCTCGAAGAGGTGCCGTGCAACGTGCTGCTGCGCCGGACGGTTCACTGCGGCCCAGAAGGCGTCCATCTGGTCCTTGAACTCACCGTCCGGTCGCAGGGTGGCGACGTTGACGAAGTGCTTGATGTCCTTGATCGTCTGCAGGTCGAAGGAGGCGATGCGGGACGCCAGCTCGTCGACGAAGCCGTCAAGCTCGTCGTCGGGGAAGGCGCGGTTCAGGTACCCGTACCGTTCGGCGAGGTCTCCGTCCAGATCGAGGCCGCCGAAGAGGATCTCGAACGTCCGGCCCCGTCCGACCAGGGCGGGCAGGCGTGTGGCGGGCCCCCCACCGGGGATCGCGCTCATGCCGATCTCGAACTGACCGATGACGGACTTCTCGCGGCTGCCGAAGCGCATGTCGGTGGCGAGCAGGAACTCACTGCCCGCGCCGCGTGCGATGCCCCTGATGGAGGCGATGGTCGCCATGGGAAGTCTGCTCAGACGGGTGAGGAGCGCCGTGTAGGGGTGGACCTCATCCGGGTGGGCCAGGACGTGCTCCAGCTCGTCCTTGGCGGAGAGGTCGTAGTGGGCGATAAAGAACTCGGGGTCGGCGCTGTCGAAGACGATGACCGCGACACCGCTCTGCTCGGCGCGTGTGAAGACGGGGTCCAGCTCGCTCGTCATCGTCGAGTCCACGAGATTGACGGGAGGGTTGTCGAACGTCACGCGCCAGTACGTGGGCGAGTGCTCGGTCAGCGTGAACCGCGTCGGTGAGTCCATGGAGCCGACGCTAATATCTGACGGCCCATCGGCAACCTGGCCGCGTCCGACCGAGCCGACAGTCCCCGCGCCCAGGGACCGGCACCCGCCCCGCCCCTCAGACGGAGTAGTGCTCCAACCGCTGGCGCGGGTGCCCCTCGCTGTCCTTTCTGTCAGGCCGGAATGCCGAAGACCGGCGTGAACGTGGCTTGCGCCAGGGCGTGGGCCACGAGCCGGAAGCCGAGCCAGGCGGGGTCGCGTCGGTGGAGACGTCGAGCGTGGCGACGCGCGAGCGGAGGAGACCCGTATCGCTTGTCTGTTCGGTGCACTTCGTAAGAGTGTCTTCGCGCAGGTGGAGGTGAGCCGGTGTAGTCGGTGTTGTCACAGCGCACGTGGCTTCATTCACGACTCGCATTAGTGGCTGTTCACGGGTTCGGGTTCTGGCGCAACTTCCGTGAAGCGGGCACGGTGAGTGACGGCTGACGCTCGGGCCTGCCTCCGCGAAGTTGCCCGAAAATGATCATTCGCGAGCTTGGTATAGCTGACAGTCCCGGGCCTCGTCCGAGCCGGCTTCGACCTTCTCCGCAAGCGTGTCCTGCTCTACTCGTAGGACATCGTTTCTGATGCGTCAGAGCTTTCCGCAGGTGTTGGCAGACTCCGCTCAGGCCGACATGAACCGGCCACCGGTCCGTCCCCGGTGGACCGGGGCAAGGCCGGCAGCAAGCACCACCTGATCGTTGAGGCTCACGGCATCCCGCTCGCGGCAATCACCACCGGCGGCAACCGCAACGACGTCACCCAACTGATCCCGCTGATATGGGCAGGCGATGCGCCCCAGTAGATGGCCTGCTCGATGCTTCAGAACGCATACGTGGCAGTCGGGCCCGCGCAGCCTCACATCCGGGATCTCAGCACGTCGACCTCACAGCCCGGCGCGGAGGGGTCGAAGCCGTGCTCGATCAGCCAGCGAACCGCCAGCAGGCTACGCAACGACCACCACGCGTGGATCACGTCGAGGTCGACGTCGGTGCCATAGCCGGCGATGACGTCGTCTAGGTGCTCCTCGTGTCCGAGCGTGAAGGTGGCGAGGTCGTACAGGGCATCACCCTGGCCCGCCTCGGACCAGTCGATGATGCCCGTGACCTCGTCGCCGTCGACGAAGACGTGCGCGATCTGCAGGTCGCCGTGTGTGAACGCCGGAGTCCACGGCCGGAGCGCGGCCTCGGCGACCTGGCGGTTGCGGGTGACCAGGTCGGCGGGCAGGACGCCGTTCGTCACGAGCAACTCGCACTCGTCGTCGAGTTCCGCCGCCAGCGCGACGATGCTCCGGCCGGCCCAGCCCTGCCGGGGCGGCAGCGGCGCGTCGTGCAGCTTCCGGATGGCGGCGCCCGCTGCGGCCCACGCCGCCGGCGGCCCGGTCGACGGTCCGCCGAGGCGCCCAAGCGTCATCCCCGGGAGTGCGGTGATCGCGAGCACGGGCGGCTTGCGCCACAGGACCTCCGGGGTCGGGACCGGCGCCAGGGCCATCGCCTCGACCTCGGCGTCGATGCGCGCCTGATCGGCGTCCACCTTCAGGAACACGTCGCCGACGCGCAGAGTCGCGCGCTCGGAATGGGCGACGACGACTTCGACCTCATCCATGGGCGACCAGTATCCCGGGGATGACCGCCGACCTCGCCAGGTTTATCGCGTGCGATTACGCGGCTGACCGCGTCCCGCTACCCGGCGGCCTCGTGCACGACGCCGACCTCTGACCAGGTCAAGCCCACCACTTTTGTGAGGAGTCCTAAGGTCAGGTGAGCGAGAGAAGGATTTTGCCTCGGCTTGCGCCCGTCTCCAGGAGCTGGTGTGCCTTTGCCGCCTCGGCCAGCGGCAGGGTCTGCGTCACCCCGGGCCGGATCCGCCCCGCCGCAAGCAGCCGGAGGGCTTCGGCAAGGTACTCACCGATCCGATCGGGAGCCCGACGGGCGAGGTCGCCGATGTTGAACCCGGCGATGGCCCGGTTGCCCTTCCACAAGTCCCACACCGAGGCCGTCCACTGCTCGTGCCGACCGAGGTCTCCGTAGGCCACCACGCGGCCGAACGGGGCCAGCACGGCCAGGCTCTGCTCCCGGACCGGCCCCCCGACGGGATCGAGCACCAGGTCCACGCCCCGGCCACCGGACACCTCCTCCAGCCGCTCCGCGAAGCCTTCACGCAGGAACACTTCGTCGTAGCCCAGCTCGGCGGCGTACGGAATCTTCTCCGCCGAACCGACCGTGCCGTACACCCGGCCGGCCCCCAGCTCCCGGGCCAGCTGCGCAGCCGCAAAACCCACACCCCCCGCCGCGGAGTGGATCAGCACGTCCTCCCCCTCCCGCAGCCGGCCGGCGTCCTTGAGCACACCAAAGGCCGTCGGATAGACGCACGGCAGCCCCGCCGCCTCGGCCGGGTCCGCCTCTCCCGCCCTGGTGCGCAGCGACCTGACGAAGCGCGTGTCCGCGGTGACCACCTCGGCGTAGCCGCCGAAGGCCGGCAGGTATACCGCAATCGGTTCGCCGACCTCCAGCCCGCTCACCCCCGCACCGAGCGCGACGACCACCCCGGCCACCTCCAGGCCGGGAACGTCCACTCCGCCAGGCCCGTCCGGAGTACCGAACTCGCCCCGGCGGTGCTGGATCTCGGCGAAATTGACGCCCGCGAAGGCGACCCGCACAGCGACCTGGTCAGCAGCCGGCACGGGCTCGGGCACATCCAGTTCCTCCAGCACCTCGACGCCTCCGTTGACCCGGAACCCGACCGCCCGCATCCGGCGCTCCCCTCATCGCCACGGCCCTCCCGGTGTGGGCCTGCGGGAGCACCAACTCGGGTGGCGATCTTGGTATTCCCTCCGCAGCCCAACCCCTGGGCAGTCCTCTCCGCGCGAGCAGTGGTAAGCCGTACCGCAGGCCCGACCAACCGCAGCCAGGAACGGAGGCGGGCCTTGGGGCAAACCTGGAGGCAAAGTCAGCCTCAGCCCAAGGGGCGATCACAGTGCGGGCCGGGGCGGGTGGGTCTCGCTCGTGCGGACGACATGCCCCACCGCGCCCGCGTGCGGCGCGCCACGTCACCCGAGCGCATCCGCGCTTCGCGCTTATGGTGACGCCCGGAGGTGCGGAATGCGAGTGGGGCTGCACACGCTTGGTATCGGTGACGGTGCCCGTCCCGAGGTGATCCGTGCGGTATCCACGGCAGCGGAGACGCACGGCTTCGCGACGCTCTGGTGCGGCGAGCACGTGGTGCTCGTGGACGCGCCCGCCTCTCGCTACCCCTACTCCGTGGACGGCCGGATCGCCGTGCCCGTGGACACGGACTGGCTGGATCCGCTGCGCTTGCCCTGACCTTCGCGGCGGCGGTCATCAGCCGGATCGAGCTCGCCTCCGGCGTACTCCTGCTGCCAGAGCACAACCCGGTCCTGGTCGCCAACCGGCCGCCACACTCGATGTGCTCTCTGCCGGGCGGTTCAGCCTGGGGGTCGGGGTCGGCTGGTCGGCTGGTCGGCGGAGGAATTCGCGGCGCTCGGAGTCCCCTTCGCCAGGCGCGGGCGGCGCACCGAAGAGTACCTTGCCACGTTGCGCGCCCTCTGGGCCGAGGACCCGGCCTCCTACCCAGGGGAGTTCATCCGCTTCGACGCGATCCGGGTCAACCCGAAGCCGCTGCGCGGCGGCCGGCTCCCGGTCGTGGTCGGCGGTAACAGTGACGCCGCCTTGCATCGGGCGGTCACGCTCGCCGACGGCTGGTACGGCTTCAACGTCCCGGCGTCCGACGTCCCGGCGCGTATCGCCGTGCTCGCCGACGAGTGCGCCCGCCACGGTCGCGCTTTTGACGAGCTCACGGTCGCCGTCGCGATGAGCGACGGCACCCCGGAACACCTCCCCGCACTCGGCGCGGCGGGCGTCACCGAACTCGTTGTCGTCGGCGCTCCCCCGCCCACTCCCGACGCGGGCGGCCACCTGGGTCGCTCGATCCGGAGGGCAGAGGAGGCGAAGTACGAGTACGTTCTCTGCCAACGGCAAGAGCAAGAAGTACGCCGCCGCCTCCGGCCGGAGCCGACTTGTGGCTCTTCGTGAAAAAGAGTGAGAGCTGACGTGAACATCGACCAGGCCGTAACCTTCTTCCAGGAATTCCTGACCGCGGTGTACAAGCAGGACGTCGCCAATCTCACGGAGCCGGACGATCAGCTCGAGCAGCGGGTCGCGCGTACAGAGAGCTTCATGTACTCCTCACCCGGCACCAGCATGACGTCCCCATTCATGCGTCCTCGGCGTCTGCCAGCCGAGGAACTGGCCGAGATCGCGGAGAAGGCGTCGACGCCGGTACGCCGCCCGTTGTACCTGGTCGTGGAGTACGACGTGCCCGGGTGGGGCACCTGCTTCGCGGCCGACGTCGGCGGCGGCGAGGAGACCAACTACATCGCCTATGAACGCCAGTACTGGGCGATGGAGGTCGGCAGAGAGCCGAAGATCGTCGCGCAGTACGGGATCGACTTCTACGCCGAAAGGCTCGCCTGGGAGAACGTGATGGGAGCGGTGATCGGGCGCACCGGCGGCCCGGTCGCAGTCCGCGCCTTGGAGGAGCCTCAGGTCCCGCGTGACCGGGACGACTACCAGCGAATCGTCGCATCGACCCTGCAGGACGGTGCCTAGAAGGCTCATGAAGACTTTGGTGAGAGGCTGTCCGGTCGTGGGCGGGGCGGCTCCTGGGCCTATGTGGTGGCCGGGCTGATTGTCCAGGTGTTGCCGGCGTGGGTGAGTCCGAGGTTGATCAGTCGGCGGAGGTTGAGGACGGCGACTCAGGTGTGGATCCAAGCATTGTTGTTGATGGTGCCGCGGTAGCGGAGTCTGCGGTTGGCGCGCCGGACGAGCCAGGCGACGGCGCGCTCGACCGGTGGTCGCCAGCGACGTTAGGCCGTTTCCTTCGGATCATCTGCTCGTTGGTTGATGTGTGTCGTTGGCTGATGCCCAGTGGGCGCGGATCGAGCCGCTGCTGCCGGACCGAACACCGAAGCGGGGAGGACGGTGGCGTGATCACCGGCAGGTGATAGACGCGATCGCGTTCAAGTACCGCACCGGGACACGCTGGATGGACCTGCCCGAGCACTTTGGGTCGTGGAAGGGTGCCCACAACTGGCTGCGGAAGTGGGCCACCGACGGCACCTGGGAGAAGGTCTTCACCGCTCTGCTCGCCCAGGCCGACGCCGAAGTCGACCTCGAATGGGTCATCGCGGTCGACTCCACCGTCGTTCGCGCCCACCAGCACGCCGCCGGGGCTCGTCAACAGGCGCCCCAGCCGGCGAGCCGGACGACCATGCCCTCGGACGTTCCCGCGGCGGCTTGACCACCAAGATCCACCTCGCCGCCGACAGCCGCTGCCGCCCGCTCGCTATCGCCGTCATGCCCGGGCAGGCAGGTGACGCACCCGCATTCCCCGAGGTCATGGCCCGGTTACGAGTGCCCCGGCCGATCGGCCGGGCCAGGACCACACCGGACGTGGTCCTGGCCGACAAGGAGTATTCGTCTCCGGCGATCCGCAGTCGCCTGCGACGGCGCGGAATCCGGTCGGTGATCCCACAGCAGGCCAGCGCGGCGGCCGTCCGCCAGCCTTCGACCGCGACGCCTACAAACAGCGGAACACTGTCGAACGGTGCATCAACAAGATCAAGCAGTGGCGCGGTCTGGCCACCCGATACGACAAGACCGCCACCATCTACCTCGCCGGACTCCACATCGCCGCCATCTTCATCTGCTCGGAAAGGTGATCCGAGGAAGGCGGCCTAGTCCTGCGGTGCCAAGGTGCGCAGGACGTCGAACTCGTTGCCCTCGGGGTCAGCCATGACCACCCAGTTCCGGTCTGGGCCCTGGCCCACGTCCACCTTAACCGCGCCGAGACCGAGCAATCTGGTCACCTCGTCCTCGGTGCTGCCGTCGATCGGGCTGACGTCGAGGTGAAGCCGGTTCTTGACGGTCTTGCTCTCTGGCACACGGATGAACACCAGGGTGGGCGGCATCTGGCGGGCCCGGACATCCTCGACGGTTGGCACCCAAGAGCCGATCTCGACCTTGCCCTCGCTCCGGTCGATCACCTTGAAGTCCAGAACCTCGCACCAGAAGGCCGCGAGCCTCTCCGGATCATGGCAGTCAACGGTCAACTCGGTGAACCTGCTTGTCATGCTTCTCCCAGATAGTGCGGACGGGGCTCAGCGTAGGTCGCCCGCCCGACAGATCCGAGATCTTATTGACCAGAGACATCAAACGGGCTTGATCTGGAGGAAACCGCCTAGCCGGGGCATCCAGACCAGCGCTCGGCACGCTCGTCGGCGCTCAGCCCGACCGCGGCGTCCTCCGGCTCCGAGTGGCGCACCCAGGTCCGTAGCGTCTCCCGGTTCACCCCGAGTTCCCCCGCCGCCGAGTCGATCGGCCGCCCCGTCGAGCGGACCAACGTCACCGCGACCTGGTCAGCTCAGCTAGGACACGTAACCTGATCAGGTAGATGTCCGCCGAAAGGGAACGTGCCCTCGCCGCCAACTGTCCTACCGCACACGCGATGTGGCGCGAGGCCGCCACCGGTCTCATCGACGCGATCGCCGCGCTGTGGCAGGCGCCGGTCACACGTGCGTGGTGACCGGATGTCCGGGGCGCTGTCCTCCTGCCTGCCGCAGCGCGGCAGACAGGAGGACAGACAGAAGCAGTTGTGTGCGGCCCGCGAGAGCGGCCGGACCATGGCAGGAAACGGTTCAGCGGCCGATGTTGCTCTGCGGGCCGGCGTACGTCTTCAGCAGGGCGGGCAGGTCCGCCGCCGTGTCGAGTGTGTACGAGTAGTGGCTGCCCGGGGTGAAGGTAGTTCCGCTGGTCTGCTGTTTCCCGGCGGAGTTGACCACGACGCTGCCCTTCTGGGTCAGCGAGGCTGCCGAGGTGTCGTTGTAGTACGGGTCTTTCACCTTGTCGAAGTAGCTGTTCTCGATGACCGTCTTCGACTGGCCTCGTGAGAGGTTGCCGTAGCCGGTGACGTTCTGCAGGTAGTTGTTGTAGAGGTGGGCCATGGCCACGTTGTCGATGCTCGGGTTCCGGCTGCCGGTGTCGTGGATCCAGTTGTGGTGGATTGTCATCCGTGAGGTGACGTTGTCGGTCCAGCCGATACCGAAGGCCTTGCGGCTCCCGCTGAGGACGTTCCAGGAGACGGTCAGGTAGCTGGTGTCCTTCCGGCTGTCGATCAGGCCGTCGTTCATCCGCTCGATCCGGTTGTGGTCGATCCAGATGTGGTCTGCGGTGTCCATCTGGATTCCGTCGTAGTCGTACTTCTTGTCGTCCGGGTCGTCGTCGGCCATCAGGGTGTCGCGGATGGTCAGGTTCCTGATGATCACGTTCCGGACCCCGGAGCCGAGGAACAGGCCACCGTTGACGATCTGGCCCGAGGTGCCGACGCCCACCAGGGTCTTGTTCGACTTCACAGGGATCTCGTAGCCGTACGTCGCGACCTTGACGGACGCGGCCACCTTGATCACGTACGGGCTGCTGGAGGTCGCGTACTTCACCAGGTCGTCGTAGTTGGTGACGGTGACCGTCTGGCCACCCGCGCCGCCCGTGGTACCACCACCGGTGGAGGCGAAGCCGTCGGGGGTGTTGGACCAGACGGGCGCGGCCGGAGTACCGGCCGCGCCGGCCGGCAGCGCCGCGCCGTTGAGTATCAGGCCGCACGTCCCCAGGAGGAGTGCAGCGGACCAGGATGTGCGCCGAACGATCTTCCGTGTGGTCATGGGTGCGTCCTTGTGTGGTGAGGGGGGTTCGCGGTCGGCCGGGTCAGCCGACCGGGTTCCAGCCGTCGGATCCGGCCAGATACCTCTGCGGGGTGTACTGCGCCGCCTGCGCGGCGCTGAGCTGCGGACGGTTGCCGTTGACCGTGGCGCCGGAGCCGTTGTTCCGGTACTCCAGGAACCGGGCGTTCTTCCAGGAATTATTGGACATATCCGTCCACGGCTGGGCCGTCGCGATCGTCGCGGAGAGCGACGACTCGCGGTAGAGGACCTGGGCGGCGGGACGCCAGGGCCGACCGAGCTGGGTGGTATTGCCTGTGGTGCCGGTGATGTTCGATCTGTAGAACAGGAACCCGTACGTCTTGGCCGTATCGGTGCTGGCCGCGGTGATGGGACCGCCGGTGCTCCGCTTCTCATGGATCTTGCAGGAGTGGAAGACGGCAGTGCCGCCGCCGAAGATGAAGTCGACCGTACCCTCGACGTAGGAGTTCCTGATGTAGGCCCTGGTGCTGTCGTTGACCAGGAACGTGTCCTGGTCGCCCAGCAGCCGCACGTTGTCCAGGACGGCCCGGTCGGCGTTGAGGTGCAGCGCCACCGCCTGGTGGCCGCTGGGCGTGCTGTTCTCGTCGAAGTCGTTGGAGATGGTCAGGTTGGTCGCGACGAAGTCGTGGCCATAGGCGAAAACGGTCGCGCTGCCGGATGTGCCGTGCGTGCCCGCGCTGTGGTTGTTGACGATCAGCACGTCTTGGGCCGAGCCGCCGGTGCCGCTCAGGGTGATGTACGGCTTGTTGGCCGGGACGGTCACGATCTCCCGGTAGGTACCGGGCTTGATGCTGATGGTGACCCGGCTTCCGTTGCCGGTGGCGACGGAGTCGACCGCGGCCTGGATGGTCAGGTACTGGCCGCTGCCATCCTTGGCGACCGTTAATGCTCCCGTTGTCGGCGCGGTGGTGGCGGCGGCAGTAGCACCGGGCAGCACCGGGCCGACTGACAGCAAGCCGACCACCGCCAGGGTGAGCCCTGCCGGTCGGAGCAGGTGTCGGTGGCAGATGCGGCGGGACCGTCGCCTGGTCCCGGCATAGGCCTTGCCGCCTGATTCGGACCACATGTGAACGTTCCTCCCTCGCGTAAAGGTGAGGTGCCGCAGAGTCGTACGACCCCACGGCATCGTGAACGTGCCGCCCGATCGGGACCGCACGGTTCGTAGACGCGCCAGGTCGCGGCGGATAACCGAAATCCGCGAGAAATCTTGGTGAGATCCCCCGCGGCTCGTGGAGTCGGCCTCGCGGCCAGAGGCGTCGGCTTCTCGGCCGCGGCGCACGTCCTGCCATATGCGCGGGTGAGAGCCTTGATGGCGACGAGACGGCGACGGATCGCCACCGCCGGCCCCTGCCTGCCGCACCGCCCGTCGCGGCGGTCCCGCTCCCCGTGCGGTTGTTACGTTTCAATGACACGGGGAAAACGCTGTGCCAGCATACGGAACCCCTGGACCGCGACGGCACGCCCTCTGCGGCACATGCGTTCCCCGCCGCTCGGACGGACACCCGGCCGCGGTACGGAAAACGCCGGGGACACCGGACGGCCATGGGGCCGTGGCCGCGACTGAGAATGGGGATCTTCCGCGATGACGAGGGGGGAGAGCGAGGCCGAGCGGAACGTCACCGCACTGGTGCGTGACGCTCAGGCGGGCTACGAGCAGGCCCTCAGTGAACTGATCTCGCTTCATCTGCCGTTGATCTACAACATCATCGGGCGTGCCCTCAACGGCCATGCCGACGTGGACGACTTGGTGCAGGAAACCATGGAGCGGGTCGTCCGCGGCCTGCCGAAGCTGCGCGAGCCCGACCGGTTCCGGTCCTGGGCGGTGGCGATCGCCTACCGCCAGGTGCAACAGCACCTGCGGCGCAGGCCAGCGGCCCCGCTGCACCAGCACGGCGAGGTCCCGGACGTGGCTGACCCCCGGGCCGACTTCGCCGAGCGCACCGTCACGGAGCTGGTGTTGGACGGGCAGCGACGCGAGCTGGCCGAGGCGGCCCGCTGGCTCGAGGACACCGACCGGCAGCTGCTCTCCCTGTGGTGGCAGGAGGCCTCTGGCCAACTGACCCGGACCGAACTGGCCTCCGTCCTCGATGTCGGTCCGCAGCACGCGGCCGTCCGGCTGCAGCGGATGAGGGGCAAACTGGACGCCGCCCGGGGCGTGGTGCGTGCGCTGGCCGCGACGCCGCGCTGCGCCGGGCTCGCCGAGCTGATACGGGGCTGGGACGGCGGTGTGACATCGGTGTGGCGCAAGCGCCTCACCCGGCACACCCGGGACTGCGCGCAGTGCGCCGGATACCGGTCCGGCCTCGTCCCCTCCGAGAAGCTGCTGTCCGGCATCGGCGTGGTCGCGGTGCCCGTCGGGACACTGGACGGCCTGGGACCTGTCCTGGAGGCGGCCGCCGCGGCCGCTGCGGCTGTGGGCCGGTCAGTGCTCGACCATCTCCGGAACGCCTTGCACCACCTGACGGCCAAGACTGCCACGGCCACCGCCGCGGTGGCCGTCGCCGGTACCCTCACCTACGCGGTGTGGCAGTCCCCGATGCCCGAATCCCGTGGCTCATCCCCTGACGTCAGCGCGTCGCCCGAGCGGCGCGGTGGGCCGACCGCGCCGGTCATCACCCGGAAGCCGTCGGTGTCGCCCTCTCCCCGGGCGAGCGGCCGTCGCTCCCCGTCGGCGGTCACCGGCTTCGGCGGCGTGTCGAATGCGGACATCTATGTGGCGCCGACCGGTTCGGACTCCGGCGACGGAACCAGGAGGCACCCTTACGCCACACTGAACAAGGCCGTGTCGGCCGTCCGGCCCGGCGGGATCATCGCCCTGCGCGGTGGCATCTACCGGCCGACCGAGCCGGTGACCATCACCACCAACGGCACGGCGGCGGACCGCATCACGCTGAGCAACTACCGCGGCGAACGACCGATCATCGACGCCGGCGGCGTGCCCGCGGACAAGTGGATGATCACTCAGCGGACGCGTTACTGGATCGTCCAGGGGCTGGAGATCCGCAACTCCGCCAGCCACGCCTATGTCTGCAGCGGCTGCCAGCACACTGTCTTCCGGCGGCTGTCCCTCCATGACAACACCAGGTCGGGGCTGACGTTGCGCGACCCGGACACCATCGGCAACGCGGTGCTGGACAGCGACTTCTTCGACAACCACGGGGGCACCGGGGTCGGAGTCGGGCTGGCCGTGAAGTTCGGCTCCGGGGCGGACAACATCGTCCGGGGCTGTCGTGCCTACGGCAACTCGACCGATGGCATCGACCTCGGCGAGTTCACCAGCCCGGTCACCCTGGAGAGCAACTGGTCCTACCGCAACGGCAGCGGTTTCACCTTCGGCGGCGGCGCCCGGTCGGCCGCGATCAACCATGTCGTCAGGAACAACGCCGCCTGGGACAACCGCGCCTTCGGCTTCAACGACGGAGATAACACCGGCCTCCTCGTGCTGCTCCGCAACACCGCCTTCCGCAACGGTGCCGCCGGCTTCTCCCTGCCCGATGCCACCGTGTCAGCGAGCGGCAACGTCTCCCTCGGCAACGAGAGGGACGACACGTTCGGCACCACGGCGACATCCAGCGGGAACACCTGGAACGGCGACGGCCGGAACACGGGACTCTTCGCCACAACCGACCCAGCCACGGCCCAGGCCGGCCGACCGGCCGACGGCGGCCTGCCGAAGACCGCTTTCCTCACCACCGGCAGCGGAATCGGCGCCAGCATGACGGAGTAGACGGTGGGCGGCGCAGGCAGCTGCGGCAGGCTGGCCGAGGCCCGGATCTGGGGCCTTGACCAGCCGGGACACGGCCAAGGACGCGGAAATTGCCCGTGCCACGGCACGAGAACGCGGTGCCGGGCAGGCAGCTCACACGGCTGGTGCGCTACGAGCATGCGGATCGGCTGTGGTTCGCTACGCCGTCCTCGCTGATCCTGTGCCGTTCGGAAACTCGTCGCTCCTGGTCAGGTGGCGTATTTGTGCTCGTTGATCACGCCTGAAGGGTGTCGATATGCGTCGAGTTCGGCGATCTCCCCATCGAGGGCCAACACGCCCTCCGCGATGCGGGCGGCCATGGCGGCCGCGAGGGTCTCTCCAGGCAGTGCGGTGTGCTGGGCCCTGGCCGCCTCGACGGCTGTTTCGGCGAGCGCGACGGCGTTCTTCTACCTTGTGGTTCTTCAGCCAGGCTCCGATGCTCCTGACCCTGCTGCGGCGGATCGCGGCCGGCATCTGGTAGCCGGTCAGCAGCATGACCGGACCCTTCTCGCTCGGATTCAGCACCCGCTCCAACGCGGAGAAGAGCTGGTGCAGTTGGGCCTGCGGTCGGTTGGTCTGGCGGGCAGCTCCAGCAGGTCCGACTCGTCGTTGAAGACTCGGCGTGAAATGAGCGGTTGAGTCGTGGCGGAGTCCGGGGCGGCCCAGTTCTTAGAGCCATCCAACGGAGACAAGCCCACAGCCGTATCCCGAACCCCTGAGTCCACCGATCTCACGAATGAGTCTTGGCCAGTCCTCGGTGACGCGAGCGACAGGTTCTGGGACCTCTTCGGCAGCCCGCGTGCCCTCGCATACGCCCGTTCCGGAAGGTCAAGCGCTGACGGCCCGGCGCCGGGCGGTTCCACGGTTCGGTGTACACCGGAGTCGTACGAGACGCCGAAGCGTGTCGTACGACTCCGGCGTCGTTTCAGCTACCGCCCGAACGCCGCCGCGCTATCTCCGCTTGCCCGTAAGGCATCAGTCGCACCGGCCCAAGGAGTCCGTACGTGAATTCAGGCCGGCCCTTCCAGCTCGCGTAAGCGGGATCGCCGGTCAGGGCCTGGCTGCGGAGGGCGTTGCCGAGGTTGGTGGAAACCTCGATCCTGATCTCGTTGAGGCCCGTCCGCAGAGCCGACGTCACATCCGTGGCAGTGCCGTTGGGAACACCCGCGACGCGGATCGCGGTTCCGTTGACCCAGACGCGCACCGCCCCGGCGAAGTCGCCGAGCGCGAGTTCGACACCTCTGTCCTTCCCCAGCCACGAGGCTGGCAGATTGATGGCAGTGACGTAGGAGCCCGTACCCGACCTGCCCTTGAGTTCTGGGATGTCGCTCCAGCCGCGCAGGTCGTCGAGGGCGATTTCGGCTCTCGCGCCGCCCGTCGGCGACACGGTGTCAGCCGTCAATGTCCAGGGGCCCGTGACCGTACGGGCCGTGGGCAGCCTGGGGATCTCAACCGTGCGCTCGGAGCCGTCGGAGAGTCGGACCCAGCGTTTGCCGCCCCGGTCGTCCCGGACCACGAGGCCACGACCGCCACGCACGATCCGTTCGGCGTCGGTGGCCTCGGCGACCCGCAGCTGCGTGTCCCGTCGGTCGAAGAGCAGCACCGCGGTGTCGTCTGCGCCGATGCGCACCGGGACAGTCACCGTCCGCCCTCGTGTTCTGTACAGGCCCAGCGGCGTCGCCTCACCGGTCCACAGGTCCAGCGACGTGGGCGCCCCTGTGGTGAGGAAGGTCAGCTCGCCGTAGTAGGGGGTGGTGGAGTTGTTGTAGAGGAACCACACGTCCCCACGCGTCGTCCGCCGGTGCACCGGCACGATGGCGCTCACTCCGGGGCCGGCGACATCCGGCCTCACCCCGAGCCCCAGGAGCTGCTCGACAGCCGCTCCGGGTTGTGTGGCGAAGCGCACGGTGTCCATGGCCTTCAGCTCGGCCATGGCCGCCTTCACCCGGGTGTCTTCACGGCCGGGATTCCGGAAGCCCATTCCCCGGGCAGGTATGGCGCCCTGTATGACCACGGGGAGCCCGGCCGCCGCCAGTGTGATCAGTTGCTCGGCGGCATCGGCGGAGAGCGCGGCATGGTCGTGGACGAGGACCGCCTTGTAGGCCGGGCCGTGCGGCAGCAGCCGTCCGTCGCGGACGGGGCCCGCGGACGTCAGGTTGTCCGGGCCGATCACATCCCAGGTGAGCCCGGCATCGTGCATCGTCTTGCGGAACGTGTCCTCGGCCGTTCCCGTCGGGTCGGGTGCCATGCCGTCCACGGACGAGGCAGCGCTCAGGACGGTCACGTCCACGCGCGGGCGCCCCGTCCGGAGAACGGCGCCGGCTCGCGCGGTGTAGTCGGCCAGCCCGCGGAGCGCCTTGAGCTGTGGCCAGTCCTGGTTCCACGAGTCGGCGAACGAGAGCCGCTGCCCGATCCAGGGAGCCCAGCCGAGCCAGGTCGTCTTGCCGGCCTCCTGGTGGTTCCGGTAGGCGAAGCCGTGCAGCACCATCCGGCTCACTCCTGCGGCGAAGGAGTGGTCGGCCAGGGCCTTGAGGTCCTTGGGGTCCTGTCTGAAGTCGCCGAACAGGGCCGCACCCCACTCGTTGGAGATCTCGGTGGCGCCGCTGAGGTGGGCGCCCGATACGACTTGGCGGTACCTGTCCAGAACGGCGCGGCTGTTGGCGGTTCCGGGCGGCAGCGGACCGGTGCCGCCCGGGATGTACGCACGGATGGCGGGATCGCCGAATCCCAGGGTTTCCACGTCGGGCTTGGGCAGTGCCTTGGCGAGGTACGCCGGATTCGTGGGAAGAGCCCCGTCACTCTGGAATGCCTGTCCGCGGAACGTCAGCCCCTTCTGCGCGGCCCATCTCGCGATGGGTTGCAGGTGCTCGCTGACCAATAGCTCGTTGACGGTGGCCGTGTAGTCGTTCTTGAGGCGTTCGTCCGCACCCTCGGGAAACGTGTACTCATCGAACAGGCCGGGGAGCAGCCGTCTTGGTGAGTACGCCCGCCGGGAACGGAACGCGCTGATCATGTCGCGCGTCCAGAATACGGCCGACTGTCCGGCAGCGACAGGGCCGTGGGCCAGCTCGTACGAGTCCTCGAAGACATCTCCGCCATTGACGCGCAGCAGGGCGGACGCGGCATCGAACACGCGCTGGTCGAAGCCGTCGAGCGCGGCCTGGATGGCGGCACGGTTCAGATGGTCCACGACAAGAGGCCCCGTGGCTCCCCCACTGATTTTGTTGATCTGGCCGGTCGGCCGCATCCAGAACCCGAAGAGCCGCCAGGCCCCCTCGCCAGGCGCGCGCCACCTGATGTTCGAACCGTCTGTCTTGTCCGTCAGGTCGACAGCGGTCGCCGGGTCCATGACGGCCGGGCTCTCACCGGGCCTGCTGAGCACCCGGGCCGCGGTGACGGCCACAAGTCGCTTGTGCGGGGCGGCTCCCGGCGGCGGGTTGTCCGGCACCGGGCCGTCGTACCATGCCTCCGCCGCGACGTCGACGGCACCGTAGTGGAGGTCCTGCGCGGACAGTTCCTTCGCAACGTCGCCGACCTCCGGGGATGAAACCGGCCACCCCGGCCCGAGTGTGATGTCGAAAGTCAGACCGAGACTCGTGGCCTTGCCCAGGGCGTAGAGCAGACTGTCACGGAAGTCGGTACTGCCCCACTTCTCGCCGTTGCGCAGCAGAGATTGCTCGACGCCCGCGAAACCGGCGTCCTTGATGGCGTGCAGCTCCGCGTCGATCTCGGACTTGTCCAGGTCGTCGGTGGGCCACCACCACCTGAACTTCGGCCGGTACTCCGACGGCCCCTGGGCGAGTGCGTCCGGACTCGCGACCAGGTCCCGCACCGGATCAGCGGGAACGCCCGCTGCCTGAGCACCGCGAGGGACGATCCAGCTCGACTGGGCGATGACAACGGCCGCTGCCGCCGCCTTGATGAGGGATCTGCGCGGGAGAGAAGACACGATTGTCCTTGTCATCAGGCTCTGTTCATTTCGACGGCTTCGGGGCAGCCGCGAAGAAGTTCGACCGGAGGGCACTCGAGTCGGCCGAGCAGCAGTTGAGATCAGCCCGGCGAGCCCTCAGCCGACGAGCGGTTAAATCGTTTCAACCTCCGGGTTGGTGAGAATCTAGAGCGACTCTCGCCCGGTGTCCACCTCCCAGGGGCCCCTCTTTTCAAACTAGTTCAAAAAAATCTTCCCAGTTCATGACAGACTCTTCCCTCCACTCCCCCAGTCGCATCATCGGCCGAACTCGAGCACGTACCTCTCCGGGAATCGACACCTCAAGGGATGAGCCAGGCAGCGTCTTGAAACATTTCAACGACTGCTGAAACTATGGCGCCGCCGCACGGTCGTAGAAGGCCGCGCCTTTGCCATAAGGCCGCGCCTTTGCCATCCGGAGATGCGTCGCTGCAGGCCGTCAGGGGGAAGCTGCGGCACGGGAACGCCGCGCGTGGACAGGCTGTGGCTTGGAGCGCTGTCCAGCGCCGATATCCCCGTTCGGGAACGGTGGTGCGGTCGGTCTTGGCGGGGAGCAGTTGGTGTCCGGTATGGGTACCTCATGGGGCGGAGGCCCGCTGGTGCACCAGTAAGCGAGGACGGCGGCGACCATGTGTGGCCGTCCGAGATGAAGCCACCGGACTGGAGCGCGTCCACACCGGCGTCTGTGCAGCCGGTGTGGTGCGGGTTGGCGCCGTTATGCGGACCCCCACTGGCGGGGGGAGTCGTGGATGGCAGCGGCAGCCGCTCCATCTTGGTGCGCCACGGTGCTGTGGACGGCAGTGTGTACGGGGGCCGTGCGCGGCATCCGCGTGCACGGCCCCGGCCACCCCAGAGGCGGTCCCCCTCGGCGGCACTCTCACGGGCACATCCGGAGCGCCCTGCGGCGTTCGGCTTATTCTTCACGTCAGCCGGGCGACCGTACACGCGAGATAGGTGACGTTCTCACGAAGGCGTTCGAGTCCAAGCCGACCGTTGGCGACGGCTCCAACGAGCGGAGCCGTGGACCAGGCGCCTCGCCCGGAAAGGCGCCACCCCCAGCTGGCCAAGAAATCCAGTACCGGCCAGCTGAGCGCTACCCCCTGAGCTCCGGCTCCATCGGGCGCCAGAGCCCGCGTCCCGATGTTCAGACGACGCACATTCGGGGTTACCAGGTGTCATCGTCTTCCGGCTCTGTTGGGGTGAGTTCAGGGCGTCACGCCAACGGGGGGGATTGACGGCATCGACATGCACGGCCCAACACTCCCCCCTCGACTTTGCGGTAACAGGCGCGGAATTACCAACGGAGTTGGGCCTGACCTGGGGCGACGCTCGCTGTTTGCCGAATGCCCGAGCGTGTGACGTAGGCGCGTGCGCAGGAAGGGTGCAGCGACATCTTGCGGAAACGTGCTGGTAGCGGAGCCGTCTCGTGAACGCGAGGTCTCCGTACGCGGGCGAAGGATATGGAGATTCGGCGCCTGCTACCGCAAAGCCTGTCAGTCGCGGAGCCGCCAGCGGCGCAAGGGCCGACCCTCCTCGTAGGTCACCCACGTACCGTCATTCCCGCCGACGATGGTGCCGATCCGCGGCGCACTGCTCGCGTCGGGATAGTGCACTGCTGCGGCGACGGCCTTGATGTCCGACATCGCCACCAGTACATGCTCGACCCGCTCGCCGGCCATACGCCGGACGAGGATGTCGCGGACCGAGGCGAAGCAGGTCTCTTCATACTCGTACCACTCGTCCCAGTGCTCGACGGTGTCCGCGCTGTCGAACCGACCCAGGATCGGCCCCGTGTACCCGGAGGCGAGCCAGTGGAGCCGGTCAGGATGAACGTCCTGCGGGATGGCGTCCATCGTTCCTTCCAACGAGAACGTGCCTTCCTCGGTCCACCGCACCCAGGCGCCCTGCACGCCGTCGGCGTTACTGACGACCGTCTCCCCGAACGTACGGCCGTCGGGATGAATCCGCAGTGTGCGTTCGAAATACGAGTCCTGCGGCGAGACGGACAGCACCCGTCCGGTGGCAAGCTCGACCACCCGACGTTCGAGGTACTCGGCGCCGTCCTCCTCGTCGTTGGCGCCCAGCACCGGTACGAACGCCCACAGGTGACCGTCCTCAGGCGGAAACACCATTTCTCCCGGCATCGGATCGCCGACACAGTTCAGCAGGTCGGGATGGTGCACCTGCCACACCGTCCGGCCGCCGGCGTCGACCACGGCCATGTACCCGAGCCCCGCGAACGCCGCCCACCGCAGGTCCCGGCTCACCACCGCGCGCAAGACCGGCGACGGCTCGGGCGCTGGGAACCGAGCGAGGAGCCGGAGATCCTCCCCGAGCAGCACGGCCGCGCCGTCGGTACCCACAGCGCACCAGCCATACGACAGCCGGACCGGTGCACCCACCGTCTCGATGGGTGCCTCGCCGCTCAGTTCGGCCGCCCGTTCCGGCAGGAGCCGCCAACGTTGCAGGGGCTGGTCCTTCGCCCAGGTCACCCAGGTGTTGTCCCGGCCGCTCACGATGCCGGCCGTCTGCGGCGATCGGCTCGGATCGGGGTAGTGCACCCGCGCCGTCGGCTCGGCGGTCCGGGCGTCCAGCACCAGGTGCTCGGCCGGGCCGTCGCCGGTGTGGCGGGCGACCAAGAACCCGTCGCGCATCAAGTCCGCGTCACCGGACCCCTGACCGTCGGGGTGGATCCGGCCGTCCAGTTCGCGATACCCGGTGGCGGTGCGGGAGCACACGAGTCCGGAGGGTAGTTCGACCACCCACCGTTCGAGCCGCCCGGCGCCGCTTCCCTCCTCCCCGCCGCCCGACACCGGTACGAACGCCAAGAGGTGACCATCCCCGGGCGGGAACGCGACGGCGCCCGGCAACCGGACTCCGTCGGCGCCGCGCAGGTCGGGGTGGCGCGTCCGCCAGACGGTCTCCCCGTCAGCGTCGACGACGGCGATCTGCCCGTCACCGGCGAACGCCGCCCACCGACGATCCGTGCTCACCACCGCGTGCCGGCCGGGCATCGACATGCCGACCCCGTCGGGTGCCGGGAACCGGGCGAGTACCGCCAGGTCGTCGTCGAGTAGCAGCGCCTCGCCGTCATTGTCCAGCACACACCAGCCGGACGGCACCCGAATCGGCGCGGCGGAGATACTCTCCGGCCCCTCTGCAACCCAGTCGGCGATGCGTTCACTTAGGCCGGATTCCGGCGCCCCCGTTGACACGCGCCCTAGCGTATTGCCCGCAACCGCTGGCTCGGACAGGGGCTGGGGCGCCGCGACACGCCGCCACGGCTCGGCGGCGCGCGAGAGGACGCGGCCCGGGAGGGCCCCAGTGTCCTAGCTCAGACAGCAGCCGCAAAGTAGCGGGGGATTACGTCCTCGCCGCCATGGCGGCCTGTTCGTCGTGTTGACCCCGGCAAACTCGATCGAGGTCACGAACGCACGACGCCCAGTGCCCCGAAGACCGACAGCCGGATGGCGGCCGCGCACGAGGAGCATTTCGAGGCGGCAAACGGTCCGGGGCACCCGGGATTGCAAACACGTACTCAGTTTGTCCTTTAACCTGCCATGTCTGCTACGCCCTTCAGCAGGAACGTGGTGTACTGGTCGGCCGTCTGGTTTGGTTCATGAGGCGGCGTGCGACAGAGTGCTATGGAGCGAGCATGTGGGACGGCCCCTTTTACCGAGTCAGGCGTGACGGATACGAGATCTGCTTCGTGCCCGATGCGGGAGAGGACCTCGACTCGGTCTGCAATGTGGACATGTGGGTCATCCGCGATGACGGCGATCGCTGGTCCGGAACCGTGTTCACTCTCGACGAGGTGCACCGAATCATGGACCGCCAGCGGCAGGCAGGCGAGCCAGAAGGCGACTACTGGTGGTGCTGGGACGGCCTCATCGTCCGCGACGCGGGTCTGCCGTCGATGGTCAAGGTCATCGACGGGCTCATCGCCGCGGGCGAGCATGAGACAGTCCTTCGCCACATTGGACCCGAAGACGACGTTTGATCTTGTTTACGCTGGCTTACCGAACGATGCCCCGGACGTGATCGCTCGTACGGGGACTCCCGGGACGTGAACACGGCCTCCGTCTGATCCTGTGCTCCGGCTAAAGAGGCACTTGACCAACGCGAAGGCCGTGAGGGAATGAGTCTGCTGCAACATGACGTCCGGCGTGATGCATTCGCGGTGGCGTCATACTTCCGGGACCACTTCTTCGGCTGTCTGCCCGTGCGCGGGGACACGCTGTTCGAGCTGACCGATGCGTTGTTGTGCGCGGACGGGCCGGAGACCACGCCGTTGACCACGCCGGTGGACCTCACGCTGACGGCCGAGCACCGGCGCGGACACGGCGCGATGTACGACGCGCTGAGCCGTGGGAACGTCGATGTGCCGCGGCTCCGGCAGGTGCTGGCCGAGCTGCCGCAGCCCGTGGCCGCCGACGGACGCCTGGTCCTGGCGGTGGACGTCACCCACAGGCTCCGGCACTCCGGCCGGACGCGCCAACCAGCCCGGACCGCTTGTTCTGTCACGTCTACGGCCGCAGCGGACGCTCATCGGACCAGTTCGTGCCCGGCTGGCCCTACTCGTTCGTCGCCGCACTGGAGTCGGGCCGGACCTCGTGGTGCCAGATCCTGGACGCGCTGCGACTGGGGCCGACCGACGATGTCACCGAGGTCACCGCTGCCCAGATCCGCCGCGTGGTCGAGGGCCTCATCGACATGGACCGTTGGCAAGCCGGTGACCGCGACATCCTGATCGTCTTCGACGCCGGCTACGACGCTCCGCGCATGGGCTATCTGCTGGAAGGACTGCCGGTGGAGGTCCTCGGGCGGATGCGCACGGACCGTGTGATGCGCAAGCCGGTCCCGGTGCCGTGGATCTCGCCGCCGCAGGGCGGACGGCCGCCGAAGCACGGCAACTGAGACCAGCAGCGAATCCAACAACCTCACGTGAGACGGCGACAACGTCCGGAGAGAAGGGACAGGAGGTCGAACGCCGTGTATTGCTCGCGCCGGTGTGTGGTGAGGGCCTGGAGGCGCCGGAAGGAAACGTTCGGCGAACGGCCGCGACGGCTGGCTACCGGGTCTGCGGGCCGCAGCCCAGGACACCACCGAACGGGCTGGCCTCGCGCCAGGCCCCTTCCGCCATAGGTGCCGCATTCGTCGGCCACGAGACTCTGTCAAGGCGGAGCCGCCCGCAGGCGAAGCCGAGGACGAACGGCCTTGACAGAGTCTGGCGGCCGGCCATCATCACGGCGCCAACGACGGCTCAGTCACGCTGCCCGGTTCGACGCTCGTAGTCAGCGAAGCCGTCCTCGATCGTCGGCAGTACAAGCTCCACCCGGAAGTAGGGCACGCTCCACAGCGGACTGTCGCGAAGACCCTCGAACAGATCGGACCACGAGGTCAGGTCGTTGGTCGTCGCCACTAGAACATCGGACGGAGCGGCGGCCCAGGCTTCGGCGTCGAACCACCGGACCTGGACAGTGTCGTGTTTGTCCAGCAGCGGTTGCACATGATCGGCGATGAGCTGCTGACGCTCAGTGCGCCCCAGCGCGAGCCACGAGGGCAAAGCCGTGAGGTGCACGAATATGGTGAACCGCGGCTGCGGTTGGATGGCAGTCATAGCCCTATTGTGGATCAACCAACGTCGGCGAACGCCCCTCGGCGAATCGCCGTCAGGCCATCATCACGGCATCTCTCAGGCTACTCAGAGCCGGGGATCGGAAACAGCCGATCAGCTTGTTCTTTATGGTCGCCGGTGAGTGACCGCGACGGTTCGCGGGGTTGAGTGAGCATGGCTGCCCCGGTTGCTGCGCCTGTGTGACCTTGTGCTTCGGCATCCGCCGTTGTGGGTCCTACCGGTCGTTCATTTGGTCCGAAGAAGGCTGCGGCATCCCGGCCCTGGTTGGTTGCGGAGGCGGGTGGGCACGCTCGTACTGGTCGTGCCAAGCAGCGATCGTGAGGAACAGTGCAACGGCTGCCACGAGCAGTTGGACCGCACCTGCGAACGGATGTGCCGAGTACAGGAAGATCACGGCGATGACGAGCACGCCCAATGTGAACCCGCCGGACCAGAGGATCGCAGCCCAGTCCATCGGGGGTGCCACGGTTTGCTCGTGCGCACGGCCCCATCCACGGATGACCGACGTCAACCCCAGCAGAAAAGCGACCGGGATTTCGATGAGCAGCACGATCAGGCTTATGCAGCCACCCGCGAACCCGTCGCCTCGCAAGTTCGAAGGCTTCCCAGGGCGGGAATCGTTCTCCGGCAAGCGCGGTATACGCGTACTCCGCTCGAAGCTCATAGTCACACGCTCGTACGCCACGCCGTGCACCGCATGACGGTTCACCAGGCCGAGACCGAGTTGTGCCCGAGCTGAGCACCCCGTAGGGCCCCGCCTCGAACCGCAAAGTGAACGCACCCGCTCGTACGAGGGTCCCGGGGACATGATCACGGCCTCCGTCTGATCCTGTGCTCCGACCAAAGAGGCACTTGACCAGTACGAAGGCCGTGGGGGAATGAGTCTGCTGCATCACGACGCCGGCCGGGAGCGGTTCGCGGTGGCGTCACGCTTCCGGGATGACTTCTTCGACTGCCTGACGGCGCGCGGGGACACGTTGTTCGAGCTGACCGATGCACTGTGGTGTGCGGACGGGCCGGTGACCACGCCGGTGGACCTCACGCTGACGGCAGAACACCGGCGCGGACACAGCGCGATGTACGAGGCGCTCAACTGCGGGTACGTCGAGGTACCGCGACTGCGGCAGGTCCTGGCGGTGGACGTCACCGACAGGCTCCGGCCGGACGCGCCAACCAGCCCGAACCGCCTGTTCTGTCACGTCTACGGTCGCAGCGGACGCTCCTCGGACCGGTTCGCGCCCGGCTGGCCGTACCCGTTGGTCGCCGCGCTGGAGCCGGGCCGGACCTCGTGGTGCCAGATCCTGGACGCGCCGCGGCTGGGCCCGGCCGACGATGTCGCCGAGGTCACCGTGCCCAGGTCCGCCGCGTGGTCGAGAAACCTCATCGACATGGCCCGCTGGCGCCCGGGTGCCCTCGACATCCTCATTGTCTTCGACGCCGGCTGCGACGCTCCGCGCATGGCCTATCTGCTGGAAGGACTGCCGGTGAAGGTCCTGGGGCGGACGCACACCGACCGCGTGATGCGCAAGCCGGTCCCGGTTCCCTGGATCTCACCTCCGCAGGGCGTTCCGCTTCGCCAATCCCGACAGGCGAGATCCAGGGAACCGCGACCGCGGCTGTCACCGACCGGTACGGCACCGCTCGCGCGATGGCCTGGGACCGTGTCCATCCACGTCTGACCACCCGCTCCGCGTGGATCGACCATACCGGCGGCCTCCCCGTCATCGAGGGCACGTTGATCCGACTGGAGGTCGATCGCCTGCCCGGCGGCCACGATCCGCTCCCCGTCTGGCTGTGGTCGTCGGCCACCGGTCTGTCAGGCGAGCACATCGACCTGCGCTGGCAGGCGTTCCTGCGCAGATCCGACCTTGAACACGCCTTCCGGATGAAGAAACAGCCCCTCGGCTGGGCTCGCCCGAAACTCCGCACGCCCCAGGCAGCTGACCGGTGGACCTGGCTGATCATCGCGGCCCATACCCAACTCCGTCTCGCCCGGCCGCTGGTCGCGGCCGGCCGGGCACGGCCCCTCAACTTCACCATCACCGCAGGCCAGGCAGGTGATGCACCCTTCGAGACGGTGATGTCCCGCATCCGCGTGCCCCGCGCTGGCCCCGGCACGCCCCAGACCCGGCCCCTGGCCGTTCTGACCGACTGCGCGTATTCCTCACGTGCCGACCGGCACCGGGGTATCCGTGCGCTCCTCCCACAGCCGTCCGCCCAAGTCAGCCACCGCCTGCGACGAGGCCGACTCGGTGGCCGCCCGCCCGGCTGCGACAACGAGGCATACAAGCAGCGGAACACCTCGAACGGTGCATAAACCGCCTCAAGCCGTGGCGCGGCCTGGCCACACGAACCGACAAACCCACGATCGCCACCAGGCCGCACTCCACCTCGCGAGCATCGTCATCTGGACCCGACGCTGACCAAAGAGACAGAACCTAGGAGCGCGTCTCAGTAACCATGCGGGTTGATGGCGGCTTCGAGGTTGTTCAGGGTTGGCGGCAGGCTCGGAGCCCACGTACTCTGCGCGGGTGAGTGAGATCTTGACCTACGTCGAGATGACGTCGTGTGACCAGCTCAATCCGGCCGTTTCCGTGCCCAGCCTGGCTCTGGAGCCGCTGGACCGCGACTCATCGCTGATCACCGACCTTCAAGCCCGTATCGGCGCACCTTACGGCTGGGAGAGCGCGAGCCGCTCCGCCGAGGAGTGGGAGGCCTGGTTCGCCGGGTGCCCGGCCAGGAGATTCTGGCTGCTGTCGTTCGGCGGCAAGCCGGCGGGCATGGTCAACTACGACCTGCATCCTTCTCGCGAGATCGAGATTGAGACCTTCGGTCTTCTGCCGGAGTTCATCGGCAAAAGGTTGGGCGGTTCCGCGCTGACTCTCGCAGTGCGACAAGCGTGGGAACTGCTGCCCTCGGCAACGCGTGTCTGGCTGCACACCTCGTCACTGGACCACCCCGCTGCGTTGCCCAACTATCACCGTCGAGGCTTTCGCACTTTCAAGATCGAGGAAGGCGATCGAAAGCCCTTGCCGTACGGCGTCAGCTGACGCTGGTGGTCGATTCGCGCTCGGTCCCGGTGATTTGGCCGGACAGAAGCCGGCCACCGCCCTGCGCGCATATCTCGGGCTCGACCACCTGCTGTCGCCGGTGCCCGATCCCGGGTCAGCGACGTTCAGGCCGTTCGCCCCGGAGCTGACAGACGCGGTCGCCCCGCGATGCTTTGCCCCCCTGATCAGTAACCGGCGACCCGCATACAGATCGTGATCATTCATGCGGGATGATCATGGTATGCGTGCTGAGGAGCGACTGTTTGAGGCCGAGCTCGTCGAAAAGAAGCGTTTGCAGGCCCGTGCAACCGGCGTGGGCAAGCGGTTCCGGGCGGCGTTCGACCCGCACCAGGTCTTGCTGCTGCCGCCGTCGCTGGACGACTGGCTGACCCACCGGGCTTCTCGGCCCGGTCACCGGCTCCCGCCAGGTCGGCTTCCCACCCGACAGGACCCCGAGTGTCGCCTCATCACTGACGCACCACCCTGCTGCTTGCCCGTTACCGAGACACGCTCCTAGCCGATACGTTCGGCCAGAGCGACGATGACTCCCGAGGGGCCGCGGAGGTTGCAGAGACGGTAGATGTTCTCGTACTGCGCCACCTCACCGAGGAGTTCGGCGCCATGGCGGCGCAGGCGGGTGATCGTGTCGTCGATGTCGTCGACGGCGAACATGACACGGTGCAGGCCCAGAGTGTTGGGTGGCGGGTTGAGCGGTCCGGCAGTGATCGCCGCGGGGGTGTGGAACTTCGTCAGCTCCAGCTTGCCGTGGCCGTCCGGGGTGCGCATCATCGCGATGGCGCTGCGGACCCCGTCGAGGCCGACCGTCTGGTCTGCCCAGACTCCCTCGATCTGCGCTTCGCCCTCCAGCTCCATGCCAAGCTCGGTGAAGAAGGCGATGGCAGCCTCCAGGTCGTCGACGACGATGCCTACGTTGTCCATCCGCTGAATCGTCACGGGGTGCTCCTTCTTCGTCGCGCAGTCCGTTCTGGCTACTGGTACCCCTGGGACGTAGCCGGTGCCGCATTCTCGACACCCGGAAGTGTCGATGTTTTGGGCGCTGCACCTTGCCGACGACCTGCGGCTCGCGATCGCCTATCAGGCCGCAACCGGAGGAGTTCCGGGCCCGGCACGCCCACGACGCGGAGTCTGACACCCCCGGGGCGGCGGTGTTCCTCTGCGGTGCCTGCCGATTCTCCGGCGACATCGGCACCGGGCTACTCGCAGCGCTTCCCCCCGACCCCCGTCTGAGCGCTGCGCTCCAGGCCATGCACCAGTGCGCCGGACACTCCTGGTCCGTCCCCGAACTCGCCGCGGTCAGCGGCCTGTCCCGAGCCGCCTTCGCTCGCATCTTCCACGAGGCACTCGGCCAGCCCCCATGAAGCACCTGACCGACTGGCGCATGGCCCTCGCACGCGCCCACCTCCGCACCGGCGAACTCGGCGTGGCGAGCATCGCCCGGAGCGTCGGCTACAGCTCGCCCTACGCCTTCGCAGCCGCATTCCGTCGCCACCACGGCGAACCACCCGGCGCCTGGCGACAACGAGAGTCGACGCGCGACAAGGGGCGGCCGCTCGGCACCATGCAGGAGAAAGAGGCGGGCCTGAACCCCGGTGACCGGGGTTCAATCCCGTGTTCTTGACGATTGTGATCAGCCGGCGTTCGGGTCTTGCCCGACCAGCCGCGTGAGCAGCGCCACGATCTGTGCCTGGTTCCGGTCCATCTTCTGGCCGAGCTCCTCGAGGCGATCCTCCAACCGGTCCACCTTCTGATCGAGGTTCCCAACCTGCAGACGCACCGCCGTCAAGTCGGACTTGATGATCCCGAACTCGCGATCGCTCTTCTCCGCGACCTGCTCGAAACGCCGGGTCAGAGCAGCGAGCTCACTGTGGGCTATGGGGTCCTCAGGCACTCGCGGCGCTCCCGACAGATCATGAAAAGCGGACATCAGGTCCCCACGATATCGCGCTCGCAGAGCCCAAGCCCGGTTCAGCTGGAGGGCTGTCGGGAGCGGGGCGCCGTTCCCTTCAAACATCAGCCGAGTACGGTGGTCCGCTGCCTCCAGAAGAGCGAGGCCGTAGGTCGTCAGCGCGCGACAGGTGCGCACCCCACCGGTTGCAGCACCTGGGTTCGAGTTATTTGCTAATAGGTATAAAACCGATCAAACGAGGCAGTCCTCGGGGTGCGAGTACCGAAGAATGCCGTCGGCGACGAGGGCATCGGAACGTGGGCGTGGATCACTAGCCGAGCAGAGGCTCACGGCCCTGTCTACAGGTCTCTGAACGAGTTACTTCAAGGAAGTCGACATCATGGGACAGCTCGATGACATGATCACCCTGGTGACCGGCAGCTCGACCGGGATCGGTCTGGCCATCGCCCGTCGATTCGCCACCGAGGGCGCCACTGTGTACCTCACCGGTCGGCACAAGACCGGGCTGGATGCGGCCGCACAAGCCGTCGGTGAACGGGCCATCGGCGTCCAAAGCGATGTGTCGAATCTCGACGATCTCGACCGCCTCTTCGCGACCATCAAGGAGCGCAGCGGCCGGCTGGACGTCGTCGTCGCCAATGCCGGCGTCGCCGAGCTCGCGCGACTAGGTGAGATCACCGAGGAGCAGTACGACAACACCTTCGGCATCAACGTCAAGGGGACGATCTTCACAGTCCAGAAGGCACTCCCATTGCTGCCGGACAGGGCTTCGGTGATCGTGCTCTCGTCCACCAATGCGTCGATGGGCGTCGAGGCGATGAGCGTCTACAGCGCCACCAAGGCCGCAGACCGCAACCTGGCCCGCACCTGGGCCGCCGAACTCGCGGGCCGCGGCATCCGGGTCAACGCTCTCAGCCCGGGCCCGATCGAGACCCCCGGCATCCGCAGCCTGGGGAGCCCGGCAAAGGGCGAACAGCAACTGGCGGACGGCCTCACTGCGATGATCCCACTCGGCCGGATGGGCCGCGCCGACGAAGTCGCCGCAGCAGCCGTCTTCCTCGCCTCGGACCAGAGTTCCTTCACCACGGGAGCCGAGCTCTTCGTCGACGGCGGCCTCGCCCAGATCTGAATTCCGAGCGCCCGCCGTCGGGACACGCGCCGGCTGTGCATTACTGCGAGAAGCGCGTAGAAGCGCGTAACGGCATGGGGACTGGTCTTCCCAACTCACCGGAACCTTGTGCCCATTCTGGAGGATGCGCGGGTTCTGCCGAAGCCGATCCTTGTCGCCATCGATCTCGCTGAGATCTCTGTCGCCTGACCACCACGCGAGTGCACCCCCGCGCTGGTGCCCATCAGCGGGATCGGCCGGGTGCCGTCCTTGCCGGATTTGCCGCCGCTCAGAGAGAGGGCCGACGGGTTGCCGTGCCGGTCGCAGACCCCGCCTGCGGCGATGGCCGGCCACTACCCGGCACACCGATCTCATTGCGAAATGATCAGTTAAAGCCGCACCCCGACTACTTGGTGCGCGGAGGACACCGCGCTTGCCCCCTCACCTACTGCGGCGGCGACGCGCTTGATCGATCCGTGGCGCACATCGCCTGCCGCGAAGACCCCGGGGATGCTGGTTTCGAACGGCAGTGGCCCACGCTCGAGGTTTTGCCAGTGCTGGCCAAGATCTTCCGGCGGGATGTGCGCGTCGGTGCGGATGAATCCGTTCCCGTCCACGGAGCAGTCGCCGTACAGCCAGCCGGAAGCGGGATCCGCCCCGATGAAGCAGAACAGTCCTCTGCACGGCTTCACGGCTTCCTCTCCGGTCACCGAATTGGTCAGCCGGACCGCCTCCAGCGACGTATCGCCTTCAAGGGCAGTGATCTCGGTGGAGGCGCGGACTGAAATCATAGAGTCCGAAACGATCCGGTTGACAAGATAGGAGGACATACGAGCTCCGACATCCTCCCCGCGGACCACGAGATCGACGGTACAGCCCCTGCTGGACAGGAAGAGCGCGGCCTGTCCGGCGGAGTTCGCCCCGCCGACGACGGCTACTTCTCCACCCGCGCAGGAACGGACTTCCAACTCCGTGCACGCGTAATATATCCCTGCGTGCTCGAACTCGCTCCATCTTGCAATCGGAAGGGATCGGTAATGGGCACCGGTCGCGATGATGACAGCTCGTGCGAGAATTTTCATCCCGCCGAACAGGGAGATTCCCAGCTTTTCGCCGCTTGTGTCGACGGTTGTCACCTTGCTGGGGAAGTACATGCGTGCGCCGAATTTGAGAGCCTGGATCGAGGCGAGCTTTGTCAGTTCTGCGCCGCTCACGCCGTGCGGGAATCCAAGGTAGTTTTCGATACGTGAAGTTGCCGCAGCCTGGCCGCCGGGGCCGACGGCGTCCAGCATGACGGTGCTCAGGCCCTCGGAGGATCCGTACACCGTCGCTGCCAGCCCGGCCGGGCCGCCCCCGATGACCACCAGATCCACGTCTTCGCCCTTGGACGGCTTGTAGGACAGCCCGAGGCTCTGCGCCAGCCGCGCGGGGGTGGCCTTTCGGATCCAGGCTCCGGGCAGGAGCACAACGGGGAGGTCTTCGGCGCTCAGCGAGGAGATGTCCGGGCGGGAAGCGGCGGCCGGCCTGTCCACATCCAGCCAGCGGTGCGGAAGTTCCAGCCGCGCCACATAGGTCCGCAGTGACATCGACTCGGCCGAGAAGGCGCTCCCGATGATCTCAATCGTCTCTGCAGCCGCACCCATGAGGATGTCTCGCCTCGCCTCAAACGCGGCGAGAAGCAGATCCGATATTTCGGCGTCTGCCGCCATGAGGGAGCGGAACTTCTCGGGAGCCAGCCTGTGGATGCGGCCGTTCACCACTGCGCGCGCGGACAGATTGACGGACTGCCCGGTGAGTATTCCGAGTTCACCCAGAAATCCGCCGGGGCCGAAAGTTGCGATCACTTCCTCCGGGTAACTCGACGAGGCCTCCCGCACAATTTCTACGGCCCCGGACTCGATCACGACCAGGTCGCATGCCTCGTCTCCGATGTGGTAGATCATCTGACCTGCGGATATGTCCTCGGCCACACCGAATTCGAAAATTCGATTCAGTTGCCTGTCGTCGAGGGTCGCATACGCCTTCCTTTCGCGATCTCCGTGGTCGGCGTGCGGGGTGGTCATGTCTTCCTCTTCCTCAAGTTGGCCGTCGATATCAGCCAAAAGCGTTCTACGAACCTGTCAGGGAAACGTCTGCGATTCTTGCCGAACCAGCCGGCCCGGGTTCCGCCAACCTTTTGCGATTTGTGGCTCAGTGCATGGATTCAAGAGGGGACGCCTACGTCCAGGACGGTCTGGACGCCGTCCCGGACAAGTCGAGAGGAGGAATCGGCATCGACGGTGACCGGACTTCTGGAGCTCATTGCCGACGCACGACGCAGGACCACGTGGGACTCCGAGGTGGACAGGCAACCCCGAGTGATGGCGGATGCACACAGGGATCCGCCGTTTGAGCCAAGTCTCCCAGGCACCTGAGCCCCTCGCACGGGCAGCTGCCGTTCCCCTCACGCCCCTGGGGCTCGATCAACCGGTGACGGCCTTGCGCCGTCCGCGACCGGCGGCGACTGGCCGGCGGTCGGCGCGAGTGGCGGTTCGGCCACTCGCCTCGTCCTTGATCTGCAATCACTACACGGAGACCAGATCCCTGCTCGCAATTCACCCCTCCCAGCTCGGAGAGCTGCAGCAGAGCCTGAAGGTCGTGGATGTCCCGGAGCCTGCGGCTCCTGCCGCCGGGCAGGCGCTGATCCGGGTCGAGTACGCCCCGCTCGACCACCACGACCGGCTCCTGGCGCTAGGCACCTATCCGGTCTCGCGCGGACTGCCCAGCATCGATCGGGAATGAAGGAGCCGGTCCGGTCCAGGCAGTCCGTCAGTATCACCCGCATCCGCCCCCGCGACACGGTCCTGCTTCCCTCCGGCACCTTCGCTCGACTCGAACAGATCCGACTTATTTACCAATAAGTACACAATCGAATACAGGGTGGAGGCAAGGCTCCCGTCGGCAACGAGGGCGTCGGTTCTCTTCGCGGGTCTGCGGGCTGAACAGCCACCGGATCGGCTGTGCCAGCCGATGCTGGGCAGCTCGCTCGGTCCTTGGCACATGATCGAGGCAGAACACCATGAGCACACAGCGCACGATTGGCGTACTCGGGGCAGGAGAAGTGGGACAGGCGGTCGCCGACAAAGCCGTCCGCCACGGCCATGAGGTAGTCATCGACAACAGGCGGGGCCCGCAGACACTCGAGGCCTTCGTGGACGGGCTGGGGCCGAAGGCCCGCGCGGCAACGGCCGAGGAGGCGGCGTAGCCGGACCTTGTGTTTCTCTCGGTGCCGTTCTTCGCCGTGCCGGAACTGACGGGCCTCACCCGCTGGTGGCACCAGTCCCGTAGGCGATGAAGTTCACGCTGCTGTACTCACCGCCGCGGCCCGGTGGATGAGCGGGGGAGGTAAAGCCAACGCCCAGTACCGCCTCATAGCCAAGGTTGTACGCCTCGATCAGAAGGGCCTCGTGGGCGGTTCCATCGAGGAGCGCGCGGCGCCCCAAATGACTTTGACCTGCGTGAACGGGCGCGAATCATTACAGAGCGTGCTGGCTTCAACGGTTGCCAGCGCCTTGTCACGAAGCTCTCCGACCTCTTGCCGCCTCTTGCAGGCGTTGTCCATCCACTTCACGATCCGATTCTGACGCGCACTTAGCTTGTTCTTTAACCTCTACACCTCCCTGGTGCTCCCCTTTAACGGGGTGATCAGGGCGGCCTAATCAGACACACTGGTTGGGTGGAACATGATGAAGAACAGCCGTTGTCCGGCGGCAACGTCAGCGATGGTGTCGTTCGAGTCGGAGATACCGTCCGTCGTCCGGCCGGACCCTGGACTCCCGCTGTGCACGCCTTGCTCAGCCACCTGAACGGGGTGGGATTCCGTGCGGCGCCTCGCCCTTTGGGCATCGACGACCAGGGGCGCGAGGTCCTGACCTTTGTGCCGGGACATGTGGTCTGGCCCGACCGCTTCTCCCTGCTGGAACCCGCTCGGCAACTGGCTCGTGTGGCACGACTGATCCGGGACTTCCACGATGCAGTGCAGGACTTCACGCCACCACCCGACGCGCACTGGCAGGTGCTGGTCCCCGCCGAGGGCGGCGACACCATCGCCCATCACGATCTGGCCCCGTGGAACCTTGTGGTCGCAGACGAGTCCCAGTGGGCCTTCATCGACTGGGACACCGCCGGCCCCGGTTCCCGCCTGTGGGACGTCGCGTATGCCATGCACGGCTTCATCCCGTTGTCCGCGCATCCTGACTGGCAACGCGGCGATGCGGGAGACCGACTGCGAGTCTTCGCCAACGCCTACGGCCTCGATGAAGCCGAACGCCGTCTGCTGGTCCCTTTGCTGGGGCGCCGTACGCGTTCCATGCACGACTTCCTACGCGACCAGGCCGCCCGGGGTGTCCAGCCCTGGGCAACTCTGTGGGCCGCGGGCCACGGCGATGCCTGGCGAAGCGACGCCGAATACATCGAACAGCGCGAAGATCAATGGGTAAACGCCCTGCTCGCCGGCTGAGGCGCTTCCGCCCGCTCCTTGCTCCCAATGTCGAACGGTGTCCCGAACTGGATCGCTCACTCGGGTATCCACCGGACGCTGAGGCGGCCTTCGTCTGATCATGTGCTCCGACCAAGGTGCACCGAACAAGACGAAGGCCGTGAAGTGAGTCTGCCGCCTGACGCCGGTCCCAGGGAAACGTTCGCGAAGGCGTCACGCTTCCGGGAGGACTTATTCGACTGTCTGGCCGCGCGCGGGGACGAACTGTTCGGCCTCACCGACGCGTTGCGGTGCACGGACGGCCCGGTGACCTCGCCGGTGGACCTCACGCTGGTGGCCGATCGCCGACGCGCGCACGGCGCGATGTACGACGCACTGAACAGCGGAAACGTGGACATGCCCCGACTGCGGCAGGTACTCGCGGGCCTGCCCATGCCGCAGGCCGCGGACGGCCGCCTGGTCCTCGCCGTCGACATCAGCAACTGGCTCCGCCCCGACGCCCCGACCAGCGCGGACCGCCTGTTCTGCCACGTCTACGGCCGCAGCGGACGGTCCTCGGACCAGTTCATTCCCGGCTGGCCGTACTCGTTCGTCGCCGCCCTGGAACCGGGCCGCACCTCCTGGTGCCAGTTCCTGGACGCCGTGTGTCTCGGGCCAGCCGACGATGTCGCCGAGGTCACCGCCGCACAGGTCCGCCGGGTGGTCACCGACCTGATCGAGATGGGCCGCTGGCACGCGGGCGACCGCGACATCCTGATCGTCTTCGACGCCGGCTACGACGCCTCGCGCATGGCTTATCCCCTCGACGGCCTCCCGGTCGAGGTGCTGGGGCGGATGTGCTCCGACCCCGTCATGCGACGGCCGACGCCCTCGCTCAAGGAGTACGCCCTGTCCTACCCCCAGGGCGGGCGACCGCCGAGGCACGGCAAGGAGTTCCGCTTCGCCAAGCCGGAGACCTGGGGCGAGCCGGACGCGGCGACGGTCCAGGTCACCGACCGGTACGGCACCGCCCGCGCGATGGCCTGGGACCGTAGCCACCCGCGGCTGACCACCGTTCCGCCTGGATCGGCTATCGCCGGTGAACTCCCCATCATCGGTGGCACGTTGATCCTCCCTCAGGTCGACCACCTGCCCGGCGGCGGAGACCCGCTGCCCCTTAGGCTGTGGTCGTCGGCCACCGGTCTGAGCGGCGAGGACGTCGACGTCCGCTGGCAGTCGTTCCTGCGCAGGTTCGACATCGAGCACACCTTCCGTCTGATGAAGCAGACCCTCGGCTGGACCCGGCCCAAGCTCCGCACTCCCGAGGCCGGAGACCGCTGGACGTGGCTGATCGTCGCCGCCCACACCCAGCTCCGGCTCACCCGCGAAGCCGCAGCGGACCTCCGCCGCCCTTGGGAGAAGCCGGCCGAGCCCGCACGTCTCACCCCGGCCCGCGTCCGCCGGGGGTTTCGGAACCTCCGCCCTCACCTGCTGAGGCTGTCGCACGACTCCCGGCCCCCGAAGGTCAAGAGCGCCCTCGGGGTCTGTGGCTGATGAGTTTGTTGAGGTTATGGACCGTGCCGAGGAG
>NZ_JBEOSB010000041.1:0-90124 GCF_040302705.1 Streptomyces sp. NPDC097640
TGCGGACCGGGCGGGCCGAAGGGGCCCGGGCCGGTTACGCGGAGGCCTGGGTGGCCGCCGTGATCCGCTCGTTGCGCAGCGCGTCGTCCCACTGGGTGTGCTCTCGCCGCGCTCGCATACCCGAAACGTCAATCCTTTTCTTTACAAGCGACCTCGGATTTGGAATCTAAGTCCCCTGACAAAAGAAATCTCCCCGGCTCTCATCTGCAATTCAAGGGAGCGGGTGCGAGGCGTTGACTTGATAACACACATGGTTTTACATGGCGGTTACTGGCTGGACGCGAAGGGGACCGCCCATGCTCGAAGAGCGCATAGCCGCATTCCTCGCCCAAAGGCTGCGACCGGCGCTGTACCCGCACCGCATCCCTCTCGATGTCGGCGCCTGGCATCTGCCGGGCGAGCCCGTGCCGGCACATGTCGCCCTGCGCGCCGACTATGAACCGTTCTCCGTGGGCGACCCATGGGGGCAGCCGTGGTCAACCTCCTGGTTCACGCTCCGGGCGACCGTACCGAAGCGCTGGGCGGGCCGCCGCGTCGAGGCGGTCCTCGACCTGGGCGGCGGGGAAGACGCCAGGCCGCAGGCGCTCGTCCGCGACGCGTACGGAGCGCCGCTGCGAGGACTGGGCGCCGGGCATCCGGATCCGGTCCTCGTCGCCGGGCGCGCTCATGGAGGCGACGACGTACGACTCTTCGTCGAGGCCTCCGTCACCGCGACCGCGGCCGATGCCCTGCCGCTGCGGGTGGGCCGTGCCGACCTCGCCGTGCGCGACGAGGCGGTGTGGCGGCTGTCGCACGACATACGGGCACTGCACCGACTCCAGCGCTCGCTGTCCGACGACGTACCGCGTGCGGCCCGCATACGCGACGCCCTGGAGCGCGCGATGGACGCCGTCGACCCGCGTGCCGTCGGCCGCACCGCCTCCGCCGCATGCGCCGTGCTCGCCCCCGAACTCGCACGCGCCGCCGAGCCGTCGAGCCGTCCCGCCCTTGTGGTGGGAGAGAGCGCACCCGTCTCACTCGGCGCCGTGCCCCTGCACGAGGCGGTCCGCGCCTGCGCCCGGGACTTCAGCACGCTCGCCGCGCTTTCCGACGAGTACCCCGGATTCGTCTCCGTCGCGCCCGCGGTGCAGCACTACGCGTGGATGAAGCAGCATGAGCCGCATGTCTTCGAGCGGCTGCGCAAGATGGTCGCCGACGGCGCCTGGCTGCCGGTCGGCGGCCTGTGGGCGCAGGCCGACACCGAACTGGCCGGAGCGGAGTCGCTGGTACGGCAGTTCGTACACGGGCGTCGGTTTCTCCGTGGCGAATTCGGCGCCGACAGCGACGGTGTCTGGCTGACCGACGCGGACGGTGTCTCGCCGGCCCTGCCGCAGATCGCCAGGGCCGCGGGCGCGCACTGGCTGCTGGTCTCCCGACGGGACGAGTCGCGGTCGGGGCCAACCTTCACCTGGGAGGGCATCGACGGCACCACCATGCTCACCCGCCTCGCGGGCCGTGCGGCCGGCCCCGGGAACGATGACGCCTCCGCCCGGTCCTTCCACACCCTGCGCAACCCCGACCGCGCCACGCTGGAGCGGGCCCGCCGCCTCGCGGACCTGGACGGCCCGCCGTCACACACCCTGCACCCCGCACACGACACGGGCGTCGGCGCCGGCATGCGCGGCGCCCTCGACCTCGCCCCGCACGCGGGCGCGTACACCAGCCAGGCGCGCACCAAGCGAGGCAACCGGATGTGCGAGGTGCTGCTCCATGAGGCGGAGCTGTGGTCGGCGACGGCAGCGGTGCGGCGCGGCATTCCCTATCCGTACGACGCACTGAACCGCATCTGGCAGTCGGTGCTCACCCAGCAGAGCCACGACGTCCTCGCCGGCGCCGCGGTCGCCCGGGCCCGCCAGGACGCCGAGGATGCGCACCACCAGGCCGCGCGCCGGCTCACCCGGATCGTCCACCGCGCCCTCGGGCCGGGCGGGGACGTCGCCGCGCACAACGCGGCACCGTTCGCCCGCCGCGAGGTCGTCGTGCTGGACGGCGTGGTCGGGGGCGCCGCCGTCGCCCAGGGGCTGCCCGACGGGCGGTGCGCCGTGCTCGCCGAGGCGCCCGCCCACGGCAGCGGCCCGGTGGGCGTCGCACTGGACGGCACGGCACCGGTCATGGCCCGCCGCACCCGCGAGGGGCACCGCGTCCTCGACAACGGCCTGGTGCGCGTCACCATCGACGGCGACGGTCTCGTGCGTTCCCTTGTCGACCCGGCCACGGGTCACGATGTCATCGCCCCCGGCGGGCGCGGAAACCTGCTGGAACTCCACCGTGACGAGCCGGTCGCCGACCCTGCCCGCACACTCGCGCTCGGCAGCGACCGTACGCGCCGGGACCTGATCCACGCGCAGGACATCGAACTTCTCGCGAGCGGGCCGCTGGTGGCCACGGTGCGGGTACGCCGCGGAAACGGCCGTTCCGTCTTCACACAGGATCTGACGCTGACCGCGGGCCGCCCCTCGCTGACGGTCGACACCGAGGTCGACTGGCGCGAGCGCGACACCACCCTCAAGCAGACGTGGCCGCTCAACGGGCAAGCATCACACGTACGGTGCGGCATCGCCTTCGGCCACACCGTGCACCCACCGGGCGACGGAGACGAACGGGTGGCGCAGCGCTGGATCCATGTCGGCGCCCCCACGTGGACGGTCGGCTTCGCCGGCGACGTCACCCACGGCCACGACGTCGTCCGTCACGAACGGTGCGACGGCGGCACGGACACGACGCTGCGGCACACCCTGCTCCGCGCCCCGCACAGCCCTGACCCGTACGCCGACCGGGGAGTGCACCGCTTCCGCCACACCGTGCGGCCCGGCGCCACCATCGGCGACGCTGTCGTGGACGGCTACCGCCTGGACATGCCCCTGCGCCTGTCGGACGGGGTTTCGTCGTTGCGTCCGCTGGTATGCGTCGACCACCCGGACGTCGTCGTGGAGACGGTGAAGCTCGCCGAGGACCGCAGCGGAGACGTTGTCATACGTCTGTACGAAGCCGGCGGCAGCGCTGCGCGGACCACGCTCACCGCGGACTTCGCCGTCGCCGAAGTGTGTACGACGGACCTGCTCGAGGAGAACGCCGTCCCGCACGCCCACGACGGACCCCACATCCACCTGGAACTTCGCCCGTTCGAGATCCGCACCCTGAGGATCAGCCGGGCCGAGGCCGACGAGGAGCCGCTCGGTGCCTGATCCCCTCCACGCCGACACGCTGACGTCCCCGGCCCGGGCGACGCTGCGCGACTGGGCCGCCGCCGACGGGCCCCTCGCACTGCGCGCCCGGATCGTGCTGCTGGCCGCCGAGGGGCGGCGCGACGCGGAAATCGCACGGCGCCTCGGCGTGTCCCGACAGACCGTGGGCGCCTGGCGGCACCGCTGGTACAGCGGCGGACTCGCCGGGCTCGAACAGCGCAGGCGCACCGGACGGCCCGTCACGGTCGACGAGGCGGACGTCGTCACCCGAACCCTGCTCGCGCCCGGCGGCAGCGGCGCGAGCCGTGCCATCGCCCGCGAACTCGGCGTCTCCCACGCCACGGTCGCGGCGATCCGCCGCCGCTGGAACATCATGCCGGACCAGCCGATCGTCCCCCGCGTCCCGACCCGTCCGCCACTGCCCGGCGCCGATGCGTGGGTCATGGGCCTGTACGCCGACGTCGACCGCGGCGTCCTGCTCGTCGGTACCCGCACGGAGGCCCCGAGGCCCGCGGCCGCGGTCACCGTGATCGACGCCGAGGTCCTGGCCGGACTCGACCGGGCCCTGGACACGTTGCGCCTCGAACCGACCGCGGATGAGCGGGAGTTCAGCGCCTTCCTCGCCGATGCGGCGGCCCTGCACGCGGACATCACCCTGCACGCCGTCACGCTGTGGTCGACCGATGAGCGGTGGCCCGCCGGATCGCTCGTGAGCCACCACGACCTGCCGGTGCGCGCGAGCTGGCGCGGCTTCCTCAATGCCCTGATCGCCCTGGACAGCACGAGTCACCCTGAGTCGTCACGCCGGGTCTTCCTCGACCTGGTGGCGGCGCTCGAGCGCCCCGCACAGTCGGCCGGCCGCTCGGTCCGGTGGCTGCGCGAGCGCGTCGCCGAGCACCAGAGCCGTCCGGATGGCGGTTGGCACGCCCCGGACGCACCGTCGTTCAGCGGAGTCAACCAGCTGGACCTCGGATCCTTCAACGAGTGCGTGGTCATCGAGACCGTACGCCTCGTCGGCACCGTCACCCGCGGCGAGATCGCCCACCGGACCGGCCTCACCCAGCAGTCCGTGTCCCGCATCGCCCGGTCGCTGCTGGACCGTGGCTTTCTCGTGGAGGATGCCCAGCGCCGTGCCACCTCCGGCAAGCCGCGCACACCGGTGCGGCTGTGCGGCTCCGCCGCGCACGCGCTCGGCCTGCACATCGACCCGGAGGTGCTCACCGCCGTCGTGATCGACCTCGACGGAGCCCTCGTGTGTACGTGCACACGCACCATCAGTGCCGACATCGACCCCGCCGAATTCGTCGCGCAAGCCGTCGAGGTGGGCAATGAAGCGCTGGGCAAGGCGCGTGGCGCCGTTCAGCCAGGCGGCTTCCTCGGCGTCGGCGTGGCCGTGCCGGGGCCGGTCGACATCGCCTCCGGCACCGTCCTCGGGCCGCCCCTGATGCGGGCCTGGCAGGACCTGCCCCTGCTGTACCTGCTGAAGGAGCACTTCCCCTGCCCGGTCCTCATCGAGAAGGACTCGCTCGCCGCCGCCGCGGGCGAGCGCTGGATCGGGCGCGACCGCAGGGCCCGGGACTTCGCCTATCTCTATCTCGGCACCGGCGTCGGCTCCGGCCTCTACCTCAACGGCGACCTCTACCGAGGAGTCAGCGCGAACGCGGGGGAGTTCGGGCAGCTGTGCGCGCTCGCCCTCGACCGCGTCGCCGTGGACGGACGGCCCGAGATCCTGCCCGAGTGCAACCCGCCCGTGTCCGTGCCGAAGTTCGCCGAGCGGCTCGGCCTGCACACCGTCGGTACGGAGCACAGCAGCACCGAGGCATACCGCGCCGTCGGGCGCGCGGCCGCGGCCGGACACCCGGCCGCAACCGCCGCCCTGCGCGAAGTGGCACGTGCCGTCGGACGAGGAGCCCTGGGGCTCGTCGACCTTCTCGACATCGACCTGATCGTCCTGGGCGGCCCGTTCTTCACCGACGACGTCGCCGACTGCTACTTGGAGGAGATCGGCCGCGCCGTCAACGAGTTCCCCACCGCCCGCCGGTTGCGGCGCGTCCACGTGGAGCGCTCGGTGCTGAGCGCGGAAGCCGCCGCGGTGGGCGCCGCGTCGACCCTGTTCCACGCCACGTTCACCCCGCGCCTGAAGGGACGCGAGCGGGGCTGAGGCAGGGGGAGCACCCCGCCTCGGCCCCGGCCGCCCTCACGTGGTCGGTGTCGGCCGGTTGGGGGTGAGAGCGATCTGCCCCTTGAGCATGCGGCCGCCGTCACCGGTGAGCCGCAGGTAGTAGTCGGACGAGCACGCCGTCCCGTCCTCGTCGAGCGCCCAGATCCCCGAACCCGACGGCACATCGGCCGCCCTCGCCGCTGTCTTGGCGATCTGATTGCCCTCGTTGAACTCGTCGAACATGGAGATGTAGATGCCGCCCGCACCCAGCCGCACCATGTTGTAGAACTGCCGCCACATGAAATCACCGTGCCTGCGGTGACGTTCCTGGAGATCGCCCGGCATCACGCACGGCTGATAGTCGATGCCGTGCGCATCACAATCCGCCTTGTCCGGCGTATTGATGTTGGTGAAGAAGTCATCGGACTGGGAGGCGCTGGAAATGCGCCCCACCATCCACGGGGAGATCATGTTGAACGAATGGTACACGTCGGAGAATCCGGGCCGTGAATCCTCGGTCCCGTTACGCCAGTGTGTGGGCACACCGCCGATCACATAACAGCCCTGCGCCTTGAACCAGTCCACAACGTCCTTGCACGGCCCTGGCTCGAACGGTCTCCCCGAGTCATTGAAGCCGAACCCCCAAATGCACACCACCGGCTTGCCGTTCTGTCGCGCATAAGCGCTGGACGCGGTGTGCGCCTTCATCTTTTCCGTCCAGTCCTGCTTGATCTGGGACTGCATGGACGTCCAGCCGGTGACGTCGTACATGATGTAGAACTTGCGCCCGTTCGCCTCGGCCGACTGACGCACCTTCTGTGCCATGCCGTCACGCGTGGGACCCTCGTCACCGAAGGGGTTGAAGCGCTGAAGAGCGGCCGTGTCGATGTTGTTCTCGCGCATCCAGCGAAAGTGCGTGTCGACGGTCTGCTGGTCCCACGACGAGAAGAGCTGAGCGGGTCTGCCGCTGTTGAGGTTCGGGTACGCGGTGGTGAACCCGCGCTGGTAATCGGCCATATCCGGCCATGATTTGATGGTGGTGTTGGACAGTGACGGAGATTGGAACCGGTCCCTGCTCCAGTGCCACCAGCTGTTGATGGGGGAGCCGTCGCCTGTGCAGGCGAACCAGCCCTGATAGCCGACAGATATCTTGCCGACGACATCACCCGGCCCGCTGGCGGCGGGATGGGCGCCGGCGCTCTCGGCCGCGTCGGCCCGCGTCAGTCCGGCCACGGTGCTCAGGCCTGCGGTCGCGGCGATCGCGCCGCCGATCATTCTGCGCCTGGTGAGGGCCATGGAGTTCCTCCAGTGGGGTTGGGGGAGTGGGGTATTTCTCCGCGTGCCAGCAAAACCACGGCGCCGCCCGGCGTCAATGGCCGGCGTGGTCATTTCTCCCGCGAATCGGAAACTGGTCAAGAAGAATTCTGGTTGCCGGTAGTAAATTGAGTGGGGAGTGGAAAATAAGTGGCCTGACATCTGAACCGGCAGGCGTGAACAAGACCTTCGTCGACTCGGGGTGCGCGGGCCCCTCCCATGCTTCCTCCAACGTATTGACAAAATGCGACGGCGGTTCGTAGTTTCTCGCTCAGCATCAACTTCTGCTGGGCCGCGACGATCCGTTGAGCGACTTCATCCGACTCCGACCGCCGCACTCCACCCTGCGGCGCCGATGGGAGCGTGTCATCACCTTGACCAGCGACATCCGGCGGGCGCTCGTCGTCCGTGGCGGCTGGGACGGGCATCAGCCCGTGACGATCAGCGACAGCTTCGTACCGTTCCTCAAGGACCGCGGATTCACCGTGGAAACCTCCGAGGACCTCGCCGTGTACGAGGACGCGGAGCGCTTGGCCGCGACCGACCTGATCGTGCAGTGCTGGACGATGGGGACCATCACCCGCGAGCAGAGCGAAAACCTCGCCGTGGCGGTGCGCGCGGGCACCGGCCTCGCCGGCTGGCACGGCGGCATCGTCGACTGCTTCCACGACCACGGCTACCACCTGCTGACCGGCGGCAAGTTCGTGATGCACCCGCCGGGCTTCCACGACCACACCGTGCGCCTGCTGCCCGAGCGAGCCGACCATCCCGTCATCGAAGGCCTCGACGACTTCACCGTGCACACCGAGCAGTACTGGGTGCTCACCGACCCGCACATCGACGTCCTCGCCACCACCACCTTCGCGGCCGACGAACTGCGGGACCGGCCCGCGGTGATGCCCGCCGTGTGGACCAGGACCTGGGGCGCGGGCCGGGTCTTCGTCTCGACCATCGGGCACAAGCCCGACGACTTCGACGTGCCCGAGGTGCGCACGCTGACCGAAAGGGGACTGCTGTGGGCGAGCCGCTGAAGCCCTTGAACATCGGCATCGTGGGCGCGGGAAAGATCAGCGGTGCCTACCTCGCCACGCTGGAGCGGCTGACTTCGCTGCGGCTGACCGCCGTCACCGACCTCGACCGCGGCCGCGCCCAGGCCGTTGCGGAGCAGGTCACGGGCGGGGGAGAGCCGGCCGTCGCGGAGTCCGTGGCCGACCTGGTGGCCCGGGACGACGTGGACGCCGTGCTCAACCTGACGATCCCGGCCGCGCACGCCGAGGTCGCCCTCGCGGCGCTCGGCGCGGGCAAGCATGTGTACGGGGAGAAGCCCCTGGCGGCCAACCGCGAGGAGGCCGACGCCGTGCTGGAGGCGTCGCGCGCGTCAGGCCTGCGGGTCGGCTGCGCGCCCGACACGGTCCTCGGCACCGGGACCCAGACGGCGCGCAAGGCGGTGGACGACGGTCTGATCGGCGCGCCGGTCGCGGCCACCGCGTTCATGACCACCGCGGGCCATGAGAAGTGGCATCCGGACCCGGAGTTCTACTACCAGCCGGGCGGCGGCCCACTGCTCGACATGGGGCCCTACTACCTGTCGGCCCTGGTCCACCTGCTCGGCCCGGTGGTCAGGGTGACCGGCGCGTCCTCCCGACCGCGCGCACGGCGCACGATCGGCAGCGGCCCGCGCGCCGGGCACACCTTCCCGGTGGAGGTGGACACCCACATCACCGGCGTCCTGGAGCACGCGGGTGGAGCCCTGTCCACGCTCGTAATGAGCTTCGACATCGGCGCCGCGCGGCTGCCGCGCATCGAGGTCCACGGCACCGAAGCCTCGCTGTCCCTGCCCGACCCGAACGGCTTCGACGGCGCCGTCGAGATCCACCGCGGAGACGGCTGGAAGATGCTGCCCGTCTCTGCCGGCTACCCGGACGCGGGACGCGGCGTGGGCCTCGCCGACCTGGCCGATGCCCTGTCGGCCGGACGGCCGCACCGGGCGTCGGCCGAACTCGCCGCACACGTCCTGGACATCATGCTCACCCTCATGGACGCGGCGGCCCAGGGCCGAGCCCTCCAGGTGACCAGCTCCTGCGAGCGCCCCGCTCCGGTGGACGGTCGCTGAACGACACCCGCACCACCTCCCGCCCGCTCGCAGCAACAGGAGACCCCTTTCATGCACGACGACCGGAAGCTGGTCGAAGCACGCCTGGAACGCGTCCTCAGAGAGCGCATCCGGCCGGCCGTCCACCCCCTCACGACACCCCTCGCCGTGGAGATCTGGTCCACCCCCGGAGAACCCGTGCCGGTGGCCGAGGGCCTTGCGGCACCCACCCGCCCCATCGCCCCCGGCACCCCGTGGGGAACGCCGTGGGGGACCAGCTGGTTCAAGGTCACCGGGACGGTCCCCGCCGAGTGGGCGGGCCGCACCGTCGAGGCCATCCTCGACCTCGGATTCACTCCGCGCACCCCGGGTTTCCAGTGTGAGGGCCTCGTTTACGCCCCCGACGGCACCCCGGTCAAGGGACTCCACCCGCGCAACAGCCACGTCAGCGTCGGCTCGCCCGTGTCCGGCGGCGAGCGGATCCACTGGCGCATCGAGGCGGCCTCCAACCCGGACCTCGACGCGAGCGGCGTCCCGTTCCAGCCGACACCGATGGGCGACAAGGCCACCGCCGGTGACGCACCCCAGTACGCGCTCGGCGAGATGCGGCTGGCCGTCCTCGACGAGACGGTCTGGAACCTGGTCATGGACCTGGAGGTGCTCGGGGAACTGATGGCGGAACTGCCCGTCGACGGGGCCCGCCGCTGGGAGATCCTGCGCGCGGTCGGCCGCGCCCTGGACGCCGTCGACCTCCAGGACGTCAACGGTACGGCGCAGGCCGCACGGCACGCACTGGCCGGTGTGCTCGCCACGCCCGCCGTCCCCGCGGCCCACCGCATCAGCGCCGTCGGCCACGCCCACATCGACTCCGCGTGGCTGTGGCCGCTGCGGGAGACGGTCCGCAAGGTCGCCCGCACGGCGTCGAACATGACGCAACTCATCGACGCTGACCCCGAGTTCATCTTCGCCATGTCCCAGGCGCAGCAGTTCGCCTGGATCAAGGAGCACCGGCCCGAGGTGTACGCCAGGGTCAAGAAGGCCGTCGCCGAAGGACGGTTCGTACCCGTCGGCGGGATGTGGGTCGAGTCCGACACCAACATGCCCGGGTCGGAGGCGATGGCCCGCCAGTTCGTCCACGGCAAGCGCTTCTTCCTCGAAGAGTTCGGCATCGAGAGCGACGAGGCGTGGCTGCCCGACACGTTCGGCTTCGCGGCCGGCCTGCCGCAGATCATCAAGGCCGCGGGCGCGACACGCCTGCTCACCCAGAAGATCTCGTGGAGCCGCACCAACACGTTCCCGCACCACACGTTCTTCTGGGAGGGCATCGACGGCACCCGCATCTTCACGCACTTCCCGCCCGTCGACTCGTACAACTGCGAAATGACGGGCCGTCAGCTGGCCCATGCCGCGCAGAATTTCAAGGAGAAGGGTGTCGCCACGCGCTCCCTCGCGCCGACCGGCTACGGCGACGGCGGAGGCGGCACCACGCGCGAGATGGTCGCCAAGGCGGCCCGGATGCGAAGCCTGGAGGGCGCCCCGGCCGTCGTATGGGAGACCCCCGCCACCTTCTTCACCAAGGCCGAGGCCGAATACCCGAACCCGCCCGTCTGGGTCGGCGAGCTCTACCTCGAGCTGCACCGCGCCACCCTCACCAGCCAGGCGCAGACGAAGCGCGGCAACCGGCGCAGCGAGTCCCTCCTGTACGAGGCGGAGCTGTGGGCCGCGACGGCGACGGTGCGCGTCGGTATCCCCTATCCCTACGAAGAGTTGGACCGGATCTGGAAGACGGTGCTGCTGCACCAGTTCCACGACATCCTGCCGGGTTCGTCCATCGCATGGGTGCACCGAGAGGCACGCGAGACCTATGCGCGCCTCGCCGCGGAACTCGAGGGCATCATCGCGGATGCCCAGCGCGCGCTGGCCGGTGATCCATCGGGAGGCACCGAACTCATCTTCAACTCGGCTCCCCACACCCGCCGTTCGGTCCCCGCCCGGGGGGCCTCCGCACAGGCCACGGACGGGGACGGTGTCACGCCTGTCCCGCGTGACGGGGGCGGCTACGTCCTGGACAACGGCTTGCTCCGGGTCGAGATCGACGGGCGGGGCCTGGTGGTCTCCGTCTACGACCGGACCGGCGACCGGGAGGTGATCGCTCCGGGGCAGGCGGCCAATCTGCTTCAGCTGCACCCCGACTTCCCCAACCAGTGGGACGCCTGGGACGTGGACGCCTTCTACCGCAACGTAGGAAGCGACCTCACCGAGGCAGCCGACGTACGTGTCGACGGCGGCGCGGTGCGGATCGAGCGGGTCTTCGGGCGCTCCGGGACGGTTCAGCTGCTGTCCGTTCCTGCCGACGCCAAGCGGCTCGACATCGACACCGAGGTCGACTGGCACGAGACGGAGAAGTTCCTGAAGCTGGCGTTCCCGCTCGATGTGAAGGCCGACCGGTACGCCTCCGAGACCCAGTTCGGCCATGTGTACCGTCCCACCCACCAGAACACGAGCTGGGAGTGGGCCAAATTCGAGGCCTGCAACCACCGCTTCGTCCATGTTGAGGAGCCGGGCTGGGGCGTCGCCCTCGTCAACGACGCGACGTACGGCCACGACGTGACCCGCGCCGTCCGTACGGGTGCCGACGCGGGTACGACGACCACGGTGCGGGCCTCGCTGCTGCGCGCGCCTCGCTACCCGGACCCGGAGACCGATCAGGGTGTGCACCGGTTCCATCACGCGCTCGCGCCGGGTGCGACGATCGGCGACGCCGTCCGCGAGGGCCACCGGGCCAACCTGCCCGAGCGCCGGATCACCGGAACCGCCGAAGCGGTCGCGCCTCTGGTCGCCGTGGACAACGACGCCGTGGTGGTCAGCGCGGTGAAGCTGGCCGACGACCGCAGCGGCGACCTCGTCGTCCGCCTCTACGAGGCGCACGGCGGCCGCGCCCGTGCCATCGTCCGCATCGACGGCTTCGCCATCGAACAGGCCGCTCCGACGGATCTGCTGGAGCGGCCGCTCCCGGACGCCGAACCACCGACACAGGCCGACGGCGGCGTCGTGCTCGCACTGCGACCGTTCCAGATGGTGACCCTGCGCCTGCCGCGGTCATGAATCGCACCCCGGCCGAGGACCGTGCGCACTGGGAGCGGACCGCAGACCAGCTGCTGCTCGCCGTCCGGCCCTACGCCACCGACGAGCACGCCCTGATCGACCTGCCCGGCGTGCCGAGCGCGAACGGCGCGCACAGCGACGGACTCGAGGGGTTCGCCCGCACCTTCCTGCTGGCCGGCTTCCGGCTCGCGGGAGGGGGCGGGAACGATCCGCACGACCTCGCCGGGTGGTACGCGCAGGGCCTGGCCGTTGGCACCGACCCGGACAACCCGGAGCGCTGGCCCACGTTCACCGAGTGCAACCAGGCCAAGGTCGAGGCCGCGTCCATCGCGCTCGCGCTGCACGAGACGCGGCCGCTGATCTGGGACCGGCTCGACGACCAGGTGCGGCAGCGGGTCCTCGACTGGCTCGCCCCGATGGTCGGCGACCCGATGCCCGGCAACAACTGGATCTGGTTCCACGGCATCACCGAGGCATTCGCCCGCACGGTCGGCGGTCAGTGGCGGCAACAGGACCTCGACCGGATCATCGCCCTGACGGACGGCTGGTACGCGGGCGACGGCTGGTACTCCGACGGCCTCACCGGCGGCGCCCACCGCAACTTCGACCACTACAACGGCTGGGCCATGCACCTGTACCCGCTGTGGTTCTGCCGCATCCTCGGCCATGCGGCACCCGGCGGACTCCTCGACCGCTACCGGGCCCGGCTGCACCGCTTCCTGGCGGACCAGCGCCTCCTGATCGGCGCCAACGGCTCACCGCTCATCCAGGGCCGCTCCCTTACGTACCGCCACGCCGCGCTCGCCTCGCTGTGGACCGGCGCCCTGTTCGACGCGACGCCGCTGGCACCGGGGGAGACCCGGGCACTGGCGAACCGTATGCTCCACCACTTCACCGACCACGGCGCCATGGACGAGCGGGGACTGCTCACGCTCGGCTGGCACCGGCCCTACCGCGGCATCCTCCAGGCGTACTCGGGACCCGCGTCCCCGTACTGGGCGAGCAAGGGCTTCATCGGTCTCGCCCTGCCGCCGGACCACCCGGTGTGGACCGAGGACGAGGCACAACTCGCCATAGATCAGGGCAACGTCACGCGCACTCTGCCCGCGCCCGGCTGGCTCGTCTCCGGTACGGCCGCCGACGGTGTGGTACGAGTCGTCAACCACGGCGGCGACCACGCCGACCCGGCTCGGCCCCACGCCGACGACCCCTGCTACGCCCGGTTCGCCTACTCGACACACACGGCACCCGAGACCCCCGGCGACCCCACGGCCGGTCCGGGCGCCTGCGCGGACACAGATCCGCTCGACAACGCGGTCGTGCTCCTCGACGCGGCGGGCCGTGCCTCGCACCGCCGCCCGGCGACCAGGATCTCCATGGCCGGTGCCGCAGCCGTCTCGCGCTCGCGCGCGCACTGGCCACAGGACGCGACGTGGGACCCGTTCGGCGGGCCCGACACTCCTTACGCGCTCGGTCCCTGGGTCACCGTCGGTTCCGCGTTGCGCGGGTCGATCGAGGTACGGGCCGTGCGCGTCGACCCCGCCGCCGGTGGTGAGCCGACCGGTCATGTGCTGCGGATCGGCGGATGGTCCCTTGCCGTCGATCCGCAGGGCGCGCCGTGCGCTGCGCAAGGCGCCACCGCCCGCGTAGCAGGGGTCGACGGGCTGGTCTCCTCGCTCATCGGCGCACACGGGTTGCCCGCCGCGTCCGTGGTGCCGGGAGCCGACAGCAACGCGCTGGGCGCCGCATCCGCCACCCCCGTCGTGCGGACCGACGGCCCGGTCGCCCACGGCACCCTCCACGTCGCCCTCGTTCACCTCGGCGGTTCGGATCCCGACTCCCTGCCGCGGGTCACCACCCGTGCCGAGGGGACCACCCTGGTCGCGGACGTGACCTGGGCCGACGGCGCACGGGACGCCATTCGACTGCCCGCTGCTGAAGAAGAGGCATGGAAGGACCAGCACCGTGCATGACGACCGCCGGATCATCGAGACACGGATCCGCAAACTGCTGGACCGTGTGATCCGCCCCGCCCTCTACAGCTCCGCATGCCCGCTCACGCTCAGCGCCTGGTTCGTCGAAGGCGAACCGGTCCCCGTGGCCGACGCCCTGCGCGCCGACTACGAGCCCTTCACCCTCGGCTCCACCTGGGGCTGCCCGTGGGCGACAACATGGATGCGGGCGAGTGCGGAGATACCCGAGCAGTGGACGGGGCGTCGCGTCGAGGCCGTCTTCGACCTCGGCTTCGACCTCACCAAGGGGCCCGGCGGTCAGGCCGAGGGCCTGGTGCACGATGCCCGCGGCACACCGATCCAGGGCCTGCACCCTTACCACCGAAGCGTGCTGCTCACCGACTCCGCCACCGGTGGCGCCCGCGTGGACCTGCTGATCGAGCTCGCCGCCAACCCGCCCATCGTGGCCAGCGCGGGTCTGCACATCCACCACGGTTCGCGCGAGACCGCCGGCGCCGAGCACATCTACCGCCTCAAGCAGGCCGAGATCGCGGTGCGCGAGGACGACGTATGGCACCTCATCCACGACATCGAGGTGCTCGACGAGCTGATGCATGAGCTGCCGCTCGGATCATCGCGGCGTCACGAGATCCGCTACGCGCTGCGCCGCGCCGCCGACACCGTCGACCCGGGCGACGTGGCGGGCACCGCGGCGCGGGCCCGCGGCCGGCTGGCCGATGTACTGGCCCGGCCCGCACACGCCTCCGCGCACACCATCGCCGCGGTCGGCCACGCCCATATCGACTCGGCCTGGCTGTGGCCGGTCCGGGAGACCGTGCGCAAGTGCGCGCGCACCTTCACCAACATGACCACCCTCGCCCAGGAGTACCCGGAGCTGATCTTCGCCTGCTCCTCGGCACAGCAGTACGCGTGGATGAAGGAACACCACCCGGATGTCTTCGCCCGGATGAAGCGAGCGGCCGCCGACGGCAACTGGGTGCCGGTGGGCGGCATGTGGGTCGAGGCCGACGGCAACCTCCCCGGCGGCGAAGCGCTCGCACGCCAACTCGTTTACGGGCGGCGCTTCTTCGCGGAGGAGTTCGGCGCCCCGCAGAAGGGCGTATGGCTGCCCGATTCGTTCGGGTACACCGCCGCCTACCCGCAGCTCGCGAAGCTCGCGGGAGCCGAGTGGTTCCTCACCCAGAAGCTGTCCTGGAACGAGACCAACAAGCTGCCGCACCACACCTTCGCGTGGGAGGGCATCGACGGCTCGCGCGTCTTCACCCACTTCCCGCCCGTCGACAGCTACGTCGCCTCCCTCACCGCGGCCGAACTCGCCCACGCCGAGAGCAATTTCGCGGACAAGGGCGTGGCCACGCGCTCGCTCGTCCCGTTCGGTTACGGCGACGGAGGTGGCGGCCCCAGCCGCTCGATGCTGGAGAAGGCCCGCCGCCTGCGCGACCTCGAAGGCTCGCCCAAGGTCGTCATCGAGGCGCCGGACGACTTCTTCGCGGCGGCACGCTCCGAACGCGACCGACTCCCCGTCTGGCGTGGCGAGCTGTACCTGGAGAACCATCGCGGCACCTACACCAGCCAGGCGCGCACCAAACGCGGCAACCGGCGCAGCGAGGCCCTGCTGCGCGAGGCCGAACTCTGGGCCGCGACTGCCGCTGTCCGGGCCGGGGCGCCGTATCCGTACGAGCGCCTGGAATCGCTGTGGCGGCGGGTCCTGCTCAACCAGTTCCACGACATCCTGCCGGGCTCGTCCATCGCCTGGGTGCACCAGCAGGCCGAGCGCGAGTACGCCGAGATCCACGCCGACCTCGAGATGCTGATCGCCGACGCGGTCGGTCACCTGCCCGGCGCGCCCGCGCTGCTCAACGCCGGTCCCTACGCCCGTCGCGAGGTCGCCGTCGTCACCGGCGGGGAGTTCGCGGGAGCGCAGCGTCTTGTCGACGGACGCAGCGCCGTCCTCGCCGACGTCCCGCCGCTCGCCACGGGCGGCACGGTGGACACGCACCGGGGCTCCGTCACCGCCACGGCACAGGACGCGGGCTTCATCCTGGACAACGGGATACTGACGGTCGTCGTGGACCGCCGCGGCCTGATCACGTCGGTGTACGACCACACGGCGCAGCGCGAGGCCATCGCCCCCGGCGCCGCGGGCAACCTCCTCCAGCTCCACCCCGACGACCCCAACCTGTGGTCGGCGTGGAACATCGACCCGTACTACCGCGACACCGTGCGCGACCTGGACGAGGCCGAGTCGGTGACCCTCGTGGACGAGGGACCGCTTCTCGCCTCGGTCCGGGTCGAGCGCGCCTCCGGAGCGTCCCGGTTCGTCCAGCACATCGAGGTCGCCGCCGAGTCCCGCCAGGTGATCGTCCGCAACGACATCGACTGGCAGGAGCGGGACACCGTCCTCAAGGCGGCCTGGCCGCTGGATGTGCACGCGGACCGGGAGAGCGCCGAGATCCAGTTCGGCCATGTACAGCGCCCCACACACGAGAACACCAGCTGGGACGCGGCCCGCTTCGAACTGTGGGCGCACCGCTGGGTGCACGTCGGCGAACGGCACTGGGGTGCGGCCCTGCTGAGCGACGCGACATACGGCCACGACGTGGGCCGCGACACCCGCGAGGACGGCGGAACCACCACCACGGTCCGACTCTCGCTGCTGCGCTCCCCGCACAGCCCCGACCCGCAGGCCGACCGCGGGCGGCACAGCTTCAGCTACGCCCTCCTCGCGGGCACCGGGATCGAGGGGGCGATCGCCGGGGGCTACGCGCTGAACCTGCCGCTGCGTCCGGCCCCGGCCTCGGCCCGCTCCCTGGTCGACGTCGACACCACGGACGTCGTGGTGGAGTCGGTGAAGCTCGCGGACGACCGCAGCGGGGACGTCGTGGTCCGCCTGTACGAGGCATGCGGTGGAGCGGTCGCCGCGCGCCTGCGCGTGGGCTTCCCGCTCGCCGCGGCGCTCGACTGCGACCTGCTGGAAGTGCCGGCTCAGCAGCTGACGGCCCGCCCCGACGACGAACGGGCCGTCGATCTCCGGTTCCGGCCCTTCCAGATCCGTACCCTGCGCCTGCGCCCCGACGTGGCCGGGGAGGAACATTGACGGCCAGGACGGCGAGAACCGAGAAGGCCGCCATGCGGCGCGGCACCAACCTGCCGCGCATGGGCGACTTCAACGAATCCGTGATTCTCGACGCCATCCGCCGCCACCACCCCACCGGCCTGAGCCGCGTGGAACTCGCCCAGGCCACCGGCCTGTCCGCGCAGACCGTCTCGAACATCACCCGGCGGCTGCTCGACCAAGGTGTGGCCCGCGAATCGGGCAAGCACAACACGGGCAGCGGAAAGCCTCGCACACTTCTCGAAGCCGTCCCCACCTCCCGCTATGCCGTGGGAGTCCACCTCGACCCGGCCGTCATCAGCTGCGTCCTGGTGGACCTGCTCGGCACGGTCGTGGCCCAGCGCAGCCGGCGGACCCCGAGCGGCGGCGACACCGACGGGATCGTCGCCGACATGGCCGCCTCGGTAGGTGCGCTCGTGGCGGAAGCGGTGGTGGACACGGCAGCAGTCCTGGGTCTGGGCATCGCAGCACCGGGGCCGATCGACGCGGCCGCCGGATGGGTCGTCGATCCGCCGGAACTGCGTGGCTGGGGCCGCTATCCGCTGCGCGACCGGCTCAGCGCGGCAACCGGATTCCCGGCCCTGCTCGACAAGGACGTCACGGCCGCCGTCGTCGCGGAGCGTTGGGCCGGGGCGGCAACCGACAGCCGCAACCTGCTCTTCTTCTACCTCGGCACCGGTTCCGGAATGGGGCTCGTGGTGGATGACACCGTGCTGCGCGGCGTGTCGGGGAACGCCGGCGAGGTCGGCGGACTGGGCGCGGCCTTCTCGACCCGGACGCTCGTCGACGAGGCCATCGCCCTGGGCGCGCTCGGAGCCGAGTTCACGGTCCGCGACCCGGCCGATGCCCAGCGCGGTCTGAAGCGGCTCGCGGAGCTCGCCGGCGAGGGGGAGGCGCAGGCGGACGGCATCATCGAGCGCCTGGGCATCCGCATCGGCCGAGGCGTGTGTGCGGCGGCGACACTCCTCGACGTCGGCACCATCGTCTTCGGCGGACCCACCTGGCAACTGCTCGCGGACCGTCTGCTGGCGACCATCGAACCGATGGTCGCCCAGTCCCCGTTCGTCAGGGCGACCCACCCGACCACGGTCCTCTCCACCACCCTGGGTGAGAACGTGGCCGCGGTGGGGGCGGCGTCCCTCGTCCTTGACCGGGCACTGTCCGTGCAGCCGAGGTCCCTGCTGCTGGGCTGACCCCGCACCAGTTCGTCAGGGCACAGGCTCGCCGAGAAATCGCGGATCAGGGATATGACACCACGGTGGAGGGCACGGTGGAGGTGCCCGAGGTGGGGGAACCGGTGTCATTGATGACGCGTTCGTACTGGCCGTTGCCGCCGAGCGAGACGACCAGCAGATTGTGGAACTTCACCCCCGGCGCGTTCGGGGCGGCGAAGCCGTGGTGCTGCACGATGCTCGGGTCGACGTTGTAGTAGCAGTAGCTGCCGAGCCCCCATCCTTCGTGCGTGGTCACCGAGTCGGCCACCTTGTAGGCCGCGTAGCCCTTGAGGGAGCCGTTCTGGATGGCGGCCTGGTTCGGGGCGTCGTATGCCTTCTCGTTCTGGAAGAAGATGGTGCGGCCCCGCTGACCGAACCACTGCACGTCGTACTTGTTGAAGTGCTCCACGAACAGACCCGTGGCGAGGACGTCGTCACCGTTGACCCGGACTCCGTAGTCGGCGCGGTTGGTCTCCCAGCCGACGCCGTCTCCGTGGTCGGCGCGCCAGACCCAGGTGTGGTCGACGATGGTGTGACGGCTGTTGATCACCATGCTGGTGGTGGCCTTGCCGGGCCCCGCGCCACCGATGCGTATGAACACGTCCTGCACGGTGGTGGGGTTGGCCGAGTGGTCGGCCGAGGCCCCTTGCGGGCCGACTTCCAGCAGGGTGGCGGAGTTGACCGGTCCGGCGTCGATGAGGAAACCGGCCAGCCGGACCCCGTCGACGTCGGCGACCTTCAGTGCGGTGACGCCGTTGTCGGGGATGAGGGTGGCGTAGCCGAGCCCGAGGACGACGGTGTTCGCCCGGTTCACCTGGATGGGCTGGTCGAGGTGGTAGATCCCCGGGGTGAGCAGCAGTTGGAGCCCCTGGGTGAGTGCTTCGTTGAGGGTGGCCGCGGTGACGCCGGGCTTGGCCACATAGAACTGCGACAGAGGCAGCGAGGTGCCTCTGGGGGTGCCGTTGCCCCAGGTGACCCCGCGGGCGTTGGTCCGCTTCTCGGGCAGGAAGACCCGGTATTCGGTGCCGTTGAGGTACAGGAAGGGCTTCTCCCGGGAGATGGGGGTGGTGTCGATCGTGGTGTACGGCGGGTTCGGGAAGCTCTGCGCGGGCGCGCCCTCCACACCGGAGAACACCATGTTCCACACGGCGTTGAGCCAGCCGCCGACGGCGCTGTCGCGGGTGTACCACTGCTGCTGGGAGTACGGTCCCACCTGGCCGTCGATGCGGCTGTCCGCGATGTAACCGCCGCTCGCCCAGCCGTAGCCGTCGGGGGAGAGGTTGAGTCCGCCGCGGACATGCATCCGCCGGAAGGGCGCGGCCTGCGCCACGGCCCAGCGGTTGGTGCCGTTGACCGGTACGAGCGCAAGGTTCTCCGCGGAACGCCAGAAGTTCTGCGTGGCATTGCCGTTGAACCACCCGGCGTCGACGGTGACATCGCCGTTGATGGTCGTGTCGTCGGGGGACAGCCCCAGCCCGGCGATGGAGGTGTAGAAGCCGAGCTGGGCGTTGAGCCCCTGGTAGGTGCCGGGTTTGAACAGCAGGGCGTAGCGCCCGGTGCTGAACTGTGCCGACTCCTGCTTCTTGAACACCTCGTCCAGCTTGGCCTGGATGCCGGGCGTGGACGGGTCGAAGACGATGACGTTGGGGCCGAGGTCGCCGCCGCCCGGCAGGGCGCGCGGGCTCCTGCTCCGGCTCGCGGGGGCGGCGGAGGCGGGAGCGGACAGGCCGACGAGGGCGGGGGCCGATGCGGCGGCGGCCGCGGCGCCGAGGACCGCTCGGCGGCCGATGGAGGAATGCCTGCGGGAAGGCGTCATGGGGGCGACTCTCCTGGTTCAGTAAATGAACGAGATGGGGGGTGAGGGAGCGCTCTCTTGCCGTCGCATGCTTCAGCCATGTGAACGACACGTCAAGAGTTGTGACCGTACTCCTTGCCCGCTGTCGCCTCTCGATCGCCAATTGGCAGGGAAGTTAAGGTAGTTTGCGAGCCCTTGGGCGGGATACGGCCGTCGGCGTCCGCGATCGCTAACTTCAAGAAGTAATAGAAGTCGGCGTTGATCCTCTCCGCTCGACGCCTTGACACTGTCGCGTCACCGCCGTGACACTCCCATCTCGGAGAGCGCTCTCCCACTCGTTGTCGCGGGCCTGTGACGGCCCGTCATACGGGCGGCCCGGCCCGCACCCCACGGCGCAGCGGATCCTCGCAGTGCCCGGCCGCCTGACCACTTTCGCCTTCTCTCCATGTGGCAGGAGTCTCCATGGCACGGAGATCGAAGATCCTCTCAGGAACCCTGATCGCAGGCGCGCTGCTGCTGACCTCGCTCGGGCTCGGTGGCATCGCGATGAGCGCCGAAGCGCCCCCGGCGCGGCCCGCGGGCGGCATCACGGCCGCCCACGCGGGGCACGCCATGGCGGCGCCGTCCGCCTCCTCGCCCGAGGACCCGGACGGCGACGGCTATATCCCCGCGGACCCGCCGGTCACCGGCGTCACCCCGTCCACGAAGGAGCCGCCCCACCGCTACTTCCACGAGTTCCAGGCCAACTGCTCGGTGAGCCACACCAAGGCGGACGACCCCATCGTGTATCCGCGGCAGCCGGGCGCGTCCCATGACCACACCTTCATGGGCAACACCACCACCGACGCGGCCAGCACCACAGCCTCCCTCGACGCCGGCCGCACCACCTGCAAGGCACCGGGGGACAGGTCGGGCTATTGGATGCCCACGCTCTTCCAGGGTGACCGGCCGGTGCTGCCGGTCGGCCCGCAGACCATCTACTACAAGGCGGGCGTGACCGACTACACCAGCGTGCGGCCGTTCCCCAAGGGGCTGCGGTACGTGGTGGGAAACCCGATGCAGAGCGCCGAGGAGTTCCGCCGCCACCCCGGCTTCGTCGAGGGCTGGGAGTGCGGCGACAGCTTCTTCAACGTCGAGTTCCCCAAGGACTGCCCGAGCCGGGCGGACGTCCAGCTCAACATTCGTTTCCAGGCGCCCAGTTGCTGGGACGGCAAGTACCTGGACACGCCCGACCACCGCAGCCATATGGCGTACCCCGTGGTCAACCCCGGGACGAACAACAATGTGTGCCCCGCCGACCACCCGGTCGCGCTGCCGATGATCGAGTTCAAGATGGCCTTCCCGGTCAACGGTGACCTCTCCCAGGTGAGGCTGGCCAGCGGCCGGAGCTGGTCGTTCCACTACGACTTCTTCAATGCCTGGGACGCGCCCACGCTCAAGGCGCTCGTCGACCACTGCGTCGTCGGGGGGCTCCAGTGCGACGCCCGCGGCTACGACCAGACCCACCCCGAGGCCGGAGCGGCCCTCAACGACCACTACGAACTGCCCTGAACCATGGCCCGGCCGCCCGGGTGGACACCGGCGCGGCCGGGCCGCTTCCGCTTCCCCCCCCCACTTTCCCCACACCCCGAAAGACACCCCACCATGACCCGGACCCGTACCGTTCCACGCCGCATCGCGGCGCCCCTCACCGCCGGCCTGCTGACCGCCGGTGCCCTCGCGCTGCCCGGCCAGCAGGCACACGCCGCCGGAAGCGTCGTCAAGGTCGCCGGCGCCCCCGGCGACTGGCGGCTGACCGTGGACGGCCAGCCGTATCAGATCAAGGGCCTGACCTGGGGCCCCGCCATCGCGGACGCCGACCGTTACCTGCCCGACCTGCGGACGATGGGCGTCAACACCATCCGCACCTGGGGCACCGACGCCACCAGCAAACCCCTTTTCGACTCCGCGGCCGCCCACGGCATCAAGGTGATCGCCGGTTTCTGGCTACAGCCCGGCGGCGGGCCGGGCAGCGGCGGCTGTGTGAACTACCGGACGGACACCGCCTACAAGGACCAGATGCTCGCCGAGTTCCCCAAGTGGGTCTCCGCCTACAAGGACCACCCGGGCGTGCTGATGTGGAACGTTGGTAACGAGTCGGTACTCGGCCTTCAGAACTGCTACACCGGCGATGAGCTGGAACGACAGCGTGACGCCTACACTACGTTCGTCAACGACATCGCCAAGAAGATCCATGGCATCGACCCCGACCACCCGGTCACCTCCACCGACGCGTGGACCGGCGCCTGGCCGTACTACCAGAAGAACGCCCCCGACCTCGACCTGTACGCCGTCAACTCCTACAACGCCGTCTGCGACATCAAGGCCACCTGGGAACAGGGCGGCTACACCAAGCCGTACATCGTGACCGAGACCGGCCCCGCGGGGGAGTGGGAGGTCCCCGACGACCCCAACGGCGTGCCGCAGGAACCCACCGACCAGGCCAAGGCCGAGGGCTACACCAAGGCGTGGAACTGCGTCACCGGCCACAAGGGCGTCGCGCTCGGCGCCACGATGTTCCACTACGGCACCGAGGACGACTTCGGCGGCGTCTGGTTCAACCTGCTGCCCGCCGGACAGAAGCGGTTGTCGTACTACGCGGTGAAGAAGGCGTACGGCGCGGACACCTCGCGCGACAACACACCACCGGTCCTCTCCGGACTGGCCGTGGACGGCGATGCCACCAAGGTGGAGGCAGGCCGCCCCCTGACGCTTACGGTCAAGGCCACCGACCCCGACGGTGACGCCATCTCCTACCAGGTGCTGGGCAGCACCATGTACATCGACAAGGACAAGAAGCTCACCCCGCTGCCCGCCGCCGACCTCGGCGGCGGCCGCCTGAGGGTCACCGCGCCTGACCGGCTCGGCGTGTGGAAGGTCTACGTCAAGGCCACCGACGGCAAGGGCAACGTCGGCATCGAGACCCGTTCCGTACGGGTCGTCCCACCCGCCGTGAACGGCACCAATGTGGCCCTCGGCAAGCCGGCCACCGCCTCCTCCTACCAGACGGGCGGCGGCGACTGCCCCTGCACCGCCGCCAACGCCGTGGACGGCAGGACGGACACCCGCTGGGCCGGCGACTGGAGCGATCCGCAGTGGCTCCAGGTGGACCTGGGGGCGTCCACCGCCTTCACCCACGTCCAGCTGGCCTGGGAGGCCGCCTACGCCAAGGCGTACACCATCCAGACCTCCGACGACGGCCAGAGCTGGCGGACCGTCCGTGAGGTGACCGACGGCAACGGCGGCGTCGACGACTTCGACGTCTCGGGCACCGGCCGCTACGTCCGTGTCCACGGCACGGCCCGTGGCACCGGCTACGGCTACTCGCTCTACGAGTTCGGCGTCTACCGCTGACCCGTGGCGGGGCGGGAGAGCGCTCTATGACGCCGGGGCGCGCTGCCACTAGGGTGCGGGCATGAACCGACAGGCCCCGACCTTGGAGGATGTCGCCCGGGAGGCCGGTGTCTCCCGGGCGACCGTCTCCCGGGTCGTCAATGGCGTCCGCAATGTGGATCCGGCCATCCAGGACCTGGTGCGCCTCGCGATCGAGAGGACCGGCTACACGCCCAACCGGGCGGCCAGATCGCTGGTGACCCGGCGAACCGGGACCGTTGCGCTCGTCGTCTCCGGGGTCGGCGAGCCCTCGGAGAAGGAGCAGAACGCTTTCGCCGCACGGGTGTTCACCGACCCGTTCTTCGGCCGGGTGGTCGGTGGGGTGGTCGGATTTCTGCGGCCCCGCTCGATGCACCCGGTGCTGATGTTCGCCGAGTCCTCCGAGGCCAGGCAGGAGGTGCTGAGGTATCTGCGGCAGGGGAACGCGGACGGCGCCCTCGTGGTGTCGACCCATTCCGGCGATCCGCTGCCCACGCTGCTGGCCGAGGCCGGACTGCCCGCCGTGCTGTTCGCCCGGCCCGCGCGACCGGTCGCGCTCAGCCATGTGGACCTTGCGCACTGGGACGGCGGCCGCCTCGCGGCCGAGCGTCTGCTGGCCCGGGGGTGCCGGAGGGTGGCCACCGTGTCGGGGCCGTCGACCGTGTCCGCCAGCCAGGAGCGGCTCGCCGGGTTCCGCGACACCATGGCCCGCGGGGGCCATCCGTACGTTCCGGTGGCCGAGGGGGGCTTCACACTGGACAGCGGGGTGACGGCGATGACGGAACTGCTCACCGAACATCCCGATGTGGAAGGAGTGTTCGCCGCCAACGACCTGATGGCGCAGGGAGTCTGCCAGGTGCTGAGGGAACGCGGCCGACGGGTGCCGGACGATGTCGCGGTCATCGGCTTCGACGACTCCGGCGTGGCCGCCACCTGCCGGCCGCCGCTGACCTCGGTGCGCCAGCCGGTGGAGGACATGGCGGCGACGATGGCCCGGCTGCTCGACGAACACGTGCGGGGCATGCGGACCGAGCCGACCTCGGTCCTCTTCGAACCGGAGCTGGTGGTACGGGAGTCGGCGTAGCCCTCACACCAGTCGCGTGCCAAGGCTGGTGCGCCACCCGGGGGCCGGCTCCGGCGCGGGGGGTGCGGGCAGCCGGCGCCCGCCGCGTGCGAAGAAGTCGGCGAGCGGCAGGGTCGCGGCGCCCACGGTCACCGCGTCGGGCCCCAGCGCGCCCAGGTCGATGCCGACACGTCCGGAGGGGTACGGCAGCGCGTAGGACAGCGCGTGGCGGCGCACCGACTCCAGGAAACGCGAGCCGAGCTGGAGACCGGCCCAGCCGCCAACGAGGATGCGCTCGGGCTGGAAGAGATTGATCAGGTCGGACAGCCCCGCGCCCAGGTACTCCGCGGTCTCGTCGAGGACGGCGGCCGCCACCGGGTCCGGGGCGCCACCGTCCGCAGGGTAGGCGCCGGCCAGCATCGCCGTCAGGGCGGTCTCCTCGTCGGTGTCGGGCGGCGGCTGCCCGCCCGCCTCCTGCCAGCGCTCCAGCAGTGCTTCCGCGCCCGCGTAGGCTTCCAGACAGCCCAGTGCCCCGCAGCGGCACCGCCGGCCCCGTACCCGCACGGTGAGGTGGCCCCACTCCACCGCCCGGCCGTGCTCGACGTCATCGGTGACGACGCAGGCGCCGACGCCCGACCCGAAGAGGACGACCACCGCGCTGCGCGCACCGCGCCCGGCGCCGAACCACATCTCGGCCTGGCCCAGCGTCTTGGCGCCGTTCTCGATGAAGTAGGGCACCTGCTGGGGCAGATGACCAGGGCGGCGCAGCATCCGTTCCAGCGGGACCGCTTCCCAGCCGATCGGGGTGCAGTGCACCACCGCGCCGTCCTCCTCGGAGTGTTCGATGATTCCCGGGGTGCCGATGCCGACACCGAGGATCTGCCCGGGGGTGAGCCTGGCAGTGTTCAGGACCTCGGTGATGCCGTCTCGGATGTGGCCCGCGATCAGTTCGCTGTCGTAGCGGTCCGGGCGGGCAGTCCCGCGCGTGGGCAATGGCCGCTCCGCGCGGCCCTGTTCGGCCAGCGACAGATCGAACAGCTCGACACGGACCCGGGTCTCGCCGACGTCCACCCCGATCAAGTGGCCGCTGCGCGGGGCGATGCGCAGCAGCGTGCGGGGGCGGCCGCCGTCGGAGTCGACGCTTCCGGCCTCCTCCACCAGCCCCTCGGTGAGCAGTTCGGTGACCACATTGCTGATGGAGCCTGAACTCAGCCCGGTCGCTGGGGCAAGCGAGAGGCGGCTCATCGGCCCGTCGAAGAACAACCGGCGCAGCACGGCGGTGCGGTTCTCCCGCCGCAGGTCACGCACCGTGCGGCTGTTGTGTGCAGCCACCTGACCTCCTCAAGTCCCGGATCCGCGTAACAAGATACCTACTGCCGGATCTCTTGACGCGCCTTTCTCTTGAGGTTTAACTCACGTCGTAAATTAAGCCATGAGGGGCTTCGGGAGTTGAACGCACATAGACGTGCCCGGGCCCTCTTCGGCGTACTCGACTCGGAAAGGGACACCTGGAGCCATGCGCAGCATCCGAGCCGCGGCCATCGGCGCCGTCACCTTGTCACTCGCCATTGCCGCCACGGCCTGCGGAGGCGGTTCGTCCACGGCCGGAAACGGGTCCAACGACTCGCCGAAGACGCTCACCTACTGGGCCTCCAACCAGGGCGCGAGCATCAACGTGGACAAGAAGGTCCTCCAGCCCGAACTCGACAAGTTCAAAGAGCAGACCGGGATCACCGTCAAGCTGGAGGTGGTGCCCTGGTCGGAGCTGCTGAACCGGATCCTCACCGCGACCACCTCCGGCCAGGGCCCCGACGTGCTGAACATCGGCAACACCTGGAGCGCCTCACTCCAGGCATCCGGGGCCCTGCTGTCATGGGACGCCGAGAACTTCGACGCGATCGGTGGCAAGGACCGCTTCGTGGACTCGGCCCTCGGCTCGACGGGAGCGCAGGGCCAGGACCCGGCCGCCGTACCGCTGTACTCGATGGCGTACGCGCTCTACTACAACAAGAAGATCTTCGCCGACGCGGGCATCGCCAAGCCGCCGGCCACCTGGGACGAACTGGTCGCGGACGCCAAGAAGATCAAGCAGCGCGGCGCGGCGGCGCTGGGCGCCGAGGGGGCGAACCTGTCGGAGAACATCCACCACGCCTTCGTCTTCGCCAAGCAGCACGGCGCTGACTTCTTCACCGCCGAGGGCAAGCCGGACTTCACCTCGGACGGCGCGGTCGCCGCGGTCAAGCAGTACGTCGACCTGATGGCCAAGGACAAGGCCATCCCGCCGGGCAACGCCGAATACGCCCAGAACCAGTCCCTCAGCGACTTCGCCAAGGGCAAGACCGCGATGGTGCTGTGGCAGACGGCCTCCGCCACCTTCAAATCGCTCGGCATGAAGGACGACGAGTGGGGCGTGGCCCCGGCGCCCACCCCTTCCGGCACCCCCGGCACCGGCACCTCCGTCAACTCGATGGTCGCCGGCATCAACATGGCCGTCTTCAAGAACACCGACAACCACGACGGCGCGCTGAAGTTCGTGAAGTTCATGACCAGCGACGCCGAGCAGAAGATCCTCAACAAGGCCTACGGCTCCATCCCGCCGGTCAGGGCCGCCCAGTCCGACCCCGCGTTCAACAGCCAGGCCACGACCGTTCTGCGCGACACCCTCGCCAAGAGCGCCGAGGCCCTGCCGCAGGTCCCCCAGGAGTCCCAGTTCGAGACGGCGGTGGGCACAGCCGTCAAGGAACTGTTCGCCGACGCCGCCGCCGGACGCGCCGTGACCACGGAGTCGGTGAAGGCACGGCTCCACAAGGCCCAGCAGCAGATGCCGGCGAAGTGACCGCGGACATCCCCATGACCACCACGACCGCCACCGCACAGGTCGACAAGCAGGCGGCGCCGGGGAAGACCCCCGGTGCGGCGCGAGGCCCGCGCCGCACCGGGCGGATCCGCCGCATGGCACTGCCGTACCTGCTGCTCCTGCCGGCCCTGCTGCTGGAACTCCTGGTCCATCTGGTGCCGATGGCGATCGGCATCCTGATGAGCTTCAAGGAGCTCACCCAGTTCTTCATCCGCGACTGGACCACCGCCCCCTGGTCCGGCTTCGACAACTACCGGCTCTCGGTGGACTTCGACGCGCCGGTCGGCGAGGCGCTGCTCCACTCGTTCCTGGTCACCTGCGGATTCACCCTGCTGTCGGTCGGACTGTGCTGGCTGCTCGGCACCGCCACCGCCATCTTCCTCCAGGACACCTTCCGCGGCCGCGGCCTGCTGCGCACCCTGTTCCTCATCCCGTACGCGCTCCCCGTGTACACCGCCGTCATCACCTGGGCGTTCATGTTCCAGCACGACAACGGCCTGGTGAACCACGTCCTGCACGACCAGCTCGGCCTCACCGACAAGCCCTCCTTCTGGCTCATCGGCGACAACAGCTTCATCGCGCTGCTGACCGTCTCGGTGTGGAAGGGCTGGCCGTTCGCGTTTCTCATCGTCATGGCCGGCCTACAGAACATCCCCCGGGAGCTCTACGAGGCGGCAGCCCTCGACGGTTCGGGTATGTGGCAGCAGATCCGCCACATCACCCTGCCCTCGCTGCGCCCGGTCAACCAGGTGTTGGTGCTGGTCCTGTTCCTGTGGACGTTCAACGACTTCAACACGCCGTTCACGCTGTTCGGCAAGGCGGCGCCGGAGGCCGCGGATCTCATCTCGATCCACATCTACCAGTCGTCGTTCGTCACCTGGAACTTCGGCACCGGCTCCGCCATGTCCGTCCTCCTGCTGCTCTTCCTCCTCGTGGTGACGGGCGTCTACCTCCTGCTGACCTCCCGACGAAGGAAGACAGCCGATGTCTAGCGCCACATCCAAGCCCCGCTCACCGATGGCCGCCCCGCGATCCTTCCTCTGGGCCCGCCGGATCTTCCTCACCCTGCTCACCGGCTTCGTCCTGGTGCCGGTGTACGTGATGATCTCCAGCTCCCTGAAGCCGCTCCAGGACGTGTCGGGGACGTTCCGCTGGCTGCCCAGCGGGCTGACCGTCCGCCCCTACATCGACATCTGGTCGACCGTCCCGCTCGCCGACTACTTCGTGAACTCGGTCATCGTGGCGAGCGCGGCCACGGTCTGCTCGGTGGTGATCGCGGTCTTCGCCGCCTACGCGGTCAGCCGCTACCGCTTCCGGGGCAGGCGCGTGTTCACCGTCACCGTGCTCTCCACACAGATGCTCCCCGGCATCCTCTTCCTGCTGCCCCTGTTCCTCATCTACGTCAGCATCGGCAACACCACCGGCATCGCCCTCTTCGGCTCCCGCGGCGGCCTCATCCTCACCTATCTCACCTTCTCGCTGCCGTTCTCGATCTGGATGCTCATCGGGTACTTCGACTCGGTCCCGCGCGACCTGGACGAGGCCGCGCTGGTGGACGGCTGCGGCCCCCTCGGCGCACTGCTGCGGGTCGTCGTCCCGGCCGCCACCCCCGGCATCGTCGCCGTGGCCGTCTACGCCTTCATGACCGCCTGGGGCGAGGTGCTCTTCGCGTCCGTGATGACGAACGAAGCCACCCGCACCCTCGCCATCGGCCTCCAGGGCTACGCCAGTCAGAACGACGTCTACTGGAACCAGATCATGGCCGCCTCCCTCGTGGTGAGCGTCCCCGTGGTCGCGGGATTCCTCCTGCTCCAGCGCTATCTCGTCGCCGGACTCACCGCCGGAGCCGTGAAGTGACCGGCCATCCCCTCTCCGAAAGGACGTACGTGTCCGAACTCCTGGACCTCACAGCCCTCCCGCACGACTTCCTCTGGGGCACGGCCACCTCGGCCTACCAGATCGAGGGAGCCGTCGCCGAGGACGGGCGGTCGCCCTCGATCTGGGACACCTTCTCGCACACCCCCGGCAGGATCGCGGGCGACGACCACGGCGACGTGGCCTGCGACCACTACCACCGCTGGCGCGAGGACATCGGCCTGATGAAGCAGCTGGGCACCAACGCCTACCGGCTGTCCATCGCCTGGCCGCGGGTGATGCCGGGCGGCGACGGGCCAGTCAACGCCAAGGGCCTGGCCTTCTACGACGAGCTGATCGACGGTCTGCTGGAAGCGGGCATCACCCCCTCCGTCACCCTGTACCACTGGGACCTTCCGCAGGTGCTCCAGGACCGGGGCGGCTGGCCCGTGCGCGACACCGCGGAGCACTTCGCCGCGTACGCCTCGGCGACGGCCGACCGCCTCGGTGACCGGGTCCGCCACTGGACCACCCTCAACGAACCGCTGTGCTCGGCCTGGATCGGCCACCTCGACGGTGTGATGGCGCCCGGCCTCACGGATCTGACCGCAGCCGTCCGCGCCTCGTACCATCTGCTGCTCGGCCACGGCCTCGCCACCCAGGCGATCCGGGCCGCCGCACCGGGCGCCGAGGTCGGCATCGTCAACAACCTCTCCACCGTCCACGCCGCCACCGACCGGCCCGAGGACCTGGCGGCCGCGCGGCGCATGGACGGCCACACCAACCGCTGGTGGCTGGACCCCGTCCACGGCCGCGGTTTCCCCGCGGACATGCGCGAGGTGTACGGGGTCGAACTGCCGGAACACCCCGGCGACCTGGAAACCATCGCCGCGCCCCTGGACTGGCTGGGCCTGAACTACTACTTCCCGGTCACCGTCACCGACGCCCCCACCGCCCCGGCTCCCCACGCCCACGGCATCCGCCGCCCGGACGTGCCCCGCACCGGCATGGACTGGGAGATCGACCCCACCGGCATCGAAACCCTCCTGCTGCGTCTGACCGACGAATACGGCGCCCGCAAGCTGTACGTCACCGAGAACGGCTCCTCCTACCCCGACGTCATACGCCCGGACGGCACCGTCGACGACCCCGAGCGCCAGGACTACCTCATCCGACACCTCGCGGCCTGCGCCTCGGCCGCCCGCAAGGGCGCCCCGATGGCCGGCTACTTCGCCTGGTCGCTGCTCGACAACTTCGAGTGGGCCTACGGATACGACAAGCGCTTCGGGCTCGTCCACGTCGACTACCGCACCCAGGCCCGCACCATCAAGGGGACCGGCCACCGCTACGCGGAGATCATCCGCGGCCATCGTGACCAGGCCCGCCCAGACCTGGGTGCTTGATCAAGTCATTGAACACGGTCGGCGGCGCTACGCTGCTGTGCCATGCAGGAGACACGCCTCGACACTGCCCGGATCCGGGCGGCTCGCCGGGTGATCGACCCGATTTTTCTCGACACTCCGCTGTACCGCTGCGAGGCGCTGGAGCCGGCCCTCGGGTGCGCGGTGAGCATCAAGCTCGAAACGGCGAACCCGGTCCGAAGCTTCAAGGGCCGCGGCACCGAGGTGGTCGCGAGCCTGCTCGCCGACCATGGCTCGCGAGACGTGGTGTGCGCCAGCGCGGGCAACCTCGGCCAGGCCCTCGCCTGGTCCGGTCGCGGCCGGGGGCTCGACGTCACCGTTGTGGCATCCCGCTTCGCGACGGTGGCCAAGCTCGACCGCATCCGCGCACTGGGCGCCAGGCTGGAACTGGTCGACGGCGACCACGAGATGGCGCGCGAGCGGGCCGCGGCCATCGCGCGCTGCGACGGCATCCGGCTGGTCGAGGACAGCCTGGACCTCGAGACCTGCGAGGGCGCGGCGACCATCGGCCTGGAGCTGGTGGACGCCGCGCCGTCGTTCGACGCCGTGCTGATCGCTCTCGGCGGCGGCGCACTGGCCACCGGCGTGGGTCATGTGGTGAAGGCCATGGCGCCCGAAGCCGAGGTGATCTGCGTCCAGCCGCTGGGCGCACCGGCGATGACACACTCGTGGCGCCGGCGGCGCGTCGTCACCACCGACTCGACCGACACCATCGCCGACGGCGTCGCCGGCCGGTGTCCCATCCCGGCCGTCCTGGACGACCTCCTGCTGGTCGCCGACGACGCCGTCCTGGTCCAGGAGGCGTCGATCATCGCCGGTATGCGGATGCTCCTCGACCACGCCGGCCTCGTCGTCGAGCCGTCGGCCGCGCTCGGCATCGCGGCGATCCTCGAAGACCGCGACCGCTTCGCCGGCCGACACGTGGTCACCATCGTGTGCGGCAGCAACGTCGACGTGGACGCCTATCACCGCTGGGTCGGTGCGGCTCCCGTCCACAGGCCTTGACGATGACTCGTTCGGCGCGGCCGCGTACCTCCACCGCCGCGGCGATCGCGGGCCGAGGCTGACGCACGATCAGGCGCCGGACACCCTCCCCTCCCGACGCACAGGGGTCCGCTGAGCGGGACGAGTGGCTTCGCCCTCCGTATCCGAATGGGCAAGGTACCGCTCACCATCCGCCGTACTCAGTACGTATCCCGCAGGGGACCGCACTCAGTACCCATCCCAACGGGAGGCCCTGGGATGCAGCATGTTTCCGGGCTGGGCCCGCGCGGTCGGCCCCTCGCGGCCGTGGCCGCGGGCCCGGTGAGGTGGGCGACGAGCCTGCCGCCGCTGATACCGTTCGTCGCCCGACGAGTCCTTCGTGGACTGGCCGTCCTGTTCGTCCTGTCGGTCGTCGCGTTCGGGCTCGTCCGGCTGCTTCCGGGTAATCCGGCGGACGTTTTGGCCGGACCGTACTCCGACGCGGCGACCCGGGCGCGGCTGGCGGAGGATCTCGGACTCAACCAACCGGTCACCGAGCAGTACCTGCTGTGGCTCGGCAGGCTGCTCCACGGTGACTTCGGTCTCTCGGTCTACAACGGTATGCCGGTCCTCGAGCTCATCAAGGAACGACTGCCGAACACCTTGGAGCTGGCCCTGGCCGCCACGGTGGTGTCGGTCCTGTGGGGCGTGCCGGCCGGTGCGATCGCGGCCCTTCGCCAGGGCCGGCTCTTCGACCGGCTGGCTCGAGGGTCGGCCTTCCTGGGACTGGCGACTCCGGTGTTCGTCTTCGGCCTCTGCCTGATACTGCTGGTCTCGTTCGTCGCTCCGACGTGGCCGACCGTCGGGTTCGTGACCTTCTCCGACGATCCGGTGCGGAACCTGCAAAGTGTGGTCCTGCCGGCGCTCGCCCTGGGGCTGCCACTCGGTTCGACCCTGTGCCGGTTCATGCGCACCTCGATGATCGAGGTCTACGAACAGGACTACATGCGCACCGCGCTGGCGACCGGGGCGACGCGGTGGGAGTCCACCCTCCGGCACGGGCTGCGGAACGCGTCGGGGCCGGTGGTCACGGTGGCCGGGCTCCAGCTGGCCGGTCTGGTCGGCAACTCCCTCCTGATCGAGAACGTCTTCGCGATCCCGGGCATCGGCCAGCTCACCGTGAACTCGCTGCTACAGAAGGACTATGCGGTGACCCAGGCCTGCATCCTGCTGCTCGGACTGACCTACATCGTGATGAACCTCGTGGTGGACCTGCTCCACCGGCTGATCGATCCCAAGGTGGGTGATGCGCGATGAGCCGGTCGCCGGTGGACTCCGACGTGCCCGTGGACCCGAACCCGGAGGAATCCACGGTGGACGGATCCGGGCCCCGCCCCAGGCGGCGACGTATCCGGCCGGGCGTCGGCGTCGCTTTCGGTCTCGGCATCCTGGTGCTGCTGTTCGCCATGGCGTACGTGGCGCCCCTGATCCGGCCGTTCTCACCGAGCGAGGTGGCCGGAGCGCCCTTCTCCCCGCCGGGCGGGACCCACTGGCTGGGCACGGACGACCTGGGGCGGGACTATTTCGTCCGACTGTGCGTTGCCGGGCGCACCTCGCTGTCGATCGCGCTGGCAGGTTCGCTGCTGGCACTGGTGGCCGGTTCGGCCGTCGGGTTCGCGGCCGGCGTCGGTGGCAGGTGGCTGGACACCCTGCTGATGGGCGGGGTCGACCTGCTGCTGTCGTTCCCCTCGCTGCTGCTGGGGCTCGCGGCGGTGACCGTCTTCTCGCCCTCGACGACGACCCTGATCGTGGTGCTGTCGCTGGTGTCGCTACCGCACTTCGCACGCATCGTGCGGGCGCGGTGCCTCGAACTCCGCGAGCTGGAATTCGTGCTCTCCGCGCGGATCTCCGGAGTCCGGTCCTCCGTGATCGTCCTGAAGCATCTGCTCCCCAATGTCCTTCCTCTGATGATGGTCCAGCTCGCCAACTCGGCGGCCATCGTCATCCTGCTGGAGTCCGCGCTCAGCTACCTCGGCCTCGGGGTTCAGCCACCCACCCCGAGCTGGGGCCGGATGGTCGCCGAGGCGCAGAACTATCTGACGGACTCACCGTGGCTCGTCCTCGGCGCCGGTGGAGCCCTGCTGTTGTCCTCCATCGGATGGGGACTCATCGGCGAGGGCTTCGCGATTTCACGCCGCTCCGTCGTGTGACCCGTGCCGTGCACAGCGGCAGCGATCAAGTGTTTCCTCCCCCAGGTCACGGAAAGAAAGAAGCCTCACCATGACATCACTCAGGCCGGTCGGGAGACTGGCGGTCACCGTCGCGGCGGTCACCGCCATGGCGACGGCACTCGCGGGTTGCGGAGGCGGAGGCCAGGCGCAGTCCCGTACGGGAGGCGGCAAGCCGCACCGCGGCGGCACCCTCGTCGTCGGCGACGAGAGCCAGCCACTGAGCGGGCTCGACCCCATCCTGGCCCAGGCGCTCGACGCGAAGCGCATGGCCGCACAGTTCTACGAGGGTCTCCTCTCCCTCGGACCCGACGGCACCTCCCTGCGGCCGGCACTGGCGACCTCATGGAAGCAGACGACGCCGACAACCTACGAATTCACACTGCGCCACAACGTCAGGTTCCACGACGGCCGGGTGCTGAGCGCCAGTGACGTGGCGTTCAGCCTCAAGCGGATCGTCGATCCCGCGGTGCACTCGCCGTACGCGTCGCTCTACAAGTTCAAGGACGTGACCGCACCCAGCGCCGACAAGGTCGTGGTGAAGCTGGCCCAGCCGCAGTCGTCCCTGCTGCACCTGCTCGCCCAGCCCTGGAGCGCCGGCATCGTCAGCGAGCAGTGGGCCCGGTCCCACTCGGCCAACGACCTCAAGACCAGGGAGAACGGGACGGGGCCTTACAAGCTCTCGGAGTTCCGGGAGGGCTCCCTCATCAAGACCATTCGGTTCGACGGATACTGGGACCGGTCGAAGCCGTACATCAACGAGATCGACTACCGGGTCATGCCCGACGAGGCCACCCGGGTGCAGGCCCTCCAGTCGGGGACCGTGGACACCATCCAGGTCTCCTTGCCGAAGAACGCGGCCTCGCTCAAGAAGCGCGGGTTCACCGTGGGCGACAGGCACGACGTCGGCGCGTACTGGCTGGGCCTGAACACCCTGAGCGGTCCACTGGCGAACGAGAAGGTGCGGCAGGCGATCAGCCTCGGCATCGACAGGAAGCAGCTGATCAGCATCGGATCGCAGGGGGCCGGCGTCGACTCCGGGGTCATCCCGGCCGGGGACCCGGTCCTGTCCGGTGACAAGGTCGACAAGGGCGACAAGGGCGACAAGGCTGACCTGCCCAACGCCGAGTACGACCCGGCCGAGGCGAAGCGGCTCCTCGACCGGTCGGGGGCGGGAACCGTGAAGCTCAAACTGGCGATCCGGTCGAACCGGCCGGACAAACTCGCCACCGCGCAGCTCATCAAGGAACAGCTGTCGAAGATCGGCGTGACGGTGGACATCGTCCAGATCCCCTTCGAGCAGCTGATCGGCAACCTGCTGTCCGGCAAGTGGAACGCCGACATGATTCAACTGACGTCCTCTCTCAACGCCGATGCGAGTCAGTACCTCAGCCTGTGGTTCGAGAAGGGCGCGAAGTCGACGAAGGTCGACGACCCGGTGCTGTGGCGGAGGATGTCGGACGCCATCCAGAAGGCGGGCAGTGACCAGGACCGCGCCCGGATGTACAAGGAACTGAACCGGTACGTGGCACAGCGGGTGTACGTCCTCGTCCCGTATGCCTCACCCACCGTGTACGACGTGTGGTCCGGCAAGGTCGCGGGGTTCAGGACCGAAGCGTCCAGTACCCGGATGTTCCTCAAGGACGCCTGGATCGCGACGGAGCGGTGATGAACGTCGCTGCCGTGGACGGCACGGGGAAGACGGACGTACTGCGGTTCCGTGATTTCAGCATCCGATACGGCACGGCCCCGCCCAGCGTCCGTGGGATCGACCTGACGGTCCGGGCCGGGGAGATCGTCGGTCTGATCGGGGAGAGCGGGAGCGGGAAGACCTCCGTGGCGATGGCCTGCCTCGGACTGCTGCCGAAGCAGGCGCGGGTACACGCCGATCTGTTCGAGGTATGCGGCACCGACCTGGCAGCCGCGGACGAGAGGGCGCTGACGCGGCTGCGCGGCGGCGACGTCGCGATGGTCTTCCAGGACGCCATGGGAGCGCTGGACCCGAGCATGCGGGTCGGCCGGCAGATCGGCGAGGTACTGGCGCGGCACCGTGGTCTGAAGGGCGGGGCGCGGCACCAGGCCGTGCTCGATCTGCTCCACCGGGTGCGGGTGCCGGAACCGGAACGCAGGGCACGCCAGTATCCGCACCAGCTTTCCGGTGGACTTCGGCAGCGAGTGGCGATGGCGCTCGCGCTGGCCGGCGAACCACGGCTGCTCCTGGCCGACGAACCGACGACGGCGCTGGACGTCACGGTGCAGGCGGAGATCCTGCGGCTGCTCAGGACGATCCGCGACGAGTTCGGTGTCGCCATCCTGCTGATCTCGCACGACATCGGCGTGATCGCGCAGACCGCGGACCGGGTCGCCGTCATGCGGGACGGCGAGATCGTCGAGACCGGCACCGCCGAGGAGGTGCTGGTGCGTCCGGTCTCCCCGTACACGAAGATGCTGCTGGACTCGGTGCCCAGGGTGGGCGGTCACCTCCGGCACCGGCCGGAGGACGCACCGGTGGGCGACGCCGGTCCGGACGGCGCCGCGCTTTTCGCGGTGGACGGGTTGAGCCGCAGTTTCCGCTCGCGGGGCCATGCCGTGCACGCGGTCCGGGACGTCTCCTTGCGTGTCGGCAGGGGAGAGGTCCTGGGCGTCGTCGGCGAGTCCGGTTCGGGCAAGAGCACCCTCGCCAAGATGCTGGTCCGGTTGGACCGGCCCACCTCGGGCCGGCTGGAGATGGACGGGGCCGACTACGGCAGGCTCCGGGGCAAGCGGCTCAAGGCCTTCCGGCGTGCCGTGCAGATGGTGTTCCAGCATCCGGCGGGTTCGCTGAACCCGAAGCTGAGGGTGGCGGCCTCGGTGCGCGAGCCACTGGCCACGAGCGGTGTGACCGGTGACGAGGCGCGTCGGCGGATCGGCGAGGTGCTGGCGGAGGTCGGCCTGCCACCGGAAGCAGCGAGCCGGCTGCCCCACGAGTTCTCCGGCGGCCAGAAGCAGCGCATCGCCATCGCACGCGCGATCGCGGCCCGGCCCGAGGTCGTGGTCCTGGACGAGCCGACCTCGGCGCTGGATGTCTCCGTGCAGGCGCAGGTGCTGGATCTGCTGCTCAGGATCCAGCGAACGGAGGAGTTGACCTACCTGTTCATCTCCCATGACCTTGCGGTGGTCCAGGCCATCTCCGACCGGGTCGTGGTGATGTACGCGGGCCGTGTCGTGGAAGTCGCGGAGACGGACACCCTGTTCGCTTCGCCGGCGCACTGGTACACCAGAACGCTGCTCGAAGCCGTTCCGTCGCCCGATCCGCGTGACCGGCCCGACGCGGGCGCGGCGCGCTCGGCGGACGAGGCCCCGCGCGACCAGCAGGGACAGGGCCAGGGGTGTGCGTTCGCGGCCCGGTGTCCCCGGGCCGAGACACGTTGCCGGCTGGAGACTCCGGAACTGTCCGCGGTGCGGGCGGGGCATGCGGCCGCCTGCCACTTCCCCGCAGATGAGGAGATCCGCGCATGAGGGTGTCGGCCGGCCTGGACGCGGTGGCCCAGGCGGATCTGGTCCGGCGGGGTGAGGCAGCGCCGAGAGAGCTGGTCGAGGCCGCCATCGAGCGCATCGAGGCGACCGATCCGCAGATCAACGCCATCACCCACCGGCGCTACGAGCAGGCGCTCGACGAGGCGGGGCGGATCCGCGGGGACGCGCCGTTCGCGGGAGTGCCCACGCTGGTGAAAGCGCTCAACGACAGCAAGGGCGATCCGGCGAACTACGGGTGCGCGTGGGTGGCCGGGCACGGCCGCGTCGCCAGGGAGGACGCGGTCATCACCCGACGGCTCAGGCGGGCCGGCTTCGTTGTGGTCGGCCAGACCTCGACTCCGGAGTTCGGCCTGCTCTCGGTCAGCGAGAGCGGCGTCCACGGGGTCACCCGGAACCCCTGGCGCACCGATGTGACGTCCGGTGGTTCGTCGGGCGGCGCGTCGGCCGCGGTCGCCGCGGGCATGGTGCCCGTGGCGCAGGGCGGCGACGGCGGCGGGTCGATCCGGATGCCGGCCGCGTTCTGCCATCTGCTCGGCCTGAAGCCGAGCGTGGGGCGGATCAGCGCGGGCCCGGGCAGGCCCAGCAGATGGGGACACAGCGTCCCCGCCGTGGTCACCCGGACCGTACGCGACACCGCCGCGGTCCTCGACGCGGTGAGCGGTGGCGCGCCGGGAGACCGGGGCGGGCCCGCCCCCCTTCCGGCGGACGGCCTGGCCGCCCTGGTCGGCCGCGATCCGGGAAGGCTCCGGATCGGTGTCCTCGCCCATGCCCCCGACCATGCCCCGCAGGTCGCGCCCCCGGTACGGGAGGCGGTGCTGGACACCGCCCGGATACTCGAGCGGCTCGGACACGAGGTCGAGCACGCCTATCCCGAGCCGATGCTTGACCCCATGTGCCTGAAGGCGTTCTTCGACGCTCTCAGCGTCACGGTGGTGCAGACCGTCGAGGCGCTGAGCGCGGAACTGGGGGAGCGGCCCGGCCCGGACGACCTTGACGCCGTCACCCGGTTCTGGCTGCGGCGCGGCAGCGAGATCACCGGGCTGGAGCTCGCCGAAGCCTTCGCCTGGCAGGAGAGGCTGCGCGCCGACATGGCCGACTGGTGGCTCCGATTCGACCTGCTGCTGAGCCCGGTGTTCGCCACGCCGCCGAAGCCGGTGGGCTGGCCATGGCAGGAAGCCGATGGCCTGCGGAAGTCGGTGGACGTGCTCACCTTCACCGCGCCGTTCAACACGACCGGGCAGCCCGCGATCGCGGTTCCCGCCCACCTGACCGAGTCCGGCGAGCCCATTGGGATCCAGCTGGCGGCGGCCTACGGGCGGGAGGACCTGCTCGTCTCCGTGGCGGCACAGCTGGAGGCAGAGCGTCCCTGGGACTCGCTCCGTCCTCCGGTCTTCGCGGACGACATGCCGATGCCGCGCCTCTCGCGGGACAGGAGTGGAAGATGACCGAGAATCTCGCACACCGATCGCCGGTGCCCACGGTGTTCACCGGCGCCCGGGTGATCGACGGAACCGCTGCCGCTCCCGTCGACGCGGCGGCCGTGGTGGTGGAGGACGGCCGGTTCACCTATGTCGGGCCGGAGACCTCACGGCCGCGGATCGACGGCGCGGAGGTCATCGATCTCGGCGGACGTACGCTCCTGCCGGGGTTCTTCGACTGCCACCTGCATTTCCTCATGGACAGCAACGCCGATTTCACGGGGAGGCTGCTGACCAACCGCCCGACGGTCACCGTTTTCGAGCGGGCACGGCGCATGCGTGAGACGTTGCATGCGGGAATCACGACGGCGCGCGACCTCGGCGGCATCGATGCCGGCTATCGGGACGCGGTGGCGCTCGGCCTGATCGAAGGGCCCCGGCTGCACGTCGCGGTGAGGCTGATGAGCCACACCGGCGGGCATGCCGACTTCAGCCTGCCGACCGGGTTCGACCCGTCGGCCCTGCTCGAGCCGTTCAGCGAGCTCGCGGACGACCCCGCTCAGGTCCGGTTGGCGACGAGGCGGCTGCTCCACGACGGTGCCGATGTCATCAAGATCTGCGCGACGGGCGGTGTGAACAGCCCGAGCGACCAGCCCGAGGACGAGGGCCTGACCGTCGAGGAGATCGCGGCGGTCGTGGACGAGACCCGTCGGCATCGCGGGCGCCCGGTCGCCGCCCACGCACAGGGCGCGCAGGGCATCAAGAACGCCCTGCGTGGCGGCGTGACCAGCATCGAACACGGCTATCTCATCGACGACGAGGGCATCGATCTGATGCTGGAGAGGGGTGCGTTCATCGTTCCGACGCTGTCGACCTTCCACGTCGACCCGGGACGCTTCACCGCCGCGGCCTACGAGAAGAAGATGCGCATGGCCGAAGCCGCCATGGACCGGCTGGGTGAGGCGGTCCGGCGCGGAGTGAAGGTGGCGCTCGGCACCGACGCGGGCGCCGTTCCGCACGCCCGGAACCTCCGGGAGCTCGGGCACCTGGTCGAGCTGGGCCTGTCACCGCTGGAGGCCATCCGCGCCGGGACGCTGAACGCCGCTCGGCTGATGGGGCTGGACGAGACGCTCGGCACCATCGAGCCGGGAAAGACCGCCGACCTCATCGTGTGCGACGGCGACCCGGTGGCCGACATCGATCTGCTCGGCGACCCGGCGAACGTGGTGCTGGTGATGCAGGAAGGCCGGCCGGCCAAGCGCACGCTGTCCGAGGCCGTACGGTAGGGAACCGGCTCGTCGCGACCGGCGGTGGACGCGTCCCGCCGCCGGTCGCGCGCAGAGCGCGGCAGGCGTTCACAGCCGCTCGGCGGTGCGGTCCCACGTGCCCGGGGCGACGCCGCGCTCCCGCAGCTCCGCCTTGCGTATCTTGCCCGTCTCGGTGAGCGGCAGGGCGGGGACCATCTCGATGTACCGGGGCACGGCGAAGGACGGGAGCTCACGCGCGCAGTGCCGGGCGAGGTCCGCCGGGTCCAGCGTGCTGCCGGGCCGGACGACGACCGCGACCATGACCTCGTCCTCGGCCAGTTCCGAGGCCACCGGGAACGCGGCGGCCTGGAAGACCGCCGGGTGGGAGCGGACGGCCGACTCCACCTCGTACGAGGAGATGTTCTCGCCGCGACGACGGATGACGTCCTTGATGCGGTCGACGAAGCGGAACCAGCCGTCGGGTTCGTGGACCACGCGGTCGCCGGTGCGGCGCCAGGAGTCGGGTGCGGGTTCCGGCTCGCCCAGGTAGCCGGTGCAGAACGCGTACTCCTGGTGGCTGCGCACGACGAGTTCGCCGGGCGTACCGTCGGCGACGGGATCGAGGGCTTCGTCGACCACCCGCGCGGAGAAGCCCGCGCGCAGGGTACCGATGTAGCCGGGCCGGTACTCCTCGGGTGTCGCGCCGATGACGAGGTTCGTCTCCGTGGAGCCGAACCCGTCGACGAGGGTGACCCCGAAACGCTCCCGAAAGGGCTGCCACACCGGCGCCGGGGTCGCCGGGGAGAGCCCGCGCCACGCCTGATGTGCCCGGTCCTGCGGCCCGGGCGGCTGCGCGAGCAGCATCGGGATCATCGCGCCGAGCAGATAGACGGCCGTGGCACGGGCTTCGGCGACCTGCGTCCAGTAGTGCGAAGCGGAGAACCGCCCGCCCACAACACAGCTCGCGCCCACCGTCATGGCGTGCGCGAGCGTGTTGAGCGCGTTGGTGTGGAACAACGGCAGGCAGGTGAACAGCACGTCGTCGCGGGTGAGGCGCAGGGCGCCGGACACATTGCGGCCCCATCGGACGAACTGGGCCTGCGGGCAGCGCACACCGCGCGCCGCCCCCGTGGTTCCCGAGGTGAACAGGATGGCGGCGGTGTCCCGCGGACGGACCGGGGCGGGACGGATCGCCTCGGTCCTGCCGGGGAGCGGAGCGTGCTGCCCGCCCACCTCCCAGACGACCCCGCGATGTCCGGCCGAGACGGCGTGGATCGCCAACTCCGCCTCAGCGTACAGGAACCGCGGTTGCGCCGCCCGCAGCACATGCCGCAGCGACCGGCCGCGCAGCGCCGTGTTCAACGGCACCGCCACGGCTCCGAGCCAGGCACAGCCGAGGACCAGGTCGACGAGTTCTGTCCGGTTGGACATCAGGGCCGCGACGCGGTCGCCCGGCCGGCAGCCGAGTTCGGCCAGCGCCCCGGCCATGGTGGCCGCGGCCTCGCGGGTCTGCGCGTACGTCCGCGTCGTGTCTCCTATGCGCAGGAAGATCCGGTCACCGAACTTCTCGCCCGCGGCCTCGACCAGAGCCGGCACGGTCAGGCCGTTCAACGCAGCACTCCGGCTTCGCGCAGGCGCTTCACCCGATCCGGGGTGAAGCCGGCCACCTCACGCAGTACCGCGTCGGTGTCGGCGCCGAGCACGGGTGCGGCGCTGCGGACGGAACCGGGCGTGCCGGTGAGGCGGATGGGCACACCTTCGTGCAGAAAGGCCCCCGCGGCCGGGTGCTCTCCACGGACGTAGAACTTCCGCGCCCTCAGCTGCGGGTCGTGTTCCGCCAGATCGCGGCCGTCCTGCACCGCCCCCGCCGGAATCCCCCGCGCCTGAAGCAGCTCGGCCGCCATGTCGGCGGGAAGGCCCCGTGCCCATGCGCCGAGCACGCCGTCGATCAGGGTGGCCTCCCGCCTGCGGCCGTCCGCTGTGCGCAACCGGTCGTCGGCGGCCAGATCGGGACGCTCGATCGCCTCGCACAGGGCCGTCCACTCCTCGTCCGAGCGGACACTGACGGCCAGCCAACGGTCCGCGCCGAGGCACCGGTACACCCCCTGCGGGCTCCATCGCGGGTGCGTGTTGCCGGTCGGCGACCGTGACGACGTCAGCAGACTCGTCCCCAGGTGCGCGGTGACCGCCTCGAGCTGGGACAGGTCGATGTGCTGTCCGCGGCCCGTTTCCGTGCGGTGTTCGAGCGCGGCGACCGTGGCCAGCGCCGCCTGGAGGCCGGCGACGATGTCGCCGTGACCGTAGATGAGGCCGACCACATCGTCCGGCCCCCAACCGGTCAGCCCGGTCAGTCCCGAACCGGCCGAGACGGTGTCCGCGTACGACACCCAGCCGGCCCGTGGGCCGGTGTGGCCCATGCCCGACATGCTCACGTAGACGAGGCCCGGGTTGATCTCGCGCAGCACGTCGTAGCCGAGGCCGAGCTTGCTCATCACCGTGGCACTGAAGTTCTCCACGAGGACGTCGCAGGAGGCGACCAGCTCGCGGAGCACGGCGACGCCGTCCTCGGTCCGTGTGTCGAGCGCGATGCTGCGCTTGTTGCGATTGGTCTCGTTGAAGTAGCCGTTGGTGTTCGGGTCGGTGTGCTCGCCCCGGGAGAGGTGCATGAAGGGGGCGAACCGGGTGGGGTCGGGACGCCGGACGGACTCGACCTTGATGACGTCCGCGCCGTGGTCGGCCAGGACCTTGGTGCAGTACGGACCCGCCAGCACCCACGTCAGGTCCAGCACCCGTACTCCGTCCAGGGCGGGCAGGCCGCGTGCGCCGCTGTCGCCGACCGGGGGCGTCGCGCGCCGCTCGTCGAGCAGGACCTGGTCGGCGCCGGGACCTGGCACGGTGAGTGAGGTGACCCTGCGGCCCTCGGGGAACGCGAACGGGAAGCCGAGGTCGGTCCGGCCCCCGGCCTCCGTGAAGAACTTCCGCGCGGCGAGCTGTGGATTGCCCGGCAGTTCGGGCGGCAGGTCGACGGCCGCCCAGGGCAGTTTCCTGGCCTGGGCCCGCTCGGCGAAGTCGGCCTTGGGCCAGGTGCCCACGAAGTCCTGGACGACCTTGAACACATGGCCCTGGTGCTTCTTGCGCTCGACCGGATCCTGCCACCTGGGCTCCGTCAGGTCCGCCTCCGCGCCCTCCTCGCACAGCCAGGCCAGCAACGCGTCCCACATGCGTGGGCTGCCGCCGAGTCCGCCGCCCACGTACCCGTCGGCGGCGCGGAACAGCCCGTGCGGGACCAGCGGGTGCACCCGCCCCGGCCGTGGCGGTACCCGGTCCTCGTGCAGGTAGGCGAGGGTCCCCGCCTCCAGGGCCGCCGCGACGCAGGCCTGGGCGGAGACGTCGATGAGCTGCCCCGGCCCCCGGCGCCGTGCCCGGAGCCCGAGCAGGACGGCGATCGCCGCGTTCACGCCCGCGAGATGCTCGGCCTGGTCCTGCGGCAGACGCAGCGGCGGGCCGTCGGGATCGCCGGCCTGCGCGAGCATCCCGCCCAGCGCGGCCACCACCAGATCGGTGCCCTGCCAGCCGCTTCGGGGACCGACCAGCCCGAAGGGGGTGACCCGCACATGGACGAGGTGGTCGAGGCCCTCGGCCGCCGCCTCCATGCCGCCGGGGGTGCCGTCGAGAAGGACGTCGGCGCCCGACAGCAGGCGGCGCAGCCCGGCGGGGGACGCCGCCGGGTCGATGGTCACCGAGCGTTTTCCGGCGTGCCAGTGGGTGAAGGCGTCCCCGTCGAGCTCGCGTCGCGTCTCATCGCCTTCCGGGGGTTCCACCAGCACCACCTCGTAGCCGAGTCCGACCAGAAGCCGGCCGGCGAACCGGGTGAACGGGCTGGTCAGCTCGACGACGCGCGGGATCGATGCGGTCACGTGTCCTCCGTTCTCCGTCAGTCGTGGTGCTGGTTCAGGAAGCCCGTGACGACGGTGTAGTAGTCGTGGGGCCGCTCTTCCTGGGGGTGGTGGGAGGCGTGACTCATCACGTGCAGACTGCCCTTGGGGATCATTCGGGCGAGCATCAGGGGGTAGTCCGGGGTCAGGAAGGCGTCGTACATCCCCCACAGGAAGAGCGCGGGGGCTTCGATCCGGCCGAGCTCGGCGGACAGGTCCTGCCAGTCCCCGCGCGGGTTGTCCGACGCGCCGGCGAGGGCGGTCTCCTCCGGGTCGAGGCTCTGCTCGTAGCGCAGCGTCACGGTGCCCTCGGGCACGGCCTCCGGGTCGTACCACTCCAGGCGCCCGATCAGGTCCCGCATCTTCTGCCGGGACGGGCCGTCACCGCCGTAGTACACGTCGCGGGCGTTGCGTCCGCGGCGGCCGCCCTCCGGCAGCGGGGCGAGCGGGCCGTGGAAGACCGGCATGCTGCCCGTGATGACCAACGACCGTACGCGCTCGGGGTACTTGGCGGCCAGGTTGAGCGCTATCGTCCCGCCCCACGAGTTGCAGACGAAGTCGGCGCGCCCGACACCGAGGGAGTCCATCAGCGCCACGGTCCTGGCCGCGTGGTAGTCCCACATCGGACCCTTGATCACCGGCTTCGCCGACTTGCCGTACTGAAGGATGTCCACCAGGAAGCAGCGGCGGTCCGCGGCGAACAGCGGAGCCGCCTGCCCGAAGTCCGACCAGCCGGTGCATCCCGGGCCGCCGCCGTGCAGGAAGATCGTCGGGCTGCCCTCGCCCATCTCGATGTAGTGGTACTCGACGCCGTCCGCCTCCGCGTAGGCGCCCTGTGGGGGCGTCTGAATGGCCATGAGATCCATAGGCGGATGGTGTCGGGCCGCCGACCGCCGGTCCAAGCGAAGCGGTCCGCTCAGCGGGCCGGATCCGTGGTTGCCGCGGCGCGGCGTCCCCTAGCGTTCCGGCATCCGATCGATCACGGAGGTGGCATGCCCCCCACCGAACTGGACCTTGCCGAGGAACGGGCACGGGCGGCCCTCGGGCGGTGGGAGCCGCGCTCCCTGGGCGTCGTACGGGCCGAGAGCGCCGCCGAGTTCGCGCGGGCCGCGGGGGAGACCACGCCGCGACTCGTCGATTCCGGCCACCCGGCGTTCGTGGTCCACCCCATGTACGTGGTCAGCCTGTTGCGTGCCGAACCGGGACCGGACGCCCACGAGTTGCGGCCCGACGGGATGTACCGCGACGAGGTGCCCGGGACCGACGGCCTCGATGTCCGCCTCATGGCCGGCGGGCAGGAGGTGCGGTGGACCGGCGACGTGCGGCCCGGCGACCGGATCGATGTGCGCCGTGCCGTCACGGCCGTCGAGCGCAAGGGTGTCGCGCCGGGCTTCCTGCTGATCACCGTCGACAAGGCGTACTCCACCGGGCGGGGGCTCCTCGTCACGGTCACGGAGAGGTTCATCGTCCGATGAGGGATACCGCGTGCTCGCCCGGTTGAGCGTGGGGCAGCCGGTGCCACCGGTGGAGCTCGTGCCCGACGAGATCATGCTGCTGCGCTTCGGCGCGGTCACCCGCAACACGCACCGCATCCACTACGACACCGCCTTCGCGCGGTCCGAGGGCCTGGACGGGCCGGTGGTCATGGCACAGCTCCACGGCTGCCTCTTCCAGCGGACGGCCGCGGGTTTCGCGGGCCCGGCGGGCCGGGTGCGCGAGGTTGCCTGGCAGAACCGGGCGCCCGCGTATCCCGGCGACCGGCTGCGTGTGAGCGGCACCGTTCGGGAAGCGGACCCCGTCACGGGCGAGGTCACCCTCGACCTCGTAGAACACCGTTTCCCCGGCGAGGCCGCGGACGGCGACGGCCCCGGCGGCATCGTCTGCTGCCGGGGCCACGCGGTGGTCGTCCTGGGCTGATACCGCTCAGGAGAAGTCGAGCACCACCTTCCCGACCGCCGCCCCGGTCCGAAGCCGCTCCGTCGCCTCGGACAGCCGGTCGGGCCCGTAACGTTCGATCGGCAGGTTCAGCTCGCCCGCCGCCAGCTCCGCCAGCAGCCGCTCGGCGTCCCCGGCGACCTCCTTGCCCCGCGTCATCAGGTTCACCGGCAGCAACGCCACGTCGGCCAGCAGGAAGTCCGCCAGATCCACGCTGAACCGGCGTCCCGCCGTGTAGCCGACCAGGGCGACGCGCCCGCGCGGGCGGACCAGGGTGAGGGCGCCCTGAAGTACCGGGCCGCCCACGGTGTCGACGACCGCGTCGACCCGTCCACCCACGGCCTCGGCCGACAACTCGGTCGCCAGGACCGCCCTGGCGACAGCGGGGACGTGTCCCAGCTTCGCCGGGCGGCCGACGACGCCGATCACCTCGGCTCCGGCGCGGGCGGCGACCTGCACCGCCAGTGATCCGACCGCGCCCGCCGCGCCGGTGACCAGGACCCGCTCGCCCGGCCGCACGGCGGCGACCGAGTGGACCGCCGCCCAGGCCGTGCCGGCCGGTGAGAAGAAGCTGCACGCCAGGGCGGGGTCCGTGCCGTCGGGAACCGCGGTCACGGCCGCGTCGGGCACCAGCGCGTGGTCGGCCCAGCAGCCGTCCCGGCGCAGCCCCAGCCCCTTGCCGTTGATCCTGACCAGGCGGCCCTCCGGATGGCTGTCCGAGGCCAGCACGGCCCCGCACCCCGTGGTGCCCGGTACCGCCGGAAGGTCCGGCAGGATCCCGAACGCGCCGTCCACGACGTTGAGATCGAGGTGGCCCACCTGCGCCGCCAGCATCCGTACGAGGGTATGGCCGGGGCGGGGCACCGGCACGGGCTGGGCCACCAGCCGGGGCAACGCGCCGAAACCCTCCAGTACCAGCGCGCGCGACGTCTCACCGCTCACGGTTCCACTCCATTTCTTCTGCTCATTGTCCGGGCCTTGGCGAAGTGAACTGGCGCACCCTAGAACACGGCGATCAGGGCCCGCGCCGGTGGCAGTCCGCTGAGCGGGACGCGCGCACCATGCCCTGTCACGCCGTTGCCGGACCGGCTGTGCGTCGGTTCGCGGACCGGTGCCGAGCCCGGTCTGTTCAGCGGAACGGTTCCGTAGGCGGTCGTGGCGGATGACCGGATGCTCGTGGCCATGCACCGACGGCAACGGCAGCAGGAGGTCACGCAGATGACGACGGGCGAGGATTCGCCGGCCACCAGGAGCAGGAGCCGGCCCGGGCGGGGTCCCGCTGGGTCGGCCGGTCGGCAGGACTGGGCGTCGTGGCCCCACTACGACGGGGCGGGCGCCGGATTCCGCGGGTACTGGTACCCGGTCACCTGGGCCGGCCGGATCACCGGCAAGCCGCTTCCGTTCACGATCTGTGGCGAGAAGATCACGCTGATCCGCGACGGCGGCAAGGTGTACGCCCTGCACAACCGCTGCCCGCACCGTGGGGTGCCGCTGTCCGAGGGCAACCAGCAGTTCCCCGGCACGGTCAGCTGCCCGTACCACGGCTGGACGTTCGACCTGCCCACCGGCAAGCTGTCCGCGGTCATCACCGATGGGCCCGGCTGCCGGCTGACCGGCAAGGTCCAGGTGCGGACGTACGCGGTCGAGGAGCGCCTCGGCATGGTGTGGGTGTACATCCCCCTCGCCGACGAGGAACCCCACCCCATCGACTCGCAGCTTCCCGAGGAACTCGTCGACAACGCCTTCGTGATGGGCGGCCGCATCGAGTCGCGCGGCGGCAACTGGCGCTTCGCCTGCGAGAACGGCTTCGACGAGGGCCACGCCAAGTACCTGCACCGCACGGCGCTGTGGCGGCTGTTCAAGCCGATGCCGACGTGGAACATCACCCGGATCGTGCCCAGGGGCCGCTGGATCTTCCGGGTCCAGGACGAGGTCCACTGGGAGGCCGATTTCCCCGGCGTCGGCCACTGGTCGAACAAGCGCTGGTGGAAGTTGCGGCCGCCGAAGGAGACCTTCAACATCGGCAACACCGGCAAGGCGGACAGGATCAACCCGACGATCGAGGCCCAGGAGTTCCCCGGCTTCGCGTCCCTGTCCATGCCGGGCGTGCTGCGCATCGTCTACCCGAATTTCATCCATTACGAGTTCTACGTTCCCATTGATGGAGAAAATCACAGTTACGTCGGTGTGATGGTCAACTTCACCGAGGGCTGGAAGACCCTCGGCTTCTACGCCAAGTACCTGGGCGCCATTCGCTGGCTGTTCCACGGACAGTTCTCCGGCCAGGACGCCTGGATGGTCGATGTCACCGACGCTCCCCCGGAGAAGCTCTACCGCCCGGATGTCTCGCTGACCGCCTGGCGGAACCTCAGCGAGGAGGAATACGGCAAGAAGCTGGCCGTGGCCGGCGCCGGATCCACCAGCCAGAAGGAGGCATGACCATGCGCCGCACACTCTTCGCCATGATGGCCGGGGCCGTCCTCGCCGTGGGGCTTCCGCTGGCCAAGAAGCGCTTCGAGCGCACCACCATGACCCAGGTCCACAGGATCAACCAGTGAGCGGCGACACGACGACGGGGCTGTCCGGGCTGGACGACCGGCGCGCCGCCTGGGTTGCCGAGGCCTGGCGGCACGTCACCGGTGACCGCCTGCGGGAGCTGATCATCGGGCTCGTGGACATCCCGAGTCCGACCGGTGACGAGGCGCCGCTCGCCACCCACATCGCGGACACCCTGCGGGCCTCGGGATGCCATGCCGCCGTCCAGCCGCTCGACGACCGTCAGGCCAACGCCTGGGCCCGGCTCCACGGCGACGGCACCGGGCCCGACCTCATGCTCTACGCACCGGTCGACACCCTGACCACGGGCCGGGAGAGCGAGGACCTCCCCTGGGCCGGCGCCGAGTTGCGGGACGACATGCGCCCGCAGGCCACCGTCTACGACGACCTGGTGGTAGGTCTCGGGGCGTCCAACCCGAAGGGCCACGCCGCCTGCGTGATGATGGCCGTCGAGGCCATCGCCCAGGCCGGTATCCCGCTCACCGGAGACCTGGTCGCGGCCTTCGGCGCGGGCGGTATGCCCACCAACGCCCGGCCGGGCGGCGCGCGCCGCAACACCGGACAGGGCGTCGGGTGCTCGTTCCTTCTCGAACAGGGCGTGTGGACCGACTACGCGGTCATCGCCAAGCCCGGGTGGGCGGTCTCCTGGGACGAGGTGGGACTCGTCTGGTTCGAGGTCACCGTGCACGGCACGCACACCTACGTCGGCTCCCGGCACCGGCTGCCCTACGACAACGCCATCGCCCGCGCCGGCGAGGTCGCCCGGCACCTGGAGGAGTGGTTCGTCGAGTACGCCGACCGCCACACCAGCGGCACCGTCGCGCCGCAGGGCATCGTCTCCTCCGTACGCGGCGGCTGGCCGCGCATGGCGGCCGTCACCCCGGCCGCCTGCACGCTCAGGGTGGACCTGCGCATCAGCCCCGACACGACGCCGATGCGGGCCAAGCGGGAGTTCACCGCGGCCCTGAACGACCTGCGGGAGAAACTGCCCGGCCTCGACGTCGACGTCGAGATGATCCTGGCCATCCCGGGGACGCGGACCGACCCGGGCAGTTGGATCTTCCGCAGCGCGGCAGCCGGCTGGGAGGCGTTCGAGGGCCGCGGACACGAGGCCATCCGGGGCAACAGCGGCGCGACGGACGCGAACATCCTGCGCGGGCGCGGCATCCCCACGGTGCGGGTCGGCATGCCGAAGGTCGGCGAGGTCGAGGCGCCCTTCGAGATCGATTTCGCCCGGGGGATGAACACAGTCTCCGTACGGGCCATGGAGAAGCTGACGCGCCATCTGATCCGTACCGCCGTCGACACCGTCACCCGCTCCCGCGCGGAGTTGCCGGAGCAGGCGGCGCCGGAAGGAGACCCCGCATGACCGAGATCGTCCTGGGAGTGGGTGCCTCGCACAGCACGCTGATGAACACCCACTGGCAGGAGACCCTCCACAAGGACCGCGCCGAACGATTCCGCGACGCGCTGCGCTCGGCGCGCGACGCACTCGCCTCGGCCCGCCCCGACACCGTGATCATCGTCGGCTCGAACCACTTCCGCGGCTTCTGGCTGGATCTGATCCCCAGCTTCACGATCGGCGTGGGGGAGTGCATCGCCGGCGGAGAGTCCGGCACCCCCCAGGGGCCGCAGCCGGTCGATGTGGCACTCGCCCGGCACATCGCCAACTCCCTCGTGGAGAGCGGCCGTTCCGACGCGGCCTTCTCGGCCCGGCTCCAGATCGACCACGGCCAGTCGCACGCCATCCAGTACCTGTTGGACGGGCTGGACGTGGAGATCGTGCCGCTCGTCGTGAACGTCTTCGCGCCGCCGCTGCCGAGTCTGGGGCGCTGCGACGACCTGGGCCGCGCCATCCGGGAGACGGTGCTGGCGTTCCCCGGGGACCGCCGCGTCGCCGTCATCGGTTCCGGCGGGCTCTCGCACCGCCTGCCCTGGCCGGACTGGCGCGATCCGCACGGCGACGACGAGGAGTTCATCGTCGACGCCTGGCTCAACGGCCGGGAGAACTGGCCGGACTACGACGCCCGCCGCCGCGAGATCATCCGTGCCGCCGAGGCCGCGATCAACCCGGAGTTCGACCACGCGTTCCTGCACCTGCTGGAACGCGGCCAGGCACACCGTCTCGCCGATGCGTTCACCACCGAGGAACTGGAGAAGACGGCGGGCAACGGAGCGCAGGAACTGCGCACCTGGCTGCTCATGGCGGCCCTGCTCGACCATGCCCCCGCACGCCGACTGGCGTACGAGTCCATGCCCGAATGGCTCACCGGCATGGCCGTGGCCGTCCTCGACCCCGCACACACCTAAGGAAAGGCAGTCATGAGCATCTGGACCGAACTGTCGGGTATCGACTACCGGCACGCCTACGTCGAAACCGGTGACGTCACGACCCGCGCCCTGCAAGCCGGTCCCGAGGACGGCGAGCACGTCGTGTTTCTGCACGGCACGACGGGCCACCTGGAGGCCTTCGTCCGGAACATCCCGGCGCATGCCGAGTGCTATCGCTGCCACGCCATCGACATGCTCGGTCACGGCTACACGGGCAAGCCGGACCGTCCCGGCGAGATTCCTGCGTACGTCGATCACCTGATGGCGTACCTCGACGCGGTGGGCGCCGAGCGGGCGCACCTGGTCGGTGAGTCGCTGGGCGGCTGGGTGTCGTCCTGGGCGGCGAGCGAGTACCCGGACCGGGTGGCCTCGCTCCAACTGCTGTGCATGGGCGGAACGAAGATCAACCCCAAGGTGATGGAGCGGCTGAAATCCTCCACCCGTGACGCCGCCCTCAAGGACGACATCTCCCACACCCGGGAGCGGCTGCGCCTGTTGTGGGCCGGGTGGGACGAGGACCTCGGGGAGGAGCTGACGCAGGTCCGTTACGAGATCTACCACCACCCCGACTTCCAGCGGAACCTGCACAACCTGCTGGCCCTCCAGGAAGTCGAGGCACGCGAACGGAACCTGCTGCGGCCGGACCGCATGGCCAGGATCAAGGCGCCGACCCTGGTGGTCTGGGGCAACAAGAACCCCCTCGGCGACGTCCCGGAGGCCGAGGCCATCGCCGCCGCGATCCCCGGCGCCCGCCTGGAGGTCTTCAGCGAGTGCGGGCACTGGCCACAGCATGAGAAGGCGGACCTGTACAACCCGCTGAGTCTGGCGTTCCTGGCCTCGGCTTCCTGAACCCGCCGTGGGCCCGGCGTGGCGGTTGTCCCGGAATTTACAACTCCACATATGGCCTGATCGAGGCACCCATGGTTTCTTGAAGGGATCAGAATCAGCCAAGCCGTGTTCTGCTGAACGTAACGGATTGACCGGAGGTTTTCCCATGGCCGTCACCACGGTCGGCCGTGTCGGCACCGAGGCCGTCGCGTCCGCGCACAGTGGGTCCCCACGTATCGCGTCCCTGCCCCGGGACGCGGCCCCCGTTCCCGACCCGATGAACTCGGTCCTGGGCAAGGTCAGGCCCATCCTGGAGGCGTTCACGGCGGAGGACGACACACTCTCCCTCGCCGAACTGGTGCGCCGGACCGGAGTGGCCAAGGCCACGGTGCACCGGCTCGCCCAGGAGCTCGTCGTCTGGGGGCTCCTGGAAAGAGCGGGCTGCGACTACCGGCTCGGGCTGCGCCTGTTCGAGATCGGCCAGCGCGTGCACCGGCAGCGGATCCTGCGCGATGTGGCCCAGCCGTACATGGAGGACCTGCTGCTGGCCACGCAGGAGACCATCCACTTCGCCATCCACGACAGTCTCGACGTCGTGTACCTGGAGAAGATCTTCCCGCACCGCGGCCTCAGCGAGGAGACCCGGGTGGCGGGGCGGCGGCCGCTGTACTGCACGGCCACCGGCAAGGCGATCCTGGCCTTCTCTCCGGACACCCTCTTCGCCGAGGTGGTCAGGAACGGGCTGAAACCCCTCACCCGCCACACGGTCACCCTGCCCGGGCGGCTGCGGGCCCAGCTGGAGCGGATCCGTGAAGAGGGCATCGCGGTCGAGGCGGAGGAGATCCGCCTGGGCTACGCGAGCATGGCCGTGCCGGTTCTCGGCGCTCACGGCAGCCTCGTGGGCGCGCTCTCCATCACCGCACCCACGTATCGGATGGATCCTTCCAAACACGCCGCCGCCCTGCGCACCGCGGCCCTCGGCATCGGCAGGTCGCTGCGGTGAGCGAGGTTCTTCAGGAGGTGCTGTCCCGCGCGCGGAAGCTGATCGGGCAGTGGGAGAGCGAGGACTGCGGTGTTCTCGGTGTGAAGGACTTCTGCCGGTACGCCGCCGCCCTCAACGACGTCGACTACATCCGCACCGCCCGCGCGCAGGAGGCGGCGGGAGAGGCCGTCGTCGCTCCCGCCCTGTTCCTCGCCTCCATGCTGAGCTGGGAGGACGGCCCGGCGGAGCACGGGCTGCGCCCGGACGGGCTGGCCACCCGCGAGTCGCCCTGCACCCAGGGCATGCCGGTGCGCCAGGTGCACGGCGGCCAGTCGGTCCGGCTGTGCCGGGCACCGGTGGCGGGGACCCGGGTCACCGCCACCCGGGCGGTCACCTCGGCCGGCCTCCGGCGCGGCCGCTCGGGCGAGTTCGTGCTGCTCGGCCTCGCCACCCGTTTCCTCGCCCAGGACGGAGCCGAGCTGATGGCCGTGGACGAGACGATCATCGTCAGAGGGGCCGTCGCATGACGGTCGCCCCCGTCGCCGGACAGGTCTGTCCGCCGCGCGAGTACGCCCACAGCAGGGTGCAACTCTTCCGGTTCAGTGCCGTGTCGTGGAACTCCCACCGCATCCACTACGACACCGGGTTCGCCGCTTCGGAAGGCTTCCCGGACGTGGTCGTGCAGTCCACGCTGCACGGCGAAACTCTCAGTCGGTACGCGCTTCAGTGGGCGGGGCCCGGGGCGGTCCTCGCCTCGGTGAGCTGGCGCAACCAGGCGACCGCCGTGGCCGAGGAACAGCTCACCTGGACCGCGACCGTGCGCACGGCCGAGCCCTGTGACGCGGGCGTCCTGGTGGCGCTCGACGTCGCGGTGCTCAAGGGCGACGGCGCCCCCTGCGTCACCGGGCAGGTCGTACTCACCTGGCGGCGGTCTCCTCGTTGTCCCTGAGCCGGCTCCGGCCGGCCGGCAGCCACTGCGCGTACGACACCCGAAACCGCCGACGTTGACCGCCGACGCCGCCACCCCCGCACGCTTGAGCCGGACGTCCTGCTCACCGGAACGAACCCATGTGGTGAGACCGTGGGCCGCTCCTACGCTCGCCGACCATGAGTGTTCTTTCCGACGTGCCGGCGAGCACGGACGAGTCGCGCGCGATCGAGACGGACATCCTGATCATCGGCGCCGGACCCGTCGGCCTCTACGGCGCCTACTACGCCGGTTTCCGCGGGCTGAGCGTCGCGGTCATGGATGTCCTGCCGCAGTGCGGAGGTCAGATCAGCGCGATGTACCCCGAGAAGCCCATCTTCGACATCGCCGGGTTCCCGGCGGTACGGGGCCGCGACCTGGTCGCCAACCTGGTCGCCCAGGCGGAGCCGTACGCCCCCCGCTACCTCCTCGGCCACCGGGCGGTCGAACTGTCCCACGGGCCCGACGGCCGCCCGGTGGTCCGGAGCGACCAGGGGGCCGCGGTCCGGGCCGGAGCGGTGGTGATCAGCGGAGGGGTGGGGACGTTCACCCCCCGGCCGCTCCCGGCGGGTGAGGACTACCTCGGCCGCGGCCAGGTGTACTTCGTCCCCGACCCCGCCGACCACACCGACCACGACGTCGTGGTCGTCGGCGGCGGCGACAGCGCCTTCGACTGGGCGGCCACCCTCGCCCCGGTCGCCCGGTCCGTCAAGCTCGTCCACCGCACCGGGCGGTTCCGGGCCCACCACGCGAGCGTGGCGAAGGTCCGCGGCCTGGGCATCGAGATCATCACCGATTGCGAGGTCAGCGCGTTGCACGGCCCCGCGCACGTCGAGCAGGTCGAGGTCCGGCACCGCACCACGAAGGCCACCCGGCTGCTGCCGGCACGGACCGTCGTCGCCGCCCTCGGCTTCATCGCCGACCTCGGCCCGCTCCAGAACTGGGGCCTGACGCTCACGGCGCGGAAGATCGCCGTGGACACCCGGATGGCCACCAACCTGCCCCGCGTCTTCGCCGCCGGGGACATCACCGACTACCCGGGCAAGGTGCGTCTGATCGCCGTCGGCTTCGGCGAGGTCGCCACCGCCGTGAACAACGCGGCCACCGCCATCGACCCGGACGCCGCCCTGTTCCCGGGGCATTCCACGGAGAAGGAGAACTGACATGGCCTACGTCATCGGCCCGGCCTGTGTCGACATCATGGACCGTTCCTGTGTCGAGGAATGCCCGGTCGACTGCATCTACGAGGGCGAGCGCAAGCTCTACATCAACCCGGCCGAGTGCATCGACTGCGGCGCCTGCGAGACGGCCTGCCCCGAGCAGGCGATCGCCGTGGACCGCCTCGCCGACCCCGATTCCCGTGCCGACAACCGCCGCTTCTTCGAAGACACCCTGCCCGGCCGTACGGAGCCGCTGGGCACCCCGGGCGGAGCGACCGGCCTCGGCCCGGTGGGCGTCGACACCCCTCTGGTGGGTGCCCGGTGACCGCCCCCGAGGTGGTGAAGGCGGCCGACGTGCTGCGTGAGGCCGCACGGACGCTGACCCCGTGTCCACCCGTGCGTTCCCTCCTCGGCGACGGCGACATCAAGGCCGCGTACGCGGTGCAGCGGGCGAACGTCCGGCACGGCGTGGCCGCCGGGAGGCGGATCGTCGGCCGCAAGATCGGCCTGACCTCGTCCGCCGTGCAGGCGCAGCTCGGCGTCGACCAGCCGGACTTCGGCACGCTCTTCGCCGACATGGCGATCCCCGACGGCGGCCGGATCGCGGCCGGACGGTTGCTTCAGCCCAAGGTGGAGGCCGAGGTCGCCCTCGTCCTCGGCGCCGCACTCCCGCACCCCCACTGCACGGTGGCGGACGTGCTGCGCGCGGCCGACTTCGCGCTGCCCGCGCTGGAGATCGTGGACAGCCGTATCGCCGGCTGGGACATCACCATCGTCGACACCGTCGCCGACAACGCCTCCAGCGGCCTGTTCGTCCTCGGCGGCACCCCCGTACCGCTGACGGGCCTGGATGCGCGCGGCGTACGGATGACGATGACCCGGGGCGGCGAGCCGGTCTCCGAAGGAACCGGCGCCGACTGCCTGGGCAGCCCGCTGGGCGCCGCGGCCTGGCTCGCCTCGACACTCGCCGCGATGGGCGATCCGCTGCGCGCCGGAGACATCGTGCTGACCGGGGCGCTGGGACCCATGGCGGTGGCCGCCCCCGGCGACGAGTTCGAGGCACACATCAGCCAACTGGGCCGCGTCGCGGTCACGTTCGCGAAGCAGACAGAGGGAGAAAGGCCGTGAACGACACCATCCCCACCAAGGTCGCCGTCATCGGCTCCGGCAACATCGGCACCGATCTCATGATCAAGGTGCTGCGGCTGTCCGAGAGCCTGGAGATGGCCGCGATGGCCGGCATCGACCCGGCCTCCGACGGCCTGGCACGCGCCCGCCGCATGAGGGTCACCACCACCCACGAGGGCGTGGACGGCCTGATCGCACTGGACGAGTTCGCCGATGTACGGATCGTCTTCGACGCCACGTCGGCGGGCGCCCACCGCCGCCACGACGAGGTGCTGCGCGCCCTCGGCCGCACGGTGGTCGACCTCACCCCGGCCGCCATCGGCCCCTACGTCGTCCCGCCGGTCAACCTGGACGCCCATCTCGACAGCCCGAACCTCAACATGGTGACCTGCGGAGGCCAGGCCACGATCCCGATCGTCTCCGCCGTCTCGGAGGTGACACCCGTGCACTACGGGGAGATCGTCGCCTCCATCGCCTCCCGTTCGGCCGGACCCGGCACCCGGGCCAACATCGACGAGTTCACCGAGACCACCGCGTCGGCCATCGAGAAGGTCGGTGGGGCGACACGAGGCAAGGCGATCATCGTCCTCAACCCCGCCGAACCGCCGCTCATCATGCGGGACACCGTGCACTGCCTGGTCTCGGAGTGCGACGAGGAAGCCGTCACCGCGTCCGTCGAGGCCATGGTGGAGCGTGTCCAGGCGTATGTGCCGGGCTACCGCCTCAAGCAGAAGGTGCAGTTCGACCGGATCGCCGACGACGATCCCCTGCGGGCGCTCGTGCCCACCGGCTCCGCCACCAAGGTATCGGTGTTCCTGGAGGTCGAGGGCGCCGCCCACTACCTCCCGGCCTACGCCGGAAACCTCGACATCATGACCTCGGCCGCGCTGCGCACCGCGGAGCGGCTGGCCGCCCACCACATCACGGAGGCAGCCGAGTGACCCCCTTGTACGTCCAGGACGTCACCCTGCGGGACGGCATGCACGCCGTCCGGCACCGCTACACCGTCGAGCAGGCCCGGACGATCGCCACCGCGCTCGATGTGGCCGGAGTGCGCGCCATCGAGATCGCGCACGGCGACGGCCTGTCCGGTTCCAGCATCACCTACGGCGTCGGCGCCCACACCGACTGGGAGTGGATCGAGGCGGTCACCGACGCCGTACGGCAGGCGATCCCCACCACCCTGCTGCTGCCCGGCATCGGCACGGTGCACGACCTCAAGCAGGCCCACGCACTGGGCATCCGCTCCGTGCGCATCGCCACCCACTGCACCGAGGCCGACATCTCCGCCCAGCACATCGCCGCCGCCCGCGAGCTGGGCATGGACGTCGCCGGATTCCTGATGATGTCCCACATGGCGGATCCGGCCGAACTGGCCCGCCAGGCGAAGCTGATGGAGTCGTACGGCGCCCACTGCGTGTACGTCACCGACTCCGGCGGACGGCTCACCATGGACGGGGTACGCGACCGCTTCACCGCCTACCGTGACGTCTTGTCCGCCGAAACCGAACTGGGCATCCACGCCCACCACAACCTCGGCCTCGGCGTGGCCAACAGCGTGGTCGCCGTCGAGAACGGCGCCACCCGCGTCGACGCCTCGCTGGCCGGGCAGGGCGCGGGGGCCGGCAACTGCCCCCTGGAAGCCTTCGTCGCCGTCGCCGAGCTGATGGGCCGGCCGCACGGCTGCGACCTGTTCGCGCTCATGGACGCCGCCGACGACCTGGTCCGCCCGCTACAGGACCGGCCCGTGCGGGTCGACCGGGAGACCCTCAGCCTTGGCTACGCGGGCGTGTACTCCAGCTTCCTGCGCCACGCCGAGGCCGCGGCGGCCCGCTACGGCCTCGACACGCGCACCATCCTCGTCGAGGTCGGCCGACGCGGCATGGTCGGCGGCCAGGAGGATCTGATCACGGACGTCGCCCTGGACCTGGCGGGGGAGACACGGGCATGAGCGAGCGACGAACCCGGCTGCGGGTCGGCGTCCGGATCCCGCCCTGCGACCGGGCGGACCTCGTCGTCGGGACCGCGCGGCGAGCGGAGCAACTCGGCTTCGACGACGTCTGGTTCCCCGACTCCCAGCTGCTGTGGCGGGACGTGTTCGCCACGCTGACCGCCGCCGCCCTCGGCACGGAACGGATCGGCCTCGGCACGGCGGTCACCAACCTGGCGACCAGGCACCCGGCCGTGGTCGCCTCCGCCGCGCGCACCGTCGCCGAACTCGCACCCGGCCGTTTCACCCTCGGACTCGGCGTGGGCAACAGCTCCGTCGGACCCGTCGGACTGCGCCAGACCACCTCGGCGGGGATGCGCGACGGACTCACCATGCTGCGGGCCCTGCTCGACGGCGAGGAATGGGACTTCGACGGCCACGCGGGCAAGGTCCGCTCCCGACTGCGCGACCCCCGGCCGGACGTGCCCCTGCACCTGGCCGCGAGCGGGCCGAAGAACCTCCGGCTCGCCGGGGAGATCGCCGACGGCGTGATCCTCCTCAGCGGCGTCTCGCCGAGGACCCTCCAGGGCGCGACCGCCCGCGTACGCGAAGGCGCGGAAGCGGCGGGCCGGGACGCGAGGCGCATACCGCTGACCGTCTCCGCCTTCTGCGCGGTGACCGACGACGTCGAGGCGGAGGCCCGGCAGATCAAGCCCATCTGCGCGTCGATCGCCCAGAACGGCGGGGCGCCCTTCCTCGCCCTCGCGGGGATCGACGTCCAGGTGCCCGCGACGGTCGAGGGCGTCTACCCCGACCTCGTGCACGCGGAGGACTGGGACGCGGCGGTCGAGATCTGCTCGGCATGGATCAGCGACGAGGCGGCCCTCCGGTTCGCCGAGGAGTTCTGCCTGTTCGGCACCGCCGAGCGGATCGCCGAGCGGCTGAGCGCACTCCACGCCTCCGGCGTCACCGGGGTGTTCCTCCAGCACGTCGGCTCCTACGACCCGCCCGCCGAACTCATCGAGGCCGTCGGTTCCGCCGTGCTCCCGGCTCTCCCCCTCCCCACCGAAGCGAAGGCAGGCCACAGATGAGGAACCCGCTGCGCAAGTCCTATGTGACCAGCCCCTTCGGGCAGTTGCACTACGTCGAATGCGGCACGGGCGAGCCGGTACTGATGCTCCACCAGACCCCTCGCTCCTGGACCGAGTACCTCGACGTGCTCCCCCTGGTCGGTGCCGAGCACCGGGCGATCGCCATGGACACCCTGGGCTTCGGCGCCTCCGCGAAGCCCGAGGGCCCGCATACCGTCGAGCGTTTCGCCGACGCCGCCGGCGCGCTGATCGAGGAACTGGCACTCGAGCGCTTCCACCTCGTCGGGCATCACACGGGCGGCGTGATCGCGGTGGAACTCGCGGCCCGCTACCGGGACCGAGTGGCGAGCCTCCTGCTCTCCGCCACCCCCTTCATCGACGACGAGAAGCGGCGTACGGCGGGCGAGCGCACCCCCGTCGACCTCGTGGTTCCCCAGCCCGACGGCTCGCACCTGCTTGAGCTGTGGAACCGGCGCCGCGGCTTCTACCAGGAGGGCGAGGAGGCGGCTCTCAACCGGTTCATGGTCGACGCGCTGACCGTGCTGGACCGGGTGGAGGAGGGGCACGAGGCGGTGCGGCGCTCCCTGATGGACCAGCGCCTGCCTCACGTCACGGCGCGCACGCTCGCGGTCTGCGCGGCCGGGGACCACTACTCCATGCCCGCACTGGAGCGGTTCGCCGCGGCGCTCGGCTGTGAGACGCGCGTCCTGTCCGGCGGTCATGTGCCCGTCCCCGAGCAACTCCCTCAGGAGTTCTCGACGATCGTCCTGGACTGGGTCGCACAAGGCTGACACGGGGCGGCGCCGGGAATGTCTCCCCGGCGCCGCCGGTGCCGGCCTGCCGGCCGTAAGGCACTCATCGGAGGGTGATGTGCGCACCGGGCCCGAGCGGAAGATCGAACCCGTAGAACAGGCCCAGGATCAGCAGCCACACCGCCAGGAAGGGCACGACGAAGATCGCGAGCCGGGAGATCAGGGTGCCGAGCCTGGCCTCCGGCTCGTACTCACGCACCATCGCCAGGACGAGGAGGAGATAGGGATTCATCGGCGTGATGGCACCGGTCGCGGAGTCGCCGATCCGGAAGGCCGCCTGGCTGAGCGCCGGGCTCATGCCCATCAGCATGAACGCCGGGATGAAGACGGGACCGACCAGCGACCACAGGGCCGAGCCGGAGACGATGAAGAGATTGAGACAGGAAGCCAGCAGGACGAAGGCGACGATCGCCCAGAAGCCGGTGACACCGACCGAGCCGAACAGCGCAGCGGCCTTCACCGCCAGCAGGACACCCACGTTGGACCAGTTGAACAGGGCGATGACCTGGGCCGCGACGAACATCATCACGATGTAGCCGGACATGGTCTTCACCGACTCGGTCACGGCGGAGACCACGTCCTCGGTGCTCGTGAGCCGCTTGACCGCGAAGCCGTACGTGAGACCGGCGAGCAGGAAGGCACCGAAGAGGACCGGGACGATACCGGTCAGCACCGGCGAAGGTACGAAGGCTCCGCCCTCACCGCGCAGCGGGGCGCCCGGAGGCAGCCACAGCGCGAGGACCCCGCCCAGGTAGAGGACGACGACGAGTGCCGTCGCCAGCAGGCCGCGCCGCTGCACCGGGGTGAGGGTGACCTGCTCCGCCGGGGCCCCGTCCGCGGACTCGTACGTTCCCAGCCGCGGCTCCAGGACGCGGCTGATGAGGAATCCGCCGAGCAGGGCGAGCACGATGCTGGTCGAGGCGGTGAAGAAGTAGTTGATGAGCAGATGGATGTGCAGCCCCTGGGCGGCCGGAAGCACCGAGGCCGCCTGCTGGGTGATCCCGATGTACAGGGCGTCCAGCGAACCGACGGTGAATCCGGCGGCGTAGCCCGCGGTGACACAGGCGAAGCCGCCGATGAGGCCGGCGACGGGATGGCGTCCGGCGCTCTTGAAGGCCAGGGCCGCCAGGGGCGGAAGCACGATCGCGCCCACGTCGCTCATCATGTGTGCCTGGCTGGCGACGAGCGCCACCGCGTACGGGAGCACGGCGCGCGGTACCCGGGCCAGGGTGGCCCGCATCACGGTCTCCAGCAGACCGGTCCGCTCCGCGAGCCCGACCACCATGATCAGGGTCAGTACGGCGCCGATCGGCGGGAACGTCGCGAAGTTGGGGATCAGGTTCTCCACCAGCCAGCGCACTCCGTCACCGGTGAACAGCCCGGTGACCGGCTTGGTGTCGTGGGTGCCGGGTACGGCGACGGAGACACCGCCAAGGGCGAGGGCGGTGGAGAGCAGGCCCAGGAGCACGAAGAGCGCGGCGAACAGGACGATCGGATTGGGCAGGGCGTTGCCCGCCCGCTCGATCAAGGAGAGCAAGCGGTCCAGGCGGCCGCGCCGCTCGGCGTCGGGAGACTCGCTGTCCGCTGCCCGGAGGTCGGTCAGTGACGACATCAGGGCCGCCTCACGGTCGGGGCCGCCAGGAGCGGGAGGTCCTTGCGGACGATGCCGTCCTGGACGACACAGACGATGTTGGCGGGATCGCCGAGAACCCCGATATCCGTGAGTGGATCGCCCTCGCAGATCACCAGGTCCGCGGTGCGGCCGGCGGCGAGGGTGCCCAGCCGGTCCGCGACACCGAGGAGTTCGGCGGAGGTGTGGGTACCGGCGACGATGGCTGCCATCGGATCCATACCGAGGTCCACCAGATAGCTGAGTTCCATCAGGTTCACTCCGTGCGGGCCGACGGCGGCGTCGGTGCCGAGCGCGATACGGGCACCGTACTCGATGGCCCGGGCGATGTTCTCCTTGGTGATGCCCGACCAGCGGGTCTTCTTCTGGTAGTGGTAATCGGGCATCGTGCGCTTGTTGATGCCCGCGTAGACGGTGGAGAGCGTGGGGACGACGAAGACGCCGCGCTCGCCCGCCATGTCCAGCGCCCGCTCGTCCAGACCGTAACCGTGCTCGATGCTGGTCACCCCGCCGCGGATCGCGTTGAGGATGCCCGCGTTGCCCTGGGCGTGGGCGGCGACCGGCCTGCCGCCGTGGCGCCGTGCTTCGTCCACGACGGCGCGGATCTCCTCCTCGAGCAGGCCCTCGTCGTCGGGGTCGTCATAGGGGCTGCCCATGCCGCCCGTGGCGCAGACCTTCACCAGGTCGGCGCCCTCGCGCAGCACCCGGCGCACCGCGATCCGGGCCGCGTCGGGGGTGTCGGCGATCTCGGACATCCCGGCGGTCAGATCGGTGCCGTCGGGAAGGCGCAGGTCGGCGTGGCCGCCGGTGTGGCTGAGGATCCGTACGGCCGTCTGCACCCGCGGACCCACGATCCGTCCGGTCTCGACGGCCTTGCGGTAGCCCGCCGACAGACCACCCAGATCGCGTGCGGTGGTGATGCCGGCGTCGAGAGTCTGCCGCAGCCGCGTGGCGGTGTCCAGAGTGACCAGCACCGGGTCGAGCTCCGCGCGGCGGCCGGGCGGCGAGCCCTGCGCGTAGGCGAGGTGGACGTGGCAGTCGAAGAAGCCGGGGAGTACGGTGCGGCCACCGGCGTCGATGACGCGAACCGGAGCGTCGTCATCGTCGGCTGGGGGCGCCGTCGCGGCGGCTCCCGCGTAGGTGATGGTGCCTTCGGCGTCGACGGTGACGACGGCGTCTTCCACAGGGGACGAACCGGTGCCGTCGATGAGCCGGGAGTTGTGAACCCGCAGGGCGGTTCGGGTGGCCTCCTGCGTCGTGGCATGCGTCATGGGCGCGGTCACTCCTCCATATCGGGAACGGGCGAAGGGAGTGTGGAATGCGCAAGAAAACCTGGAGTCACGGTGCAGAGTTGTCGTCGGATTTCCTCGACGGGTGCAGAGAAGCGCCACCCATGGGCGTGCAGGATTGTGCCGCCGCGGGAGCCGATGTGGAGCTCGATGAACTGGACCGTGCTGTCGTCCATGCCCTCCAGATCCATCCCAGGGCCCCGTGGACGCTGGTCGGCGAGGTACTCGGGGTCAACCCGGTGACCGTCGCGCGACGCTGGCACCGGCTCGAGGCGGCGGGTCTGGCGTGGGTGACCGCCTATCCCCGGCTGTCGAACTCGCGGATCGTCGTGAGCGGCGTGGTCGAGGTGGACGCCGAGCCGGGCGCCGCCGAGGCCGTGGCGCGGGCTCTCGCGACGGATCCAGCGGTGGCGAACATCAAGATCACAGCGGGCGGTCGCGATCTGGTGATCGCCGTACAGGCCAGGAGCCTGGAGGAACTGGCGCGCACCACCACGCTGCTGTTCCAGCGGACGCCAGGGGTACGGGCGACGCGCACACATGTGTCCACCGGCGTCCCCACCGAGGGCAGCCGATGGCGGCTGCGCAGTCTGGACGAGGCCCAGAGCGCGCGCATCGAGGCGGCGGTTCCCCGGCCCGGCCGGTCCCTGCCCGTGGCCGAGGCCCGCCTGGACGACCTGGACGCGCGTCTGCTGGAACTGCTGAGTGTGGATGGGCGCACCTCGCTGCGCGACCTGTCGGCGGCGACCGACGCGAGTCTGACCACGGTGCGCCGCAGGCTGCAATCTCTGCTGGCGTCCCGGCTGAGCCTGCGCTGCGATCTGGCCCGGCCGCTGTCGGGGTGGCCGCTGTCCGCCGTCTACTTCGCATCGGTCCCGGGCCAGCACGTGGAGGGGACGAGCCGGGTACTGTCCGAGGTGCGGGAGGTCCGCTCATGCGCGATCACGGCCGGCCCGCACAACCTGGTGATCGATGTCTGGTTGCGGGACCTGCGCGACGTGCACGCCTTCGAGGCCCACCTGTCGGGCAAGCTGCCGCGCCTCACCGTGTCCGACCGCTCGGTGGTACTGCGGACGGTCAAGCACATGGGGCGTCTGCTCGACCACCACGGCCGCTGCATCGGAGTCGTACCGCTCGGGCACCCGCAGGAACATGAGCCCAGGAGGTGGAGCTCCGAACCACTGTGAGGAGACGGACGGTGGTCGGCAGACCTATGTACCGGGCACGTCGGGCCTCATAGCCTCCCGCGCATCGTTGCACACTCTCGGAGGCACACCGATGCGTCTCTCTCCAAGCTCCACACCATGTATCCGGCGACGGAGTGTTCCGACAGCCCTCGCCCTGGCCGCTCTCCTGCTCACCCCCGCGGCGGCCACGGCCGCACCAGGAAACCCGGGTGCCCACTGCGCGCACCTGGCACAGATACGTGTACCGGGTGCCGAGCGTCAGCAGTCGGCTTGCCTGGATGAGCTGACGACCGCGGGCACGGTTGCCTCGGGACACACCGACCCCGCCGACTGGGCCGGGCTGACGCCGGAGCGTCTGGCGGTCCCCAGCGGGGTCCCCGGCGTTCAGATCGACGGCTACTTCCCCGACACCTCCACCACCAACACCAACCACGGCTGGAGGCACGACGCCCAGTTCGTCATCCGCCTGCCCGACGTCTGGAACGGCGGATTGGTGGTCGCCGGCACCCCCGGCAACCGTGAGCAGTACGCCAACGACCGGGCCATCGCCGACTGGGTGCTCTCCCGCGGCTACGCCTACGCCGCCACCGACAAGGGGAACACGGGCCCCGCCTTCTACCGGGACGGGAAGGCGCCGGGCGACGCCATCGCCGAATGGAACGACCGCCTCACCCAGCTCACCCGGGCCGCCCGTGCCACGGTCACCCAGCGCTACCGCCGCCCGCCGTCCCGCACTCTGGTGACGGGCATGTCCAACGGCGGGTACCTGGTGCGCTGGCAGCTGGAGAACCACCCCGAACTCTACGACGGGGGAGTCGACTGGGAGGGCACCTTGTGGCGCTCCGACGGACCCACCCTGCTGGACTTCCTGCCCAAGGCGCTGCGCCACTACCCCGTGTACGCCGCCGGGGGCGGGGGCGCCCGGCAGGCGCGAGAAGCCATGCACGCCGCAGGGTTCCCGGCCGGGTCGGAGTTCCTCTGGCCCTACCACTATCAGTTCTACTGGGATCTGACCCAGCGCATCTACCGCGAGGAAATCGACCCCGGCTTCGACGGGGCGGCCGAGGCGGGTACCCCGTACTGCCCGACGGGGACTCCGGCCTGCGACACCGACTACGACTACGCGGCGCGTCCGGACGAGGTCAGGCAGGCCGTGGAGAAAATCGCACTCACCGGGCGGATCGGCAGGCCGCTGATCACCGTGCAGGGCACGCTGGACGTTCTGCTGCCGATCAGCCAGGACTCCGATGTCTACGCCCGCATGGTGCGCGAGGCCGGCCGCGGCCACCTGTACCGCTACTACCGCATCGAGGGCGGCACCCACACCGACTCCTTGGTCGACATGTTCCCGGACCGGCTCCGTCCCCTCACCCCGTGCCACCGAACGGCGTTCACGGCGCTCGAGAGCTGGCTCACCGCAGGCCATCGACCGCCCTCTTCCCGGACCGTCGGCCTGCCCGCCGGGGCGGACGCCGCGACCCTCCTGAACACGTGCTCGCTGGACGGGCGGGACCACACTCGTTCCCCGTCCCCTTCCTGACCGGCCGCCCGGCGCCGGGACGGGGTCAAGCTCGTCCCGGACCGGCCCACGGTTGACAGGGGTCGGCCAGCCCCGAGGCCCATGCCCAGGCGGCGACGGCTACGCGATTGCGGGCGTTCAGTTTGCGCTGCACGGCGGCGATGTGGGTTTTGACCGTGCCTGGCGAGACATGCAACGCGGCGCCGATCTCCGCGTTGGTGAGCCCCTGGGCGACCAGCCGTACCACCTCCGTCTCCCGTGCGGTGAGCAACGAGCGGTCGGGCACGGACGCTTTGACCGGTGGCGCCAGGCCACGCAGCAGGCGGACCGTCAGCGACGGGCTGATCAGGGTGTCGCCCGCCATCGCCGCCCGTACGGCTTCCACCATCATCGTGGGGCCGGAGCGTTTCAGCAGGTAACCGGAGGCTCCGTCGCGCAGGGCGGGACCGAGGTAGCTGTCGTCGTCGAATGTGGTGACCACGACGACTCGATGGCCTTCCGGCACGAGACGGCGGACCACTTCGAGGCCGTCGAGGCCGGGCATGCGGATGTCGGCCAGGACGACGTCCGGACGCTGCCGACGGGCCACCTCGACCGCGGTCACTCCGTCCGCCACGTCCCCGACGACCATCATGTCGGGCTGAGCGTCGAGGACCATCCGGAACCCGTGGCGCACCAACTCCTGGTCGTCCGCGATCAGTACCCGGATCACTGCGCTGTCCGCCCTTCGACGCGGCTGCCGGGCCACGTGGCCGCCGTCTGCCAACCGCCCGTCCCCGTCGGTCCGGCGGTGAGTGTGGCCGCCTCGGCCGCGAGCCGCGCGCGCAGGGCGGCCAGCCCCCTGCCGCCACCCGGCAGCCCAGCTGGCGAGTCACCTCCGGACGCGCTGATGTCGCGGACGTCGTTGACGACGCTCACCGACAGCGCTCTGCCTGTACGGCGCACCGCCACCCGGATCCGTGTCGCACCGGGGGCATGTCGCCGCACGTTCGTCAGGGCCTCCGTCACCATCCGGTGGGCCAGCGCCGGCACCTCGCGTATGCGCGGGTCGAGGTCCAGTTCCACCCGCGCGGCGCTTCCCTCACGAAACCGTGCCACCACTGCGGCCAGCTCCGCCAGGGCGGGCTGCTCGCGCTCACCTTCATGCGTCTCTTCGTCGAGCATGCGCACGGTCCGGTCCAGGGTCTCCATCGCCCGCAGTCCCGCTTCCTCGATGCGCCGCAGCGTGGCCACCGCCTGGTGTGTATCCGTTGCCGCCACTACCTGGCCCATCTGCGCCTGCGTGAGCATTCCGCTGACTTCGTGGGCCACGAAGTCGTGCAGGTCCCGGGCCAGCGCGAGGCGTTGGGCCCGCCTGGCCTCCGCCACCGCGCCGGCCCGCCTCCGGTCGAGCGCGCGCAGATACCGGCCGGCGAGTAGGGTGGCGAGGGCGGCGATCGTGGCCAGTCCGCAGATGACCGCCGTCTCGGCCGGTTGCGCGGGTGGCTCCAGATTCGGCCCGATGCGCAGCGGCAGTACGGCGGCCGCCGTCGCGGGCAGTACACACAACGCCCACCCGCGGCGGCCTTCGGCGGCGTGTGCGGCCGGTACCAGCAGGGCGAGCAGCCCGGCGGTCTCGACGAGCCACCATGGCCCGGTCTCGTTCCCGGCAGGCCCCCGGTAGGCCACCGTGGCGGCCACCGACACCACGGCAGCCCACGCCCCCCAGCGCGGTCGTCGCAACAGCGCCGAGCCGGCGGCCGCCACGGCGGGCAGAGTGATCAGGGGTCCGGCCTCAGGGAGCGCGACGACCGCCGCGACGGCCACGATGCCCGCCGCGACACCACAGGCCACTTCCGCGCTACGCATCCGGCCAGCTTATCGACGCCGCAGGTCGGGCCGCCTCTGCCGAATGGCAGAGATCTCACCGGAGACCGAGGCCGCAACATCTGCCAACGCGCCGATGCGCCAACCGATGTCCGCCTCGAATGCTGGGGCCATGCCGCACATCGCCTCGACTCGCAGCGCATCCCGGCCGCTCCGCGCCACCGCCATCGCCGTGGTCACCCTCGCCGGTACCGCCGTCCACCTGCCCAGCGCCAACGCCGCACCCCACGCCGTCACCCTGATCGCCGACACCAACCGTGACGGTCGGCTCTCCGACGCCGACATCCCGGGCCGCGGCAGTTGGAGCGACGGCCGGGGCGCGCTGGTCATGCCCAACCTGGATGACAGCGCCGACCGTTGCCCAACCCTCGGGGACAACGGCTCCCGGCTCGGCGACGACGCCCTGGCCGCGTGCAACGACGCGGCCGACGAGCAGGTCAACGGCGCCCGCGACGCCCTCGACCTGGCTCCGCTGCGGCTGGCCGCCCTGCCGAATCTGGGCCCTGGAGCGTACGGCAGGATCAGCGTGAATCGCACGGCCGCCCCTTACACCCGCCTGTTCCGACGGCACGAGGGCGGACTACCCACGCCGCTCGGAACGGACGCCCGGCTCACCGCCGACGAACTGCGCTCCGGTGTCGATCTGGCGCTGGAAGCCCGCGACCTCGTGCGCGACCCGAAGGTCTTCGACGGCCTGATCGACGTCACCCTCGAGGTCGTCGACGGTGGCCGCGCCACCCGCGACACGGCGCGGCTCCGGGTCGCGCCACTGATCCTCACCCATGACCTGCTGCCCATCGACCGCATGGTGATCAGCGACAACAGCACCACGCCGGAGAGCGCCGAGCGCCACGGCCACGACCCCGACGTCCCCGCCCGCCCGGTCGAGAAGGGCGAGAAGACCTTCCGCGGCCGGCTCCGCGCGGCCCTGGCCGAGGCCGGGCTGAACGACCGCCTGCTGGAGTATCCGACCGGCGGCGACCGCTGGATGCGCGACCAGTTCATCACCGGTTACTTCGAGGTCCCCGGCCCCGCCGGCACACCGCGCCGCACGCGGGTGCTGCTGCGCTCGAGCGATGTGATGCCCGAGGGCAGCACTCGCGCCTTCCCGCTGCGCGACGCCGGACGCTCCGCGTTCACCGTACTGCGCGGCCCGGGCACCGCCGCCGTGCAGCAGTACGACACCGGCCGGGTCGGCGACAGCGAACGCAGCACGTTGTGGGGCTCGTTCAGCTCCACCGGAAACTTCCTGGTCGCGCCGCCCGACAAACGTTTCCCCGCGGGACGGGTGCTGTACGGATCCGACGGGGGACAGGCCGCCCCGGATCCGACCTTCACCCGGCTGCTTCAGGCTCAGCGAGAACAGTCACCGCTGGCGGTCGACACCAGCTGGCTGGCCGTCGGGCACATCGACGAGTTCCTGTCGTTCGTCCCCGCCGACACCGAACGCGGCTGGGCCGCCGTCGTCGCCGACCCGGCCCTGGGCGCGGACCTCCTGCGCAAGGCCGGGGCGAGCGGCCTGCTCCGTGAAAAGTCCGTCCTCGAGGGCAACCGTCTGGCCACGGCCGGCATCGACCGGGCACTGGACCTGCTGACCGGCCAACTCGGCCTGCATCAACAGGACATCGTGCGTGTACCGGCGATCTTCACCCGTCTCGAGGTCCCCGGCTATCCCCGCCAGGACATCGTCGCCAACCGCCTGCCCGCCATCGCCAACGGGGTCGCCACGGGTACCCGCACCTACCTCGCTCCGGCCCCCCACTCCCACGCCGGCCACGACGGCCGGGACGTCTTCGAACGCGCCACCGAAACAGCGCTGTCGGCCATCGGCACCCGGGTCGCCTGGGTGGAGGACTGGGACTACGCCCATGCCGTCGGCACCGTGGGAGGAGAGATTCACTGCGTGACCAACGCATTGCGCGATCTCTCGGCCGCACCGCCCTACTGGCGCCGAACGGCCAGGACACCGCTGCTCTCCGAGACAGATTGAACACCTCGGTGGGTGGTCGGCTCGGCCCTCGCATGAGACGCCGTCTCTCGGAGAGGTTTCTGCCTCGCCGGCCGCCCACAGGAGCGCATCATGACCCGTTCTCGGCGCTCCAGGAGGTGCGACTGGCAGGGGCGGCAGGATTTGAACCTGCGGCGCGCGGGTTTGGAGTCCGCTGCTCTGACCGGGCTGAGCTACGCCCCTCTGACACGGCCAGTGTGGCACCTGCCCATCGTGACCTGCCACGGGATTTTGAGAGCCTGCTCTCGCATAGCTTCGTCGAGCAGACATGTAGCGCCAACGTGTGATGTTCGGTCAGCCGTCGTGGAAGGGTTGCTGACCGACGGCGTCCGCGTCCGCGTGTGCGTGTGCGTTGCGGAACGAAGGCTCGGACAGGGCGGCGTGGCGCAGGTGTTCGGCGAGTGCCGTGGTGGCCGTCGACGCGGTGCGATCCTTGACGCCCCAGGCCAGCAGATGGTGGCGGCGGGCCCAGGGGTCCTGCAGTTCGCAGACGTCGAGGGGCTGATGGGGGTCGATGGCGCGGCGTGGTACGACGGCGAGCCCGACGCCGGCGGCTGCGAGGGAGACGAGGACGCTCAAGCTGGCGACCGTGGTGCGGTGGCGTACCACCGGCGCGTGCGGTCCGAGGTGTTCCTCGATCCAGCGGCGCAGCGAGGATTCGGCGTCGAGGCCGACGAGAGGGTGTTCGGCGACCTCGCTGTAGGGCAGCGCGGTCCGTCCGGCGAGGATTCCTCCGGCCTGGCCGATCACGACCAGGGAGTCGTCGCCGAGGGGCTCCATGCGCAGGCCGCAGTCGCGAGCCTCGTCGTCGAGGACGACCCCCAGGTCCGCTTCGCCGTCGGCGAGCATCCGTACGGTCTGCGGGGTGCGGCTCTCGGACACTCTGACGTCGATGTCCGGGTGGGCGCGGAGGAACGAGATGAGGGCCTGCGGCACGAGCCGGTGCATCGCGGAGCCGCCACCGAGCAGGGTCAGGGGAGCGGTCGGGGACCGGGTGTAGCTCGCGACGGCGCTTTCGAGCCGTGCGGTCTGGGCGAGTACGTCGCGCGCGTGCCGGGCCAGGGCCGTCCCCGCCGGCGTCGGCCGCACGCCCCGGCGGCCACGGATCAGCAGTGCCACGCCGGCGTGGTGTTCCAGCGAGCGCACTCTGGCGCTGGCTGAGGGCAGGCTCAGGTGCATGCGATGAGCGCCCCCCGTGATCGACCCCTCCGAGACGATGTGAAGAAAGAGCCGCAGGTCGTCCAGGTCATAGCGCACCGGCCCAGACTAAGGCACAGGCTTAGGCTGGGTGCGCCGATCACGCATTGCGAACCTACTCGTCACGGAGTGATGCTCGGCGTGTGATCGAGTTTTCTCTCGTCCTGCTGGAACGCCATAGGGGGTGCGGGCACGTTCGTGGCGCTGCCCGCTCTCGTCGCCTTCGGCCTGCCGCCGGTGACGGCGAACGCAGTGTCGCGGTCCGCCCGCGTACCCGGCGCCGTGGCCGGCTCACCGCCCCTCGTCTGAAACGGAGGCTGACTGACATGACCGAAAGCGGTGCGGGAGCCACCGCGCCCTACACGGACGCGGCGCGAGCGAGGCTGGTGATGGCCTACGAAGCATGCGAACTGGCCGACCTCGCGCGTGCCGCCGTCCCGATCGGCGAGCATGAGCTGAATCCCGACGGCACCACCCGTGCGCCAGGCACTGTCCTGGCCGATGCCGCCCGAGTGCTCGCCGCCGCGCAGCGGTTCTTCGAAGCCGCCGCCGTGTTCGAGCGGATGGGTGGCACCGACTGGCAGCTCATCGGCGAGGTCCTGTATGTGACTCCCCACACCGCTCGGGTGCGCTTCGCGATGCCCGAGACGGCCTTCCGGGAAGAACTGCTCTCCACCGAGGAGACTCGCTCGGGCGGAGCCGCCGCCGAAGTGACCAGCCTGCGGGCCCACATGGCCAGGGAACCGCTGGAGACGGCCCTCGACCTCGACGACTGGGTGCTGCGCCACGAGGACGGCCACGGCGACCTCGGCACCGCACCAGTCTCCGGCGGCTTGGTCCGCAGGGGCCCTCACCGACGTACCGAGAACCCCTCCTGACTCACTGAGAGGAGAGACGTGGACGAGCGACGGCCTCGGCCTGGTGGCGGTGGCGATGTCGTGCCTCTCAGGCCGCGGCTCTGGAGCAGCTCGACCGGGCCTGGGACGACTACCACCGCATGGACGCCCGTGTCTACCGGGCGGAAGTCGAGCGCATCATGCGCCAGGCCGGCGCCCGCCGGGCGAAGTGGGCGGTGGCCCGCACCCGCCCGGACACCGGTTGGACCTCCCTGACGGGGGCCGAGCGGCGCGTGGCACTGCTGATCGCCGACGGGCACTCCAACCGCTCCGCCGCCGCCGAACTCGGGGTGTCCGTCAACACCGTCGGAGGCGGCTGCTTCCCCACGGAATGTCGGCGGCCCGTCGTCAGGTGACGGAGATGCCGGTCAGATCGATGGTGATGAGGACCGGTTCGGACGCGGCGTGCCCGTCTTTCTGGACGGGCACGACGTACCTGTGGGTCGGGAAGACCAACCCTGATGCCGGCACATGGTGTTCGGTGAAGTGCGCGGCCGGTGTGCCGCCGAGTACGTCGGGCGCGTAGTCATGGCGGCGCAGCAGGCCGGCCGCGTTGTAGTAGAAGACCTGTTCCGTGGAGTGCGTGGCCAGGGCCTGGGGGAAGGTGGCTCGTAGCCGTCGCCACTCTTCGTCGGCCTCCCGCCAGGGTGCCAGCTCCTGCACCACGACACCGGGACGTGTCAGCAGGTACGGGGGCGGTGAGGTAGTTCCACAGGGCGTAGCCGGCGAAGTACAGCGCGTGGAGCTGGTCCCAGGGGGTGTCTGGACCATGGACGGCGAAGGCATCGCGCGAAGCCGAGGTCTTCCAGCTCGGCCGCCGCGTGGCGCCGCCGGTCTTGAAGTGCCGGGTCTTCGGAGCGCAGTTCGTGGCTGAAGATTCCGCAGCGGCCCAGGGACCGCTGCGGTGCGGTGCGAGGTGCGGAGTGCATTGTTTGTTCCTTGCTGGGACAAATGCGTTACTCGTGCTGCGGATGTGTGCGCGGGTCCTTCTTGGCCCGGAGGTGTCGTGCCGTGCGCCGGGCCGGTCGGGGCCACTGCTGACGCGGCTCGGCTGAGGGCCTGGAACCCGGCCTCGCCCTCGCTGCCGGCGACCCTGGCCGCTGTCCTCGGCGTAGGAGGCGCGCGAGGCGCAAGGGATCGGCAGTGTGACGTTGGATGCGCGCGGTGATGTCATGATCTCAAGTCCTGGTCACTCATCGGCGGTGTTTCCCTCACCCGAACAGGTGAGCGGGACCGATCCGGTCGGCCGATGCACGATCGCTGTGCGCGTCGGGCGAGAGCGTGGCCGGGAACGCTTTGCGCAAGCAGTCACTCGGGCCACGACCGCGTCGGCGTTGCCGCCCTGCGTGATTGCGCCGTTGATCACGCCTCACGCGCGGCTTCGCTGAGCGCCTCGTATTCCGCGTCACCGAGGGCGATCCGGGCGGCCTGAGTGTTCTCCTCGACGTGGGACACGCGGGAGGTGCCGGGGATGGGCAGCATGACGGGGGAGCGGTGCAGCAGCCAGGCCAGGGCGAGCTGGGAAGGGCTCGCGCCGTGTGCCCTCGCCGGCGTGTCCAGCGGGCCGCCTTCACGAGCCAGTTGTCCGGTGGCCATCGGATACCACGGGATGAAGCCCAGGTTCTCCCGTTCGGCGTAGTCCAGTACGTCCTCGGCGCCGCGGTTGGCGAGGTTGTACAGGTTCTGCACGGAGACGATGTCCGCGATCGTGCGGGCTTCCCGGATCTGCGGGACCGTCACCTCGGACAGTCCGATGTGGCGGATCTTGCCCTCCTGCTGGAGCAGGCGCAGCTCGCCGATCTGGTCGGCCAGCGGCACCTTGGGGTCGATGCGGTGCAGCTGGTAGAGGTCGATGCGCTCCACGCCCAGGTGGCGCAGGCTCAGTTCGGTCTGCTGGCGCAGGTATTCGGGACGGCCCAGGGGCCGCCAGTCGTCCGGGCCCGAACGGGAGAGTCCGCCCTTGGTGGCGATCACCAGGCCCGCCGGGTAGGGATGCAGCGCCTTGTGGATGAGCCGCTCGCTGACGAACGGGCCGTAGGAGTCCGCTGTGTCGATGAGGTTCACGCCCAGCTCGACGGCTCGGCGCAGCACGCGCACGGCTTCTTCGGGATCCTTCGGCGGCCCCCAGACGCCTGGTCCGGTCAGCTGCATCGCTCCGTATCCGAGCCGGTTGACAGGCAGGTCACCGCCGATTCGGAAGACTCCGGAGGCGTCGGCGGGACGTCGGCTTTCCTGTGTCATGGTGTGCCTCTCGCTGTCGGGTTGTTGTCCGAGGAGGTGGGGGTCGTACAGTCGCCGGTGCGTATCGGCGATCGCCGGCGGGCGGTTCGTCGGTCAGCGACGGGTGTGCATGCGGTACTGCGCGAGCAGTCCGAGAGCGGCGGCGGCGATGATGGCGACGCCGTAGCCGAGGACGGTGTGGAGCAGTCCGAGCGGGGCGATCAGGAGGCCTGCGATGATCGCCGGCACTCCGAAGCTCAGGTAGGCGACCAGGTAGACGGCCGCGAAGAGCCCGGCCCTCTCGTGGGCCTGTGCGAGAGGGGCGATGGTGCGCAGGGCTCCGGAGAAGGAGGCGCCGACGCCCACGCCACCGATGAGGCCTCCCAGCCACAGTAGCGGAAGTGTCGCAGTGGCGACTCCGGTCATGTTGACCGCGGTGCCCAGCAGCACGCCCGCGCCGCCGACGAGAATGGTGCGGCGGGGCGCGAGGCGGCCGAGAGAGAGGCCGGCCACGGCGGCGGCCGCGGGCTGGACGAAGGCCGTGGCGCCGTTCAGGAGACCGCTGTGCAGGCCCAGCAGGTCGCGGAGGATCGTGGGGACGAGCCCCATGAACAGTCCGGCCAGCATCCAGGCGGCCATGTGCACGGGGATGCTCGCCACGAATTCACGGCGCGCGGCCCTGGGAACGGAAACGCGAGGTATGAGGGAGCGCACCGCTCCCGGGCGGGGAGATACCGTCTCGGCTGAGAACGCGACGACACCCGTGCCGACGGCCATGATCACCGCGAGGGCCGTGAACACGATGACGCTCGCGTGGTTGCTGAACTGGACCGCCGCGCCGGTCAGCAGGGCACCCAGACCCAGCCCGCCGGCCGGAGCGATGCTGGTGATGATCGTCCCCAGTCTCTTGCGGTGCTCCGGGGCGTGTTCCACGACCGAGGCGGAGAAGGCGCTGGTGGCCGCACCGGTGGCGATGCCCTGAATGGTGCGGGCCGCGATCACCCAGCCGATGTCGGAGGCGAAGACGAACATGAGCATCGCCCCGAGCTCCACCGCGAGGGATCCGATCAGGACGGGTCGGCGTCCGATGTGGTCGGACAGGGAGCCGGCGACCAGCAGGGCTGCCAGCAGGCCCAGCGCGTAGGACGCGAAGGCGACCGTCAGCACCCAGGCCGGGAAGCGCCACTGCTGCTCGAAGACGACCAGCAGCGGAGTGGGCGCGCCCGCGGCCACATAGAGCGCCGCGAACACGGCACCCGATCCGGCGAACGCAGTGGAAGGAGCAAGCAGCCTCCGGGCCCGGGCAGGCTCGGTGATCACAGCGACCGGGCTGCGGTCGCGTGTTGATTCGATGACGCGGGACACCTCGAAGCCCCCTAAGGCAAGGATCTGTGCGTTACAGGCAGCGTAGACCCGAGGGAGGGTTATTGCCAAGCCCTGTGCGTTACTGTGGGGTATATGACTACGGAATCGACCCCGCGGCGCCGTACCGGCGGCCGCAGCGCCGCTGTGCTCGCGTCGATCAGGAAGGCCGTCGAGGAACTGATAGCCGAACGGGGCAGTGACGCCATCACCATCCCGATGGTCGCGGAGCGCGCCGGGGTGAATCACTCCAGCATCTACCGGCGGTGGGGTGATGCCCGGACCATGATCAACGACCTGGCGACCTACCGGTTGGACCCCGGGCGCGGCCTTCCTGATACCGGTGATGTGCGGGCCGACCTGGTCGCGTGGGCGCGGGAGTTGATCAGTCACTACAGCATCCCCGTGAACGCGGCCATCCTCCGGGGAGGGGCCGCCGCGGCGGGGGAGAGTGAGTCGGACTGTCTGCGCGACAGGCGGGCGGAGGCGGCCGCCTTCGCTGCCCGGTCCGGCGGCACCTTCAGCGGTGACGATGTCATCGACCGGGTGGTGGCCCCGATCATCTACCGCGTGATCTTCCTGCCCTGGACCTTGTCCGAGATCGACGCGCACGCCTACGTGGACGAACTCTGAGGTCGGATCTCCGGCATCCCCCGTGCCTGTCATTCGCGCTTGATGCGCAGATGTTTGCGTTAAGGGGGATTCCTGGTAGGCTCACCCTAAGGCGCAGATCTGTGCATTAGTGGATCTGTGTGTTAGGGCGGCTGCTGCCGCTCCGGAATGTGACCCGGCACCCTTCCCGGGGCCTGCTGGGCTTCGCCCTTCATCAGGAGACTCACATGACGAGTTCGACACAGCCTCTCCTCCAGCCGTACCGGATGCGGGACCTCCCGCTGGCGAACCGCATGGTCATGGCCCCATTGACACGGGCCCGCGCCCGCAACAGCGACCTGCTGCCCGGTGACCTTCATGCCCAGTACTACGCTCAGCGCGCATCGGCCGGCCTGATCATCTCCGAGGGCGTGTGGATCAGCCGTGACGCGATCGGCTGGCACGACGTTCCGGGGCTGTTCACCGACGAGCAGGTCGCTCGCTGGAAACAGGTGACGGACGCGGTCCACCGGGCGAGGGGCGTCATCTTAGCCCAGCTCTGGCACACCGGGTCCGCCTCGCACCCCGACTTCTTCGACGGCCGGCCGCCTCTCGCGCCCTCGGCGGTCGACCCGGGACTGCTGGCGCCGACCTCGACGGGCCGCAAGCCCACCGTGGAGCCCTTGGCGATGTCGGAGCACGACATCCGGCAGACGGTCGCCGACTTCGCGACGGCCGCCCGCAACGCCATGCGCGCCGGATTCGACGGGGTACAGCTCCAGGCGGGCTTCAACTACCTGATCAGCCAGTTCCTGAACCCCCGCACCAATGTCCGCACGGACCGTTACGGCGGCTCGATCGAGAACCGCGCCCGCTTCCTCCTCGAAGTCCTCGAGGCCGTCGGTGACCACGTCGACCTGCGCCGTGTCGGTGTGAAGGCCGGACCCGCCTGGGCCGAGAGAGGGGCGTTCGTCTCCGGAAGCGAAGCCCTGGCCGACAGTGAGTACGTACTCGGACGACTCAACGACTACGACCTCTCGCACCTGCTGCTCATGGGGATGATGGCCGACCCCGTCGGAGGGCCGCTCGCGGACCTGTCCGGCGACGAGATGTTCCGCCACTTCCGCAAGGTCTACCAGGGCACCGTCATCGCGAACGTCGGTTTCGACCAGCACCGGGGAAACACGGTTCTGGCCGACGGCCTGGCGGATCTGGTCTCCTACGGACAGGCCTTCATCGCCAACCCGGATCTGCCCGCCCGGTTCGCCGCCCACGCACCCCTCAACGAACCGAAGCAGGACCTCTTCTACGGCCCGGACGCCGCCGGCTACACCGACTACCCGCGACTCGAGAGGTGAGGCCGGAGATGGCCGCGCCGGCGGCCCGCCGTCCGGCCGCCACCGCGAGGAAACCGGCGGGTTCCGCCCGGTAACCATGAAAGCATGCCGATCACGAGAGCCGGTGAGCAAACATGAAGGTCGCAGTACTCGACGACTACCAGAACGTCGCCCTGAGCCTGGCGGACTGGGATTCCCTGCACGCCCAAGTGGACGTCTACGGCGAGCCGCTCGGCGACGAGGCGGAAGTCATCGCGGCGCTGGCCGACTACGACGTCATCGTGGCGATGCGCGAACGGACGCCGTTTCCGAGTTCGACACTGGACCGGCTGCCCAGACTTGCTCTGCTCGTCACCACGGGCCCCGGCAACGCCGCGATCGATGTCGCCGCTGCCCAGCGACTGAACATCACCGTCAGCGGCACGGGGTACTCCTCACACCCCACGGCCGAACTGACATGGGGACTGATCCTCTCAGCAGCCCGCCTGATCCCCCAGAACGTTGAGTCGGTACGCCGCGGCGGCTGGCAGGTGGGCCTGGGAACGAGCCTGCACCAGGCCACTCTGGGAGTCCTGGGCCTGGGACGGCTGGGCACCCGTGTGGCAGAGATCGGCAAAGCCTTCGGCATGCAGACCATCGCCTGGAGCCAGAATCTCCGGCCGGAAGACGCTCAGGCCAAGGGCGTGACCTACGTTTCACGCGACGAGTTGTTCGCCCGCTCGGACGTGCTGAGCATCCACGTGGTGCTCAGCGAGCGGACGCGCGGGCTCGTCGGCGAACGTGAACTGCGCCTGATGAAGCCCACCTCGATCCTGGTCAATACATCACGCGGGCCCGTGATCGACGAAGCCGCGCTCCTGGACGCGCTGAACGAGGAGAGGATCGCGGGCGCGGCACTGGACGTCTTCGATCGCGAACCGCTGCCTGCCGACCACCCGCTGCGCTCCGCGCACAACGCCGTGGTGACCCCGCACATCGGATACGTCAGCCGGGACCTGTACGAGGTGTTCTACCGGGACGCAGTCGAAGACATCGCAGCGTGGGCCGCGGGCTCCCCGCTACGGACCCTGACCTGAACATAGGACTGGGCTTCGACCGTCCCCTCACGCGACCCCGCAGTACAGCCGGGGGGCGGGCAGGGCCGGACCGAAGGCCACCCCCGCATCCTCGGGACGCAGGCGAGCCTGCCGCGAGCACACCAACTCACCAAGTACGCAGTTGTGGTCCATGCATCCGGCGTCACCACTGCAGTGGCGTGCCGGGGCTGGTGAAGGTGGACCAGTCGGACCTAGGTTCGGCAGGGCGTGCGCGGGGCGTCCACACGTGTGTCCCGGGCGGGATGCTGGATGCGAACCGGGAGGCAGCGCCGCCTTCGCAGGTGGTCCTCGCCGGCAACGGCCCTTTCCGAGAAGCGGCTGCGCACGGCCGAGCGGAGCGCCTGGTTCCCCCCTCGTTCCTCAGACGGAGCAGATGAATCATGCCCTTTGTGATCTACGTTCTTGGGCTGGGCATCTTCGCCCAGGGCACCTCGGAGTTCATGCTCTCCGGCGTGCTGCCCTCCATCGCCCAGGATCTCGGCATACCCCTCGCGTCCGCCGGAATGCTGGTGTCCGCCTTCGCCATCGGCATGCTCGTCGGAGCACCGCTGATGAGCCTGGTCACCCTGAAGATGCCGCGCCGTGCTGCGCTGACCGGCTTCCAGCTCGTCTTCATCGCCGCCCACATCGGCGCCGCCCTCGTCCCGCACTTCGGATTCCTGCTGGTCATGCGCGTGCTGTCGGCGATGGCGTATGCCGGATTCTGGGCCATGGCCTCGGTCGCGGCCATCTCGCTGGTGGATGCCGACAAGCAGGGCCGAGCCATGGGCGTGGTCGTCTCGGGACTGAGCGTGGCCACGATCATCGGTGTCCCCGGCGGCACCCTGCTCGCCCAGCACGCCGGCTGGGAGGCCGCCTTCTGGGCCGTCGCCGCGATGACCGCGCTGTCCACGCTCGCACTGCTCGTCGCCCTCCCCGGCGGCCGGGACACGACAACGGCACAGCCACGTCTGGCCACGGAACTGCGCTCGCTGATGCAGCCGCGGCTCTGGGTCGCCTACGCCACCACCGCCCTGACCGTCGCCGCCCAGTTCGCGATCTTCTCCTACCTCGGAGCGCTGCTGGAGGACGTCACCGGCCTCAGCACAGGCCTGGTGCCCCTGGTGCTCGGACTCTACGGCGTCGGCGCGTTCATCGGCCTGACCATCGGAGGACGCGTCGCCGACCGCGCCCCCTTCACACTCCTGCTCGTGGGCATGGGCGCCTTCATCGTGGCCGCGACAGCACTCGCGGTTGCCGCACATGTCGCCTGGGTCACCATCGCCCTGGTGGTGCTCCTGGGGGCGGCCAACTTCGGCGTCACGCCCGCCGTCAACGCCAGGGTCTTCTCCATTCTGGGGGAGACCAGGACGCTCGGTGGCGCCGTGAACATCGCCGCGTTCAATGTCGGCATCGCCGTCGCGCCGGTGGCGTCCGGCCTCGTCATCAACACGGGACTGGGACTGGCGGGTACGGCCTGGATCGGCGCGGCCTTCGGGGTGGCCCACATGGGCAGCGTTCTGCTGGACCGCCACCTCACCCGACGCCACGAAGCGGGCACCACGGTGCCCGCGACCGCCTCCGACCCTGAGCGCGTTGCCGCTGCTTCATGACGGCTGCACATCTGGCAGGGGACGTGCTCACGATCCGCTCATGGTTGCCTTTGGCCACATTGCGTATGTGGCCACGGGCGAGCAGGTCGTGCGGGTAGCCGAGTTCGATCGTGCTGGCCGCGCTGTTCTGGCGGTCCGCCGCCGCGGTCACCGACGTCCTCGACGCGCCCCCCGGGCCGCCCGTGATCCAGTTCCCCGGCTACGCGCCGGAACCGTGCCTGTTCGCGCCGGAGCAGGTCACTGAGTACCCCCACTTTCTGGAGTTGAGCAAGGAACTATGGCAGCAGTTGGGAGACTGGAGCAGGTGGCAGGCCACCGGAGCCGCGGTGGACGGCTCCTACGCGGCCAGCGGGGCTGTCGCCCCGGAGGAGTTCTACATGGACGAGTTGTCCATTTCTTCCGGCTGGAAGGCCGGTGGCTGGACCCGTTGGGGCCTCACCGATCGGAGCGCCTCAATGATCAGGAGCGCCCACTTGCCGACGACGCCCGAGAAGATCTCCCGCGCCAGGGAGTCCGCGCGCCTCAGCTCTGCGTCCTCGGGCAGGCCCTTGAGTAGCTGCTTGGTCACCATCAGGTTCCTCAGTCACCGAAAAGTGCGTTCTTCCAGGTCGACTTTCACTCTCCTACAGTTTCTGAGTAACCGTGAGAGAGTAAGCCAGGAAGGCGAACACCGTTGACCACCATCGATGTCTACAATCACAACGTGCCGGCCGAGAGCGAGTTCGGCTACTCGCAGGCGATCAAGTCCGGCGATCTGATCCACGTTTCCGGACAGCTCTCGCTCGACAAGGCGGGCGAGTTCCTCTACGCGGACGATTTCGCTGCCCAGCTGAAGCAGACCTACGTCAATCTGGACAAGGTCCTGAACCACTACCGCGTCACCCGGAACCAGGTCGTCTCCCAGACCCTGTACGTGGTGAACCTGCGGCAGAACGCCGCGGCGACGGCTGAGGGCAACCTGGCGTACTTCGGCGACCACCGCCCGGCCAGCACGGTCCTGGGCGTCACCGAACTGACCTTCCCGGGCCAGGTCATCGAGATCAGCTTCGTCGTCGACACGAAGCTGCCCGCCTGAGCTTGTCCGCCGCGCACGGCCCGGCTTGGTCGGCCTCCGGGAGAAACCCGCTTTTCGGGTAGACGTGGGGCACTGAGGCAGCGAACCAGCAACCGGACCTGCCGTTCTGCTGCACGGAACCGGACCAGTGCAGGCCCGCCAAGGCCGACTGACGACCGCGGGTTCCTACTCGACAGCCCGCCGCCCGGAGGGCGGCGGGCTGTCCCCATGGACTGCCGCGCGACAGCGCCGAGCCGGTCGTGCCCGGCGCACGGGTACTTCTTCCGACGCTCGATCCGTCGGACTTCGGCGAGTGCTGCTGAGGAGAGGCCACGGATGGTCGCGATGTCGTCGTACGCCCGGTGCCGACAGGGTAGTTCGGCCCGGACGCGGCCAGGACGCCTACGCGGCATCGGCCTTTCTGGTGATGGTCATGTCGATCAACTTTCCATCTGCGGTCGCTACGCGACCAGCCCGGATCCACCGCGCCTCGGACCGCCTGCGGCCCGTACCTACATTTCTGCCCCACCGAGTCTGTATCGGCCGCTGCGCGACCCGGACGCGGTCGAACTGGACGACGATGCTGAGGACCTGCCGCGCAGGCGCGAGAAGCCACAGCTCAAGCGCCTCGGACGGCCTCCCTCTCCCACGCCGCCCGCGGCGCGGGCGCGCAGCGGGCACCCCGCCCGCACGTCTGTGGTTCTTACGCGCCGAGCTGCGCTGTCCATAGCAGAGGGGGATCATTCGGCCCAGTCGGAGCCCTTGATGACGTCGACGAAGTCGCCGCGGCGGAAGCCGGGGACGAAGTGGGCGAGGACGTCGGCTTTGACGTTGCCGAACGTGGTGTCCGGGCGGTCCTTGATGCCCTCGGTGAACATGGCGAGGATCCGGTTCTTGAAGTCGGGACGGGGATGGGCAGCGATCACCGCAGCGCGCTGCTCGTCGGGGACCGCGTGGTAGCCGATGCCCAGAACGTCCAGTTCCACGCCGCGGGTGACCAGAGCAATCTCGGGAGCCATGTGCAGCGGGATCTCCGGGGTGGTGTGCAAGGCGATGGCCGTCCACACCCGCTCGGCCGGCTCACCGGTGATGCCGTGGGTCTGCAGGAAGCGGCGGGCCTCGTCGGCGCCGTCGATCTCGAAGCGCTGGTCGGTACGGCGGAAGCGTTCCGTCAGCCCCAGGTCGTGGAACATCGCCCCCACGTACAGCAGCTCAGGGTCGAAGTGCAGCCCCTGCTCGGCGCCGCGCAGCGACCCGAACAAGAACACCCGGCGTGAGTGGTCGAACAGCAGCGGCGGACTGACCTCGCGCACCAACTCGGTCGCCTCACGCGCCAGGGCGCTGTCCGGGATCCGCACACCTGCGATCGTCTCGCTCATCAGGGTTTCCTCTCCATGGCACCTGGTCGGTGGACTCCTCCACCCTCGCCCGTGCCGTAGGCTGGCACCATGTCTGTCCAGCCATATGAACCACAGATTCAGACATGACGCATCGGATCGCCCTCCTCGTGTTCGACGGCGTGACCCTGCTCGACGTCAGCGGCCCCCTGGAGGTGCTGCACCAGGCCGACCGGCTCGGGCACCCCTATACCTGTGCCCTGGTCTCGCCCCGCGGCGGTGACGTCACTACGTCCAGCGGGCCGGTGCTGGCGGGCACCACCGCCGCGGCCGATGCCGGGCCCGTCGACACCCTCGTGGTCGCCGGGGCCGACCACCTCGCCGACCAGGGTCCCCAGGAGGAGCTGCTGGCCGCGGCCGACGCCCTCGCCGCTCAGACGGCACGGGTCGCCTCGGTCTGCAGCGGCGCCTTCGTCCTGGCCGCACTCGGCCTACTCGACGACCGCCGGGCCACCACCCACTGGCGCCACACCCGCACCCTCGCCCGCCGCCACCCTCGCGTGCACGTCGAACCGGACGCCCTGCATATCCACGACGGCCGCTACATCACCTCAGCAGGAATCAGCGCTGGCATCGACCTGACGCTGGCGCTGGTAGAACACGACCACGGCCCCGACACCGCCCGCGACATCGCCCGCGAGCTGGTCGTGTTCATGCAGCGTCCCGGGGGTCAGTCCCAGTTCTCCACCGCACTGGCCACCCCACCCGCACGCAGCGACCTGCTGCGCACGCTGACCGCCTCCGTGCTCGCCGACCCCACCGCCGACCACAGCCTGCCCGCCATGGCCGCATCCGCCGCCGTCAGCACCCGGCACCTGACCCGGCTGTTCCAGACCGACCTGCACACCACCCCCGCCCGCTGGGTCGAGCGCGTGCGTCTCGACCGCGCCCAGCAACTCCTCCTCGACGGACACAGCATCACCTCCGCCGCCCACCACAGCGGCCTGGGCAGCGACGAGACCCTGCGCCGCGTCTTCGCCCGCCATCTGGGCATCACGCCCACCGAATACCGCAAGCGCTTCACCACCACACACGATAAGGCCCCGCTGTCATGACAGCGCTCCAAGGCCGATGACGATTGACGCCCGATCAGGTTGCATTTGGCACGGGAAAGTCATGACTGCCCGAACCGTGACGCACCCGCCGGCAGCGCCTGCTGCACCCGCAGTGTGAAGACCGCCGCGCTGGCCGCTGGGGGCAGTGTGCTGGGTCAATGGCCCGACAATTGCGGCTGCCGTCGCGTTCCACCTGGAGACCAGTCAGCCCGATCTGCTCCCGGACGCGCCCGCCTTCGCCTGCAAGTCGAGGCGAACCACCCCGGTACTGCGGGCGCCATTCACCCGCGCCGGGCGTCGGCCGCTGGGCCGCGGCCCGCACCCCGGGCCCCGTCGTCCCGCAGTCCGGCACGGGCCCGGTCCACCGTGTCAGCGCGGCCGAGGCCGAGGTCGAGGTGGCGCCGCTGTACCGGCCCGGCGGGCTGGAGCCCCTGGCCCAGCTCCGCGAGCGCGGCGTACTCGGCTCCCCACCCCAGCAAGGCGGTCCGGCGCTGAGTGGGCATGATGCGGGGCAGGACCGCAGCGGCCCTGCCCCGCATCACATGGCCCGCCTACCTCTGCCAGACGCGCACGTAGTCGACCGACTTCTGCGCCGAGACCGTCGCCGGGTTCGGTTCATGACCGGGGCTGGAGTACACGTACAGGTCCTCGATGATATTCGTGTTCTCCGAGGGGGTGCCCTCCACGGTGCACACCAGCTCGCCGTCGATGTAGAACCTCGTGCCGCTGGGCGAGATGTCCGCACCGTAGGTGTGGAAGCCGTCGCCCGGGTCGAACTCCAGCGTCGGCTGGCAGCCGCCGCCGGAGCCCGCGTGCGAGGTCAGGTAGAGCTTGCGCGGGTTGTCGCTGTACTGCTCGTAGGCATCGGTCTCCTGCCAGGAGTTCACGCCGTCCGCCTGCCAGGTCCAAAAGGCGGGCCAGAAACCGCGCTTGTCGGAGATCGGCTTGCCGTTCGCGTCCTTGACGTTGTACGTCAGCTTGGCGCGCGACTCGATGAAGGCGTGCTTGAAGGTGTAGCCGCTGGAACCGGTCGAGGTGAGCAGGCAGGACGTCCAGCCGTAGCCCGTGCCCGACGGAGAGGTGTAGTTCTCCCGCTTCGCGGTGATGGTGACCGCGCCGTCCCTCTCCTGGCAGTTGCGATCGAGGTTGTACTCCAGCTGCTGGTTGTCCTTGTTGCCGCGGCCGTTGTCGGCGAGGGAGCTGGAGTTGCCGCGCCACTTGGTGCCCCAGTCGACCGACGTGCCGTTGAACTCGTCCCACCACTTGACGTTCCAGCCGGTGCCGCCGCCCTGCGGTTGCACCCCGGTCGGCGGGTTCTCGCCACCGGACGAGGACTTGGTGGCAGTGAACGTCCGCGCCGGATTCGACACCAGGTTCGTCCAGGTGGTGCCCTGGCGGTAGGCCATCCAGATCTTGAATGTGCCAGCCGGGAATGACCGCGAGGCCGTGAACGTCTGCGCCGTCGTGCCAATCTGGACGTTCGTACGGTGCCCGAAGTCGAGGCGCGCGTTCGAGCTGTCCTGTACCGCGAAGACGAGCTCGTCGACCGTGATGGCCCTGTCTGCGACCAGCTTCGCGGTGAAGGTGCCGGTCTGGCCGGCGGTCGGGTACTCGACGTCGCCCTTGAACTCCTGTACCGCCACGGTGGCGGCGGCCCGCTGGCTGCCGCCTCCCAGCGGATTGGCGAGGGCGGATCCCTGGGTGCTGAGGAGTGTTCCGAACGCAACGGGGATGAGTACCGCCCGCCAGGGTCGACGCATGTCCAACCTCCTTGTGGCTGCCAAATGATGCAACACAATGGAGCGGGCCCCAGCACGCGTCAAATCGTGTGCGGAAGCTCATGGGAACACAGCCGCAACAGTGGCCGCCGAGGAGGGGCCCTACCAACATCGCGAGCGTAGGTCGGGGAAGAAGAGCTGGGCACCATCTTCTTCCCTCGCCGCGACCGCTTGGACCGCAAGGAGGTGCTCACCGTGTACGCCCCGAAGCGCGATGGCCGCAGGGCCGGACAGATGCCGACGGTCACGCGCGACTCCCACGGACAGACAGTCTGCCCCGATCCGGCTCTGGCTCCGCCCGTGATCAGCCGGACAGACCCTATGCCTGCCCGGCGAGGGGATGCCTTCACGTCTCGGCGCGGGGGAACTTACGGTTTGTGGGTTACCCAGAGCAGTTCCGCCGGCCAGCGGTGTGCCCAGTCGGGCGGGTCGGTTTCGTTGTAGCCGTTGGGTGTTCCGGGTTCGGGCCGCGGCTCGATGAGGTCGTCGATGATGAGACCCGCGCCGCGCAGGACCTTGACCCAGTCGCCGTAGGTGAGCTGATAGCTGGTCGCGCCGTCGCCTTCGGCGATGGTGTTCAGCCCGAAGTAGTCCTGCTGCAGCGTCGTGGTCACGCGGCTGGCGGCTTCGTCGTAGCAGGCTTCGAACCATGGGCTGGCGACGTTGAACACCAGGCGCCCGCCTCGGCGCAGGACGCGTGCGGCCTGCGGGACGGCCAGGTGCGGGGGCGCCCAGCTGAGCCCACCGAAGTCGCAGAACACCAGGTCGAAGCTGTCGGCGGCGAAGGGGAGTTGTTCGGCGGCGCCTTGCACAAGCGGGTAGCGGGCCGCTCCCATCGCGCGTGCCGCTGCGGCGAGTTGGGCTTCGGACAGGTCGATCCCGACCACGGTGGCGCCCTCGGCGGCGAGCGCCCTGGACCACTGGCCGGCGCCGCAGCCGAGTTCGAGGACGCGCTTGCCGGTGACGTCGCCCAGGGCGTGCAGGTGCGCGTCGGGGATGGAGTACATGCCCCACAGCCGGGGTGTGGCGCCGATTTGCGGGTCGTGCTTGTGCTGGTAGGAGCTGCTGATCTGGTTCCAGAGCCGCCGGTTGGCGGGGATGCTGTCCACGTGCCGACTCCAGCACTGCCTGCCGGGGGCGGTCAACACGATTAGGGCACTGGCCGGCCCTCGCCTGTCCGGCCCTGGCTCGGCCCATGATCCGCCGGACGAGCCCTAAGCGCGCCAAGGGCCGAAGCTGATCGAGAACAAAGAGGCGCGGCCGACACTGCGCTCGGTGCTCTGGGCCATGTGGACTCCTCCCCGCCCCGATGTCCCGGAGTTCGGCATGGGCCCGGTCCACCGTGTCAGCGCGGCCGAGGCCGATGGTGAGGCGCCGCCGCTCTACCGGCCCGGCGGGATGGAGCACCCGGGCCAGTCCGAGAACGCGGCGTACTCGACGCCCGACGCCAGACCTCGGTGGTGAGCCGTATCGAGGGGACGGTGCTGAGCCAGGGCGGGCGGGGCCGTGGGTCCGCGTCTTCTCGGTGCGGGCGGTGATGTCGGTGTTGGTGATGGGGGAGGCGAGCTGGGCTTCGGGGGCTGTCTTCCAGGCCCCGGTGGGGTCGGTGGCCAGGACGTCGGCCCTCCAGACGCTGCCGGGCCCGGGGACTTCGAGTTCGGCGTGGGCGCCGGCTTCGAGGACGGCTGCCGCCAGTTCGAGCTTGAGGAGGTGGTGGTCGGCGGATTCCAGGCCGAGCGCGCGGGCGGGGGCGCAGGGTGCGTGGGCGAAGAACCGCAAGCCGGTGCGGGAGGTCTTCGCGTGCATCGGGTGGCGGCACTCGTCGCTGACGATCGGGGCGGACGGCCGGGTCTTCCACACGGCTTCCCGCTCTGTCCGCTCCCGAGGTCCGGCAGGAAGGAGCGCGAAGATGGCACCGCACTGCGCGTGCACGGCCCTGATCGCCACGCTGGCCGCTGCCAGCCGGAGCGGAAGCCAGCGAGGCCCGAGCCACTGACATCGCGTCAGGCATCGATTCGGCCGTGATGCGATCAGGTTCGGCGGATACTCGCCCCCGATCGTGTGGTTTTATGTCCCGCCACCCCCGTGAGCGGCGCTCGGGGGCTTTTCATTGTGACGTGAACCTTCTCTCCCGCCGCCTGGTGGCCGCTGCACCGACCGGGCCCCGCGGCTCCCGCCGCCGCGCCGACGGCCACCAGGTCGGTAGAGATCGACTGCCCCGGCGGCTACGTGTGCATCGACCCTGAGATCAACTTCGGCGGACAGCCGCGGGCGAAACGGGCTGTCGGCGGCAGCGTGAAGGATCTGGCCGCCACCATCCGCGATCGCGGCAGCTCGGTGCGTAACAACTCCGATGGCACCGCACGCGTCTACGAGAAGCGCAACTTCGCCGGCCGGTGGGTGTACGTCACCAGGAGCGACGGTTCCATCCACGACCTGCGCAGCTACAACCTCAAGGACCAGACCCGCTCTCTATGTATCAACCGCAACGACTGCGGCTGAAAGCCCCTCGGGGCCCTGCGGCAGGGACCAGCCACGTGCAGGCGCTGCCGGATCAATGAACTCGCAAGAAAGGACGTATCGCTATGCGTAGTGGACTGCATGCCGTTCTGCGATTAGTCGTCGCAGTGTGCATCGGATTCCTCCTACCGTTACAGAGCTCCGACAAAGCCCAGGCCGTCCCGGTGACGTTCACCAATGGAACCCAGTTCATCAACACCGCCGGAGACGCGGTACATGGGCATGGCGGCAGCATGATCAAAGTGGGTGGATACTATTACTGGTTCGGCGAAAACACTTACCCCAACGGCCCCTTCGCGTCGATCCCGGTCTACCGCTCCACCGACCTCCATACCTGGGAGTTCCGCAATAGCGCGCTGAGCCTGACCTCGGCCCCCGAGCTGCGGAACGCCGGAGTCTGGCGGCCCAGGGTCATCTACAACGCCCGCACGCAGCAATACGTACTCTTCGTCCGCAAAGAGAACTACCCATCACCCATGACCGAGAACAAGGTCGCGATCGCCACATCGCCCACGGTGGACGGCAACTACACCTACCGGGGCAGCTTCCGGCCCATGGGATACCGGTCCTTCGACATGAGCGTCTTCCGGGACACCGACGGCCAGGCGTACCTGGTCTCGACGACCAATGGCCAGAAGGACCTGACCATCTTCCGTCTGACCCCCGACTACCTGAGTATCGCCGCGCGGGTGACCACTGTGCACAACGTCAGGCGGGAAGCGCAGTCGATCTTCAAGCGCAACGGGGTCTACTTCCTCGTGACCTCGGGTACCACCGGCTGGAACCCGAACCAGCAGAAGTACGCCACCGCGACCAGCATGGCAGGCCCCTGGAGCAGCATGGCGAACCTCGGCGACAGCACCGCCTACAACTCGCAGGTCACGTACATTCTCCCCGTACAGGGCAGCCGCACGACCTCGTACCTCTACCTCGCCGACCGATGGGCGCAGCCCCGGGGTGGCAATCACAACGACTCCACGTACGTCTGGCTGCCGCTGCGGTTCCCGTCCAACACGTCGCTCACGATGGCCTGGCACCCGAAAGTCACCATCAACGCCGACACCGGCGTTGTGTGGGGCACCAGCTGATACCGCGGCCGCGGGTCCCCATTTGGCAATCGCGGACGGGTACCGCATCGGGCGATCGCTTGGAGCGCCGAGTCGATGTGGTCGCCATCCCCGGCGTGGTCGAGGCGGCTCGGAGTCAGGCCGGCCCGAGGAAGGCGAGGAAGTGCGAGCCCTTTCGTTCGTATCGGACGGTGAGGCGGCGGTAGCCGAAGAGCCAGGCGATCGACCGTTCGATCTTCCAGCGGTGCCGGCCGAGGCGTTCGCCGGACTCGCTCCCCGGCGGGACCGGACGGCGGGTATGCCGCGGATGAGCGGGTTGAGGGCGAGGCTGTCGTGCATGTTCGCGCCGGACACGGCGACGGCGAGCGGGATGCCCTGGGCATCGGACAGCACGTGCAGCTTGCTGCCCTTCTTGCCGCGATCGACCGGGTTCGGCCCGGTCAGCGATCCCCCCTTTTGGCGCGACCGGAGGCCGCGTCGACGATCGCCGAGGTCCAGTCCACCTCGCCCCGGGCCCCGAGTTCGTCCGGCACCGCCCGGTGCAGCCGACGCCACAGGCCGGCCTCGGTCCATACGGTGAAGCGGCGATGTGCGGTGGCGGGCGACGTGCCGAACTTCGGCGGCAGATGCCGCCAGGCACAGCCGCTGGTCAGCGCGTACACCACTGCCGTGAACACGGCCCGCTCGTCACACGGAGCGGTCCCACCACCTTGCGGACGGGCAGCGAACGACGGCTGCAACGGGGCGGCCAGCTTGCAGAGTTCATCAGGAACCAGACGTTTCGATAGATCAGCACCCAAGACCGGCATTATGCCGCACGAACATCAAGTCACGTGAGACAACCTCTAAGCCTTGATTGGTGCGGCCGACCTGGCGGCCTGCTCGATCTTCGCGCAGTAGGCTGCACGGGCTTCCTCGTCGATCTGCTGCTCGTGTTCGGCGCGCACCCCGGTCCGGCCGTCGAGGCCCTCGCGCAGGATATCGGCGTGCCCGGTATGCCGGATGGACTCGCCGAGGACATGGACCATGATGGCGAACAGGTTCGTGTTGGGATAAGGCTCCGGCCACCACGGCACGTGGCCGGGGGCGTCGAGGGGAAGCTCGTTGATCGTCGCGTCCGAGTGTTCCCACGTGCGCCGGTAGAACCCGATGATCTGATCGCGGGTCTCGTCCTCGGTCGCCCACAGATCGCTGCCGTTGGAGTCCTGCCACCGGGGCAGCGGTTCCGGGGAAGGGCGGTCGAAGACCTCGCCGAAGTACCTGGCCTCGACGCTGGCCACGTGTTTGACCAGGCCGAGGAGGTTGGTCCCGGTCGCCGTCAAAGGTCGGCGGGCGTCGTATTCGGACAGGCCGTCGAGTTTCCAGAGCAGCGCCTTGCGGTCCCGCCGCAGTCTCCCGTGCAGGTTGTCTTTCGCGAATTCATCGATCATGCGGCATGAGCCTGCCATGGGCTGCTCGTGGTCTCAAAATCCCGTACGTGGTCCGCAACGACTGGCAGAGCCGAGGCCTGGCCATGGCCGCCGCCCTGACCTGCTACAAGAAGCTCGCGAAACTTGCCACGTGAGACAACCTCTAAGCTTGTCTTTTAACCTCTGAGGCTGTCACGCTCGATGATGCTTTCGGGGCGCCTGGCCTGGTCGTTTTCCCGACGTCGTAGTGGGGCGTGGGGCGACGATTCTTCGAACCAAGTGGTCGTCCAAGTCCGGGAGTTGATGGTTTCGGCGCGACGGCCGGACAGAGCAGAGGCTGTCGCACGACTCCCGGCCCCCGAAGGTCAAGAGCGATTCGCTGTTCGGTTCCGAAGTCCTTGGGGGCAACGGAATCTTGCCTAGTGGG
>NZ_JBEOSB010000042.1:0-84532 GCF_040302705.1 Streptomyces sp. NPDC097640
ATGAACCCGTGCTGTGATCCATCCCCTTCACGGATGGACGAACGTGGCTCTCGAAACCGCCGCCCCAGTGGCTCTCATTCATCCCGCCAAAAACACCCGGTCTGACGGCCGCCCGGGTGTACGGCCCGACCGTGCACCCTGCGAGGCACTCAGTCCACCCGCACCAGCTTGAGGGAGCCCGCCATGCTGAACCCGCTGATCCGCTGGGAGCCCGGCACCAAAGTGCGCTACCACGGCTCCCTCACCGACCTGCACGGCACCTACGCCGCACACCCCTGCCAGTGCCTGCAGTGCACGGACAACGACGACCTGCTCGGCGTGCGCTTCGCACTCCAGGACACGGACGGCAACACCGCCGCCACCTGCGTCCGGGCCGGCTCCATCACCGCGGTCTGACCGCCGCCCCATCCGGCCGCCCGCCATGCCTGCTCTCAACCAGAGGAGCCCCCGTGCAGTTCGACCAGTCACTGCCGAAGGAAGACCAGCCGATCACTGGGGAGGAGTACCTGCGCATCCACAACATCGGCCACCCCGCCGACCTCATCGCGGCCGTAGCAGCCGCACCGACCGATGAGTCGGACGACACCGACCACGAGTTCGAGGAAGACGAGTTCGACCACGGCGGCTGCTTCATGCCCCACGTCCGCGGCGGCGAGTACATCGACTGCGACGGACACCCCCTATAACCCCGCCCGAAGGAGCCCGCCATGGCCTACCAGCCCAAAAACGGCGACCACATCACCATCACCCGCACCCTGCCCGGCAGATGGGAAAACACCTGGACCGGGGTCGTCCACGAAGACGCCGACGGCTTCCTCCTCGTCGGTGCCGACAAACAAGGCCGCAAGGTGGCCATGGACATCTGGGACGCGGCCATCCTGCTGCGCGAATTCCACGTCATCCAGACCATCCAGCCGGATTGAGGAGCCCTGATGGCCTTCCGCCGCATCACCTGCATCCTCGCCGTATGCGACATCCCCGGCTGCGGCAACACCTGGCCCACCGAGGACAGCGGCGAGATCCACCACCACACCGAGGCCGAAGCCCTCGACTGGGTGCTATCCGACCAGGCCGAGCTGCCGCACGTGTGGCACCAGCGGCCGGACGGCCAGCTCGTGTGCTGGCGCCGCGACCCGCTGCACGACTGGGCGCGCGAACAGGACGGCGAGGCTGGCCCCGGTCGCGACGCCATGACCGTCAGCTACGAGGACCAGGCGGTCAGCCAGTGACCCGCCGCCCCATGTCCGCCCGCCGGGCCCGCGCCATCATCGAAACCGCGACCCTCATCAAGGCCCCCACCTGGTCCGAAGACCGGGACTGGCACGTCGTGGCCGGGGACTGCAGAGTTCTCGTCGTCGTAGCGCCCAACTACCGTGCAGGCCGGCGCAGCGGCTGGACCTGGTGGCTCGCCGGTTCCGGACCCTCCTCGACAGCTCGACCGGAGAGAACCTGCGAGCAGGCTGCCGTCGCCGGGCTGGCCGCTTGGCAACGCTGGGCCACCGCCCGGCCCTCCCCGTGAGAATCTGGGCGACATGACCCCAGACGATCCCGCCCCGCTGCCCGGCTTCGGCGAGCCGGCCGCGGGGCGCAGTCGTATCACCTGCCGCATCTGCGGACGGCCGTTGCGAGGACGCCAGGCACGCCTGTGGGGGCTCGGGGAGGACTGCCGGAACAAGCTCGCCGTGCGCACCGCACCCCGGCCGCCCGAGCACCAGGTCGAGCAGGAGGCGCTCCCCGGGGTGTGACAGCGGGCTCACAGAAGCTGTCGTATGCCACTGGCAAATACGAACCGAGCAGAGATCCTCGATTAGTTGTCGAACTGGAAAGTTCACCTGGTTTCCCGTGGGTTTGCTGCCAAGGAAGGCGGTATCAAGGAGGTATCGCCGCTACGGTGGAGCGGTCACGAAGCATGAATCTGCGGGGAGATTGGCGATCCACGATGAGCGACACGCCCTGGACGATCGAACGCATTCGCGATGCCCTGGGCAATCCGACGCTCGCGCAGCGCTTCCTCAGCGAGATCAACAAGGCGCCAGCCCACGAACTACTGACCGTCTTCGTGAAGTGGCAGCGCATCGCCGAGGACACCGTCGCCTCCGTTGAACGCGGCCATGACCTGGCCGAATACGACGTTCGCGCCGAGCAACTTCCCGGCGAGTGGGTGGACGCGACGGACCGAGTCCAAGCCGACGCAGAGCGGATCCGCCGCCGCGGGGCAGCGTAGATCCCACAATCAGGTCACGCGCCGCATCCGATCGACTACGCTGCCAATCAGATTGGGAGACGGACGCGCGTGCCGCACACGCGCCTGTGTGAAAAGGGACGTCGGTGTACCGCCTGAAGTACGACCCGTCTGCCGAAGCAGTCCACGACGCGCTACCGCCTCACGCCAGCGAGCAGCTCACCATCGCCCTCGACATGGCCTGCCACGATCCCATCGGCGCCACCGAACCCTACGGCGAAGACGACAAGGTGATGCGCATGCTCGTCACCCCGGACGCGTTCGCCGTCCTCCTCATAGGCAACACCCTCAAGACCGTCACCGTCCTACAGGTCACCTACCTCGGATGAGTGAACACTGACGCCCCCGGCCGCCACGGTCGGGGGCCTTTTTGCCGCCCGGCCTGAGGAACGCTCGCGCCCGTCCACATCGGCCGGAACCTGCCGCGTCGCCGACGGCACGCATGGGGAGCTTTCCCAGGCAACAGCCGCCATCAGCATCAAGGGGGGAACGCATGGTCAGGAGAAACGACACCGCCGATATCCGCAACGACATACGCGACACGCACCGAGAGATCGTCGCCTCAGTCGCCCAGCTCACCGAAACCGTCCAGAACGGACTCGCCGAACTACGCGACCAAAACCGCGACCTACGACAAACCGTCGAACGCGTCCAAGCCGACCTCACGATCGCCCGGCAGGAAACCCAACAAGCCCGAACCGAAACAGAGGCCGCGCTCAGGGAAGCAGCCGAAGCCCGCGCCGCAACCCTCGAAGCTGCCCGCCAGCAGGACACAGCAGCCGCCCCCACCCAAGCCGCAGGCGAAGACTCCAGCGACTTCGACCAGCTCCTCGGCCTCGCGGCCGGCGTTGCCTACGCCGAAGTCATTTGCCACCGCGACACGTGGGCCTTCCTCATCGAGCAGGCCAGCCGCGGCGAGCACTTCCGGCTCCCCGCTGACATCTCCGAGCAGGCCGATGGCCGCGTCGAAGTTGACGTCTCAGGCCGAACCCTCATCGCCATCCTTGACGCCCTGTGGGAGACCCAGCGGGCCCCGCAGACCCCCGCAGGAACCAGGCATCTAGCCGCCCAGGTGTACAAGCGCATCGGAGAAGCCCTGCAGCGGGTTACGCCCGGAGTCGGCCCGGCGGCGCGCGGAGACGCGGCAGGGCAGGAGTCGCCCGTAACCCGAATCATCATCGACGACCGCCTCTCAACGGCCGGAGAAGACGAAGGCGTGGCCGCAAGCGGCTGAACCAGCCAAAGCGGAAGCCCCCACCCGATGGGTGGGGGCCACTTCTCACTGCGCGGGCTGGCCGGCGCCGGTGCACATCTCCCGACTCCCCTGCGGCTGATGCTGCGGAGTCGGCTTTCCGGCCTCTGCCGAGGTGCTGGCACCGCACACGGGGCATGAGGCTGAGCATTGGGCGGGATCGCGACGCATCGTGCCTCCCAGGGTCGGTTACCCACAGGATGCGCCCGGCTGCGGGGCGTGCGGAAGGCGCACTACAGGGTGCGCGCGTAAATCTTCGCGCCGCTATGAAACTCGACAGTCAGACCATCGCGGCGATCCGCCGGATTCTCCCTCAACGACCACTGATCGATACTCGCGATCTCCCGCGACCCCGAACCCGCCAGCAACCCAGCAAGCCAACCCTCCGGGCCATCCGCACGCCGCTCCAAAGCGAAGGGCTCACCCTCCACCGGTGACCCCTCCGGCTCCTCATACTTGTCACCCGGAGCCGACTGCGCGACGAACTGGATCCTGGCCTCCGATCCATTGAGCATCGCGGCCAGGCCGAACGGGTGCTTGCTGTCCCCGGCACCCTTCAACGTCGTCGCCTTCCCGGCCGACGGGTCCTTGCTGGCAAGCTCCAGGGCGAACGCTTCGAAGCGCTGAGGGCGCATAGAGAACAGTCCTTTCGGTGACGGCCCGCCCATCCTAGGAGGGCCAGAGAGGGGATCATGAAGGGATCGGGGGAGTGTCGCTCGAAGGCCGCAGGGGCACGGGGGCGCACTGCGACACAAGCGCATGAGACAGACCCGGCGAGCCGAGACTCCCTCGACGCTCCGCACCAGGCGGAGCCGACGAGAGGACACCGAGCATGGGAGAACCACTCTCCGACCACGACGCCCAAGACGCCCACGAGGCGTTACTCATCAAGGCCGCCGGCATCGGCCAGACACACCTGATCTGCCACATGGACACCTGGAACTTCATCATCGAGCAGTGCTCTATCGGCCAGCGAAGCACGCATTTCAACCCGCCGGCCGCGGACACGCTCTCTGTCGAAGAGAGGGGGATGGTGACGGTGCCGGTGTCAGGCCGAACCCTGGCTGCCATCCTCGACCAAATGAACGAAGACTCCTTATCAGGCGCCCTCCCCACCGTCACACCAGCGGTCGCCACGGCCGTGCGGGACGCCATCCTCGAGGCTCTCGACAGTGACGACCGCCTGCCCGTCGTCATCATCGACTCGCACCCGTACCCTGACGAGCCCGAAGAGGACGAGCAGGAGTGACAGCTGGCCGGGCTGGCTGGGTGACGGCCAGCCCGGCTCTCCCCGGTCACCGCGGGAACCTTCGCAGCCACTCGGGGATGCCCGGGTCGACATAGTGCAGCAGCGCGTACTTGTAGCTGAGCAGGTCTACGGCCCGCACCGACTGCGGGCCCCGCAGGACTGCCGAGTTCTCCCGCTCCAGCTGCGCCAGGGCCGACTGCCGCTGCTCCCGGTAGACCCTCGGTCGCTTCTTCTCGAACTGGAGGAGGAGCCGGCGAAGCCGGTCGTCGTCGAGCTCGTTCGCGGCGGCGTACAGCCGGTCGAGCTCCACTTGCCGTCGATCTTGCTCGCCCGCGTGCTGGCCCGCACGAGCGCCAGCGAGTGCGGAGGAGGATTTCCCATCCTCGTCTTGCTGATCATTCTTGTAACTACCCGTCTTGTTAAAGACCTCCTGACCCTCCGTCGTACTGGACGTCCGGCCTCCTGAACCTCCGGCTTCCTGAAAAGCCGTAACCCGGAGCTTCAGCGTCTCGGGGTCGTCGCACACCACAGTCTCCGTCCGCCAGAACAGCCGATCGGACTCCTCGTCCTTCACTCGCCTCCGCACATGGGCGAGGTAGCCCTTGCGCTCCAGCTCCTGCAGCGCCCGCCGCATCGCGTCGCGGCCCTCCATGTCCGAGTCGCCCGACGCGCGGGCCATCGCGATGAGCTTCTCGAACGTGATGTCGTACTTGTCGGGGAAGCTCAACAGATCGAGCAGCAAGCCCTTCGCGCGCCAACTCAGGCGCCGGCTCTGCGCTGTTGTGTTGGCGACCGGCACCCAGCCGCCGTCCGGCATGGTCCGTATGACTCTCATCGCACCGCCACCCACTGGCAGGCGCAGGCATGCTTCTGTACCTTCAAGACCGAACTCCTGGATCGCGGGCCGCAGACCCGTTGATCTGAAGACGGCCGGGTGGATGTGGCGTCCACCCGGCCGTCGTGTTGCGTCTGGGGTCAGGCGCTGGCGAGCCGGTCAAGTAGGCGGCGGCTCTTCGGGCGAGGCGGCCGGGGATACGCCGGATCATTGATCGGTGCCCCGCTGAAATCCCGGGCCCGGAGCCGACGACCAAGCCGCCGCTCCAAGCAGGCGATGCACAGCATCCCGAGAGGGGGTGCGTCCGCCGCGGACCACACGTGCTCGTGAACGTGAAAGTACTCGTCCCGTGTGTCGGCGTCGCAGTCGGCACACCCCCACGGCAACTGATCCCGGTCCGCCTCCATCGCCGCCCGCAAAGCACGCTCCTGGGCCTCACGCCGCCGCCGGGGAAGCCGAGACGCCAATCGGTCGACGACCGTCACCGCTCCACCGCCTGCCGAGCAGCCTCCCGCACCTCGGCCAGCTGCTGCACCTGCGCCCGCATCCTCTCCAGATGCGCGATCGCCTGATCGATGAACGCCAGCGCTGCGGCCGGCTGCAAGCTGACGGGATCACCCTCGCCCGTCGCATCAAACGCGAGGTAGGGCAGGCACTCGTCCGCGTCCACATAGAACGGGTCCTGCCGGATCGTGGCCACCAGTACCTTCGAGACCCTGTTGAACTCCGGGGCCGGAAGCGCCAGCGTCTTGCCCTCGTGGTAGAGGTCCGACAGGTTGGCCAGGTTCTCCGCCGAATGATCCACCACGCACCAGTCCGCGCAGCACTCCACCGCGACCCGCTGGCCGCGGACGACGGCAGCCACCAGGCGGGGGGAGGCGGGCGTCGGGGGAGAGGTGGGAGTGACGGTGGGCACAGAGGACTGCTGGGTGGGGACGTCGTGGGCTACAGTCACAAAGGACTCCTTCTTTGACGAGACGGGTCACTGATCAGCGAGCGGGAACTCGCTGTTCGAATCGGCCGGGCGGGTGATGACCGCTCGGCCGATCGCTTTCTAGGCGGTCGGGATCTTCTTTCCGGGGGCGTAGACGTCCTCCCAATATCCAACCGGGCCCTCTTCGTCGTGGAAGGTCACGGTCGTGACGAGGACGGCCATGGCAATGTGCGCGGGCGCATCGAGCTGCAGCGCGTCGATCTCGTCCTGTGATGCCTGCCGTGCATGGGCAGTCCTCTGCCCCTTGACGACTTCGCGGCCGGTTCGCTCTGTGTAGATCTCACCGAAGTGGCGCTCCATCTGCTCCTCCTCGGCCAGCTCCGACACCTCGACCACAGTCCGCGGCGGATAGACCGATACACCGACGCTCGTCGGCCGACCGTCCTGCCGGAATGTGCGAATGCGGATGACGACCTCTTCGCCAAGCTCGATCTCGAGCGCGCGGCAGACCTCCGCGTCGTACACCGATCGCCGCATCACGCGATGTCCCGTTGAGTCTTCGCCGGGGCCGTAGCGTCGGCCGGTACGGTTCAGCCGGTCGAGTCGGTCGGCTCCGCTGATGACGATGGCGGGGCGTGCGGCGACGGTCGTCCCCTTTCCGGGGCGGCTGACGACCAGGCCTTCGGATTTGAGGATGTCATAAGCGCGGACGATGGTCGTTCGGTTCACCCCGAACTGTTCAGAGGCCTCTTTGTAGGACGGCATTGCGTCGCCAGGGCTGAGTTCCCCGTCGGTGATCTGCCGCCTGAAGTGGGTGGCGATTTCGGCGTATCCAAGCATCGCTCCTTCCTCTCCCTTCGCTGAATCTGTTTTGACCATAGGGGCGACTCCCCCCACGGTCAACTGGTTGACACCGGTGGACCACCGGTCTACCGTCAGTATCGCATTCGCCGGAAGGCCAGCGACTTGGCGGCCCGGAATTCCGCCCACCCATGCCTGACGGCTGTCGAGGCTGCCTAAACGAAGGCGGCCCCGGACGCAGCGACGCAACCGCTGGCCGGGGCCTTGATCCCCCTAGGAGGGAACACAATGCACTCTACCGACCGGACCGTGATCGGGTCTCTCTTCGATGGCGACCGCGCTTCGTCCGCCGACCGGGCTGCGATCACGGTCGCGGAGGTCGAGATCGAGCGGGCTTACGCCGAGCGGGCGGAGCGGGCCGTGTACCGGCTGGACGTGGTGACCCGGTACACGAAGGCCGGCACCTGGGACGCCGAGATGAAGGTTCTCGCGGAGGCGGCCCGGTTCGACAAGGCGAACCCCGGGGAGCCGTCGCTGTACGACGAGCTGCACGGCATGACGCTCGGACTGGCCGCCTGATGGCCCGCTCGGAGCGCGCCCGCATCGTGGCCCAGTACCGGGCGGCGAAGGATGTCGGTGACCTCGGCTGGGGTCTGGAGCTTCTGCTCGCGGCGGTCGAGTACGACGCCGCCCACCCCGGCGAGCCGCGGTTGATGGACGTCCTGCGCAACGCCGGCGCCGACGTGAAGGCGGTGGCGTGATGGCGTCCTTTGTGATCGTCACCGACGACGGTTCCTACCCCGAGGGGCACGTGACGTCGATCTCGGCGCTGTCTGTCACCTCGGTGCGGCTGGAGTCGTACTCGCATGAGGGCGACTACGTGGTGCTGCACTTCGAGGGCGGCGTGGACAAGGCGATCCCGGAGTCTCGGGTCCGGCACATCATCACCCGGAAGCAGGTGGCGTCGTGAGGGTCACCCGTGACCCGAAGCCGACGACGCCGGCGGAGGCGGAGGCCCGGAAGAAGCGGGTCGCGAAGCTTCTCGCTGATGCGGCTGCCGACTACCGCACGGGCTACGGCAAGCCGAAGCCGAAGACGTCGAAGGCGCTGGCCGCCTAGCCCCTCCTCACCGCCGGGTCCGGTGGTTCCCCCGACCCCGGGCCCGGCTCTCCACCCTGTCCCACCTCCCCTCCCCGCGTGCCGCGTGGGGTGCGGTGGCCGGACAGTCCGGCAGCACTTCGAGGATCAGCGCCACTCCCACCACTTCGTAGCGCCTGACGGCAGCCCGATCCGCCCGTCCGGTACGGGCGGAGGCGCGGGGCGGACAACCCGTCCGGCCACCACTGAGAGGAGCCCGTGAATGCCGCGGTGGACCGTCACCAGGAAGGGCGTCTTCGGCCCCGGAGCCGGAGGCCAGTACACGTACTACGCCCGCGCTGAGAGCGCCGACGAGGCCGTGGAGAAGACAGCCGTGAAAGCGGAGCGCCCCCACCACCGCATCAACCGCTTCGGGACCGAACTGGACCCCGAGCCTATCGACATCACCCGCATCGACTGAATGGAAACCCGCTGATGGCCCTGCCCGACTGGATACGCGACCACCTGCCACCGAGTGGCCCGCGAGACGCCCTGCCCGACAACGACACCGACGACATTGGCATCACCTCGTGCACCTGCCGAGGAGAAGGCTGCACGGACTGCAACGGCGACGGCGTCATCTACCCCTGACGGCATCCCGATCCGCCGGTCTCGCACGGGCGGATCGGGAAGCCCGCCACCCCCACCCAATCGCCCGAGAGGAGATCACCCAATGGCAAGGAAGAAGACGAAGACCGAGTTGGTCGAGGAAGCCGCAACCACGCACAGCGTCGCGCGCACGGCTCAGCGGGTTCACGGCTTCAACAGCCCCGAGCACCGTCCCTACCTGACCCGCGCAGCCAAGGCCCAGCGTGCCGCCCTGAACGCCGGGGCTACCTGGGCGGAGCTGGATGCCGCAATGGCCAAGCGCGCCAACTGACTGGAGAGGAAACCCATGGACAAGGCGACAGCCCTCCGCCAGGCCACCGATGCCGTGACCGTCTTCGCCCAGGTCGTGACCGACTACGGCCAGGGCTCGCCCGAGGCGGCCAGCGCCGAAGAAGGGGTTCGGCGCACCTTCCTGGTCGCCCGCGCCCACGGAGCCACCGACGGCGACCTGCGCGCCACCCACTGCCGCTGACGGCAGCCCATCCCGCCCGACCTTGCACTCCGGGCGGTGATGGAAAGCCCGCCAGACACCACCACCGACCACCCCGAAGGATTCCTGATGCCTTTGACCTTGCTTGCCGGGCTCGCTCGCCTACGGATCGCCCTGATGATCGCCGGACTGTCCTGGTTGTTCGGCGTGGTCCCGCCGATGTGGATGCGGATCGGGCTCGGCGCCCTCGTGCTTGCGGCGCTCGTCCTGGACGGGCTGATCGACGAGCAGAAACTCTCCCGCCACTACGTGCGCACCAAGGGCCCTGGCGAATACAAGACCGCCGCCTGAGAGGAGGGGCCGTGTTCAAGACCGCCAAGCGCCGCCGCCACGACCAGATCATGGAGGCCGCCCGGTACATGGTTGACGGGCTCGCCCGCTTTGCATCGGCAGACGACGGCCTCCAACTCACCCCGAAGAGCGTCGCCACCGCGGCCTACTTCCGGCACGACATCCAGGCCACGGCTGCGGAGGCCAGGGAGGCCCTCGGTGCGGCACTCACCGAACAAGGCTTCGGCCTTAGTCGCATGACCACCACATTCGACCGCTAGTCCACCACCTCCACCACCCCGAAGGGACTGAGCACTGTGACCACCTCCGTCGAGAAGGTCAACGGGACGCCCGTTGCCTCGTATGCCGAGCCGCGGTTCGATCCCGTGGCCCTGGCCGAGGCGGAGGCGATCCGGAAGCGCACCGAAGCCGAAGCCGAAGCGCTCCGCATCGAAGCCGAGGGCAAGGCTGAGGCCGAGAAGATCAAAGCTGTCGAGGAGACTCGCAAGCAGAAGATCGCGAACGATAAGGCCGAGGCCCGCGCCCGCGAGGAACAGGCTGCTCGCGAGGCACGTATCGCCAAGCAAGAGGCCGAGGCTGCCAAAGCCCGAGCCGCTGCGGAGAAGGCAGAGAAGGCCGCCGAGGAAGAGGCCGATCGGGAAGCAGGGAAGGAAGCCGAGAAGGAGCGCACCCAGCGGATGTGGAAGTGGGGTGCCCGCGGTATCTACGCCGTCTGCCTCATCATCGCCGCCCCGGTGCAGTTCCTCGACTTCTGGGACCCTGCCCGTAAGTTCCTTGTCGCTGCCCCCGCCATGCTCGAAGGCATCGCCCTGGTTCTCGCTTGCGGCGCTGCCTGGGCTGTCGCGCACCGCCGGGACGTGCTGCCGTACCGGGTCGGCATCATGCTCGGCGCGCTGATCGCCGCGACGATCAACATGCGGGGCGGCATGACCAACCCGGCCATCGGTTTCAACGCCGGTCTCGTTGGCGCCATCGCGTCCCTGGTCGGCCCGATCGTCCTCATGGCCTACGAGCATGGGATCGCACAGAAGGCCGACGGCATCCCTTCGTACCGGGAGAAGCGCGCAGCCAAGAAGGAGAAGGAAGCAGAGGACGCGGCGCGGGCCAAGGCCAAGGCCGAGAAGCAGGCCGCCGATGCGAAGGCCACCGCTGACAAGGCGGCCCAACGGCAGCAGGCCGAGGCCGAGCAGAAGCGGCGCGACGACGATCGCCGAGACAACCACAAGGACGTGTGGGATGTCGCCGACGCGATGCGCTCGGCGCGCGGCTCGCAGTACGTCACCGAGCAGATTTGGGGCGACGCCTGGTGCCGCGTGACCGGCTCCAAGGAGGTCGGCATCACGGCCGAGATCGAGGCGCAGAGTCGTGCCGCTCGGGCTCGCATGAAGACGGTCACCGACGTTCCGATAATCGGTGACTTCTCGCAGGTCGAATCCCAAAAGGGTGCCAGCGCGAAGCGCGACCCGAACGCCCCCGACGGGCGCCGCTTCAACGGCGGCACGCCGCCTCTTCGGAGGCCCGGCGAGACGCAGCCCAACAGTCCGATTGCACGCAAGCAGGCAGCCCTCGAGCAGACGTCCACGCCCGCCAAGAACGCCGTCCGCGGCGACGCCAACTGACCCCCTGGAGACGCCGTCATGACTACCGCACCGCACCCCATCCGCCAGCCCAACCTGAGCCTGCGCAAGGAGCCGGCCGAGACCACCCCGGCGCCCGTCGAGGGCACTGTCGTCAAGCACCAGGGCGAGATCGTCAAGACCAACGACGCGTCGTGGATGCGGTCGAAGGTCGCCGCCGTCGGCGCCGTCAAGGACCACGCCGTTAGTAACAAGCTGTACGCGCCGTGGGTCGGCCGCGGCTACAAGAACCTCGCCCGGCGGTGGGTGGACGGCTTCCGTGACGACTACCCGCAGATGATCCGATCCGCCAAAGATGAGCTGAAGGCCGCCAAGGGCGACACCGACGCCGAAGCCCACGCCAAGAAGACCATCAAGGACCTGCGCACGGACCGTCGCGAACACCAGAAGTGGCACGCGATCAAGAGCTGCCTGTGGGGTGCCGCCGGCGTCGCCGGAGCAGCAACCGGCGCCGTCGTCGGCGGCACCCTCATCGAGGCCGCGATGGGCGCCGGGGCCTACATTGTCGGCGCCTACCACGGCCGCCCCGAGCCCGAGATCGCCGCAATCCCCGAGCTGCGTCACCAGGAAGCGCCTCGTGAGGCATCCCTCCTCGGCGAGGAGACCATGCGGCGCGTCCTCGTCGAAGCAGGAGTCGTGCCCGAGAAGCGCGCCGAGGAAATCCGCGGCATCGGCATCCCCCGTGCCGAGGGCCCCGGCACCGGATACACCGTCGATCTGCCGTCCGGTATCCCGGCCAGCGACGCCATTGCCAAGGCCGAGAAGATCGCTTCGGCGCTCGGCGTGCACAAGGACTGGACCGACCTGGCAGTCGACCGAGGCAAGGGCAGCAACGCCTCTCGTCTGAAGGTGTGGATGTCCAGCGAGGACCCGTTCGACGTTGTGCGCCGCTCTCCGCTCCTCGACCACTCCGGGGTGATCAACACCTGGCGGGACGGTGCCCCCCTGGTGTTCGGCAAGCGAGGGAACACCATCTGGTTCCGTATCCGAGAGACCAGCTTCCTCGTCGGCGGCGCCACCCGCCGTGGCAAGGGTGTCCTCCTCGCGAACCTGCTGCTCGCCACCGCCAAGGACCCGAGGGTTAACGTGCGGATCTTCGACGGAAAGGGCACAGGCGAGCACAATCCGTTCGCCCCGCTTCTGTCCACGTTCGTCAAGAAGAACCCGGAGCGGCTCGCCCTGGCGTCGCGAGCCCTCATAGAAGACATGGACCGCCGCGCCGACTTCCTCGACGAGCACGGCCTGGACAAGCTGACTGAGGATCTGATCGAACAGATCGGTGGCGTCGAGCTGTTCGTCGTGGACGAGCTGGCCACCTACACCCCCAAGGGAACCAGTCCCTTCGCTGATGAGATCACCGAGAACCTGTCGCAGCTCGCCGCTGTCGGCCTGGCCTTGGGGATCATCCTGGTGGACCTGACCCAGGTGCCGGAGGTGGACGTGATCCGCGGCCGATTGCGGCAGAACCACACCGGCCGGGCGGCGATGAACACCGAGTCCGCCATGGCGTCGAACACTATCCTCGGCGACGGCATGGCTGGGGCGGGGCACGACGCGTCGAAGATCCCGCTTGATCAGCCGGGGCGCACCGTGCTCGCCACGCCGGATACCGGAGTGGTCGCAGCCCGTTCGTTCATGGTCGAACCCGAGGAGAAGCGGGTTGTCGCCGCCGAGGCGATCGAGATCCGCCGCGAGGCCGGCCGACTGCCGGGCCAGTGGCAGGATCCGATCGAGGCCAAGCTGCTGGCGTGGACCGGGGTCTCCTCGGCTGCCGGGGGCGAGCGTGGCAACGGTCGCATCACGCGGGTTGATCTGCTGGAGCGGTTGGAGATCCTGGCCAAGTCGACGGGGCGTGGCAATGTCACGAACGCTGAGGTGTTCGCCGCGTTCGCGGCCACCGATCCTGCCCGGTACGGCCGCAAGGACGGCGAGACGGATGCCGGTTGGGCCGGTCGGGTCGGCAAGGTCATCCGCGACCAGATCGAGGCGGCTGGCGTCGAGCTGGAGGTGAAGAGGGTTCCGGCCGCCGACGGCAAGCGGGGGCAGGGCTACCTCCTTGAGGACATCACCGCCGCCCGGAATGGGTGACATGTACCCCTGACAGACCCCTGTCATTCGATGGATAGCCACAGGTCACTGCCCTGACAGACCCCTGACAGCGGAAGCCAGTTGATCACTCATTCGCCAGGGCCTGTCAGGGGTCGCGACAGGGGCTGACCTGCGTCGATCCATGAACTGTCAGGGCTGATGACAGCCCTGAATGCCCGAAAGATCCATAAATGTTCCATTAGCTGGAAGAGAGATCATCATGCCCGTCTACCGCAACACCAAACGCGACGCGAAGCGTCTGTCCAGCACCGCCCAGAAGGGCGACTGGCTGTACGTGGTCGAGGAGGTTTCCCAGCGGGTCGCCCCCTACGAGGACCCTCGGCTGTGCGCCCGCTACAAGGTCACCCACACGCACTGGCCCCTTGGCGGCGCCATGGTCGGCTCCAAGAGCGTGGAACAACTGCTGGCCGAGCACGGCACCGTCTACACCGAGCAGCCCCGCGGCGTGCGCGGCATCTGGGAGCCGAGCCCCCAGGTCGGCGGGCCACTGGGCAACGACGAGGCGTTCGGCCGGCCCCTCGACAAGGACGAGATCAGGGGCCTGCGGAAGCGGGTCCGGGAAAACCTCGCAGGCCAGAAGGATGCCAAGCGGAAGGGGTGGATCTGATGGCCGTGACCAGCAGCCGAGAGCAACTACTCGCTGAGGCGCGCCGCAGCTGGGCGGCATACGTAACCTCCGGCACCGACGAGGACTTCGCCGCAGCCCAGAGGGCCACCGAGGCGGCGAAGGCCGCCGGTATCCCGCTCGCCGAGATCGGCCGCGACGAATAGCCGATCGAACCAGCCACCGCAAACACAATCACCGAATCGAGGGAGAACTCATGACCGACTACAGCAACCCGAATACTCCACTCACTGCCAAGAAGTACGCGTGGAGCGCCACACTCACCAACGGCCCCCTGCAGTACGGGTCAAATGCCGCCAAGGACCGCACCGGCAGCTACGCCCCGCCGCCCGGCGCCACTGTGGGGACCCTGCTCGCGGTGATCCGTGCCTTCCACGCTCAAGAGTGCGGTGTTCCTGCCGAATCGGTGGTCCTCGTGCGCTACTCGCTGCGCGAGAAGTAACCAAGCCGAATCGAAGGAGAACCATGTCCGACCTGGAGATCACGCACCAGTCCGTGCGCGACTACATCGCTGCGAAGAAGCGCGGCGACAAGAAGACCACCGATCGCATCATCGCCGAGGTCCAGGCTCGCTTCGACACTCGCCAGACCGACGAGAGTGAAACCGCACAGCTCCTGCGCGCCACCATGCACGTCCGCTTCGAAGAGGGGGAGTGACGACCGTGTCCACCCGCGAAGAAGTCTTCGATGCCGCTGTGGTCGCCATGCGGCGAGGCAACGAACTGCTCGCCGCCGGAGCCGACGACTCCCACCCGGACTACGCCGCGGTGATGCCCTCGCTGCACGCGGCCATCGCCGCTGGGTTCACGCACACCGAGATCTACCAGGCGGCCACCGCTCCGAAATAGCTCAGCCGGGGCGCCCCGCATCGCCTGGACAGCACCGGGGCGCCCCTACCGCCCACCCCATCCGAAGATGAAGGAGCACCAGAAGTATGGCCACAGCCTTGCCTGAAACGGCAACTCCCGGCGACCTGGATAAGGCCGCCGCCCGCATGTACAAGGCACATCCTCTAACCGCAGCCGACCGGCGGGCATTCGACGCCATCGCCGCCGGCTACCAGCGCACCGCGCCTGTCGATCCCGCGGCGCGGCATCTACTCCGCGGCACGACAGTGCAGGAGATGGTCGAGCAGATCGAGCGGCAGCAGCGGCACGGCACCCGGCCCCCGGTCGACGTCCATCTCCCCGGCCGGCTCGCCGCGGCCCTGCCCGATTGGGCGCACCGCGGGCGGCGCCGGGACTGCACCCATCCGCCGTCCACCCAGCTGTACGTGGCCGCCGCGATCCTGCGGGACCCGAGGTGGGGCTGGCAGGCCAAGCCGCACAAGATGCGGAACAAGCGCGGTCAGCGCTGTATCTGCGGTGCGCTCGTCACCACCGTCGCCCTGGGTGTCGGCACCATGTCTGGCGCCGAAACCGCAGCCTGGCACGTGCTGTGCGAGTTGCGTGGCCGGGGCTGGAATCACGGGCTGATCGGCGATTGGAACCAGCGGTGCGGCAGCCCCGAGCGGGCCATCGACGTCACCCTCACCGCGTACCAGCGCGCCGTTGCAGCAGGTCAGTGACGTCATGGCTTACGAGCGCATCAGCAAGATCCTCGAAACTCCCGACGGCGCCTTCGTCTATGCCCAGGCCGACTACAAGGCCGACAGGTTCCGGGTCGTCTGCTCCGGCTGCCCTGACCTGCAGAACACGCCGCGCAACAGCGGGGCAGGCGCCATTCTCGCCGCCTCGTATCACGCAGAACGCGACCCCAACGAGCGGCACGTGCCCGTTCGGAAGAAGTAGAGGAGGTCGCCATGCGCTGGATCAACTCGCGTCAGCAGAAGCGTGACCACAACGGCCAGCGGAACACCTGCGCGGCATGTGGCCACGACGGAACAACCCACGACCCGCTCGTCCTCACCGGCGACGGATTCCGTGTCCACCGCTCCCACACCACCGACCCGAAGTCCGGCCTGTACGGGGCAGAGCAGAGGCGCTCGTGAACATCACCGTTCACCGCCGCTGCCGAGGCGCCGACCGTGTCGAGCAGCGTATCCGCGAGATCGGAGAGCAGGCCGGAAGCCTGGTCGCTCGACGCGTCGGCGGGCCGCTCCCGCTGGTGGAGATAGTCCTGACGGACCGCAAAGGCGTCGTCTCGCTCGTGCAGCAGGCGGATGTGGACCTCGCAGGCAAGGTTTCCTGGCAGCGGAGGGCGTTTGCGCGCGTCGTCGACCACTGGAGCGTGCGGCCCCTCGGCGGCACCACCCTCACCGCCACAGGCGCCATCGTGGCCATCGACACCGCCCGTCACCGCAATCTGCGGGAACTCGACCGCACCCTCGTCCACGAACTCGTCCACTGCGCGCAGCTGAATCTTCCGGGCGCCCGGGAGCGGCATATCTCCTACCTGCGGCAGCAGTACGGCATCACCGAGCACTTCCCGGCGGACGAGGCTGCCTATGAGCGGCTCATCGATGCCCGTGAGCGGCAGGCCGAACAGCTCGAAGCCCTCGCCCGACAACTCTCGAAAGGACACTGACCATGGGCATCAACGTCTCTCACGGCGCCAACCAGTACGGCGAGGAGCGCCGCTCCGCCACCACCATCGCGAACCTCGGAAAGCAGCTTGCACACGTACTGCCATCCGGCGACTGGCGCACCATCGCCTTCCTCTTCGACGGCAAGGTGCGCTGCCCGCTCGCGGTGCCGCCACGTAAGGCGCTGAAGATCGCGGGCGTGCTTCAGCGGGCGGCTGTGAATCCGCTGATGCCCCGGGACTGGGCTGAGGACGCGCAGGCATTCGCTACCGCAGCCCGACGTGCGGCCACCGCCCGTCAGCCGTGGGAGTGGAGCTGATGGGCGCCACGGTGAGCAAATACGAGGGCATGCCCGCGACGTTCCTGAGAGAGCAAATCAGCTCGTACTCCAAGGTCATGGCCAAGGCCCGAGAGTGTGGACGCACCGACCTCATCGACGTTGGCCACGACGAAATCAACGCCATGATCGCCGAACTTGAAGCGCGGGGCGAACTCCAGCCGGAAGGACACTGACCATGGCCAACCCGTGGAAGAAGGCAGGTTCCGTCGCCGAGCTGGGCAGTCTGATGGCCGACTGGCTGGAGGGTCGGATCTCGTCCTGGCCCGGCTACGAGGCTGGCGCTGGCCCCGACGACGAGACCCGGCACCTCATTCCGGTCCTGGCCGCCGTCAACCGGGCCGGATACGTGACCACCTGCTCGCAGCCCGGGGAATCCGAGACCCGCGGCTGGGACGGGCGCATGTGGCGTCAGCGCGCCGCCGTCGAAGGCTGGGTCGCCGACCGCCGCCTCCTCGACCGCATCCGCACCCAGGCCAAGCGTGCAGGCATCATCGTGGTTGCTCACCGGCCCGGGGTCCAGTTCCACGAAGGAATCCCCGTCACCGATGCCGACGGGGAGCCGTACACGTGGTTCGCCCGCACCGAAGGCCACCGCGACCAGATCGCCTACGAGTGGAAAGGCGTCGGCGGCCGGGCCGTCCGCGAACTGCGGAAGTCCACCTATCTCACCCTCATCGACCCGGTGTGGGGTCGCGACGACCGGCTGTGGCCCGCACTCGCCAACGCCATCCGGTGATGCCCCCGAAGGAGGACCACGTGGCTGCTGACCCCGAAGTGCTCCGCCTGGCCGCCGAGCGAGTGAGCCAGATCGCCGAACAGGTTCAGCGTGGCGAGGCCCAGGAGGACATGGCCGAGCGGTGCGCCAACTACTACGCCAATGCCCTCGGCATCCCCGTCGAAGACGTCCGCGCAGCACGTAGCTGGCAGAGAAGGCCTGACGGGCCCAACGCCGGGTCGTGCAGGGGCCGCGACCGCTGACCTGTCTGCCCACCGTGCTCCGCGTGCCTCCCTCGGCGTGGGGTTGCGGCGGGCAGACAGCCCGGCCACCCATCAGAAGGAGGAAGCCCATGGGCTGGATTGAAGACGCAGCGAAGTGGCGGAACAGCGCGGCGAAGTGGCGGGCCACCGCGGACCAGTGGCGAGACGTGGCCGCACAGCATCGCGCAAGCGGCAACGAAACCAAAGCTCGAGGCGCGGCCCAGAAGGCGGCCAACTGCGACCAGAAGGCAGCCAACTGCGAGCAAAAGGCGGCCAACTGCGATGCCAAAGCCAGGCGCTAGCGAGCCGCAGCCAACCAACCACCCCGGAAGGACACCGCCGTGAACCAACGACTCGCCGCCGCTCTCCGCCGTGACGATGCCCGCGAGGCTGCCGGGATGCACCCGGACGAGCGGCAGACCTGCCACACCCACCAGTGCTGGGCCACCGAATGCGCAGACCAGCACACCCCACGCCCGACCACCCGCACCCAGTAGAGGAGAACCCGATGCACAAGGTCGAAGAGAAGGCCCTCGTGGGGTACGAGGGCAGCCTGATCCCCGTCCGTGTTCTCAGCGAGAACGGCACCACAGCACGCGTGATCACCAAGCGGGCCGGAGTCCACGTCGTGGGAGACCAGATCTACGAGGTCCCGATCAGTGCACTGCAGCCCGACCGGAACCCCTGACCGCCGCACCACCACGGCCTCGCTCGGATCCCGGGCGGGGCCTACTCGTGCCCGGGGCCAGCGGGCTGCGGTGCCGGAACCTGGGCCCGCGCCATCCACCGGTCCCGGCCAACCACCCGGCTCGGCCGGCCCAGAGGCTCCAGGCCCAGCGCCGTACACATGCGCTCCAGCTCGGCCTGCGCCTCACGCTCGGAATCCTCCAACACCATGAACACAGCGGCCATAGGCACAGTGTGACGGGCGCGGCAGCGGAGCGGGGGTATTTGCGGCTACTCGTCGCCCCAAGGCGGCAAACCGGCGGTGTCGGGACAGGCATGCACAATTGCCCTAGCGCCACCCCCTGCACCACCCGCGCCACCGAGGAGCCCGCCGTGCACCAGCCCGAGGACGACTACACCTGGCCCACCTGTGCAGCCTGTAGCCGCGAACTCCGCCACGACGAACTTGGGCGAATAGCCTGCCGCATCTGCCAGAACCGCACCGACGAACACCTCGAGGCCCTGGCCGGCGAGACCGGACTGTACGCGGCACTCACACGCGTCCTCACGCCAGGCGCCGGCACAGGGGAAGGCCGCGTATCCGGTAGCCGCACAGCGCCCCTCCCGCTCAGGCTCGAACCCCTCAACCTCTCCGCCCGCGGGGGAGTCGTCACCGTGCTGCAGACCTGGCTTGTCGACTGGCACGACACACTTGGCTGGCGGCACCCGCGCTGGAAAGGCGGCCTGCAGCAGCAACTCGACCAGGTTGTGAAAGCCCTGCGTGCCAACCTCGAATGGGCGGCCACCGAGCATCCCGCGTTCTCCGAGTTCGCGGCCGAGGTTGGGCAGATGGCGCGGGCGTGCCGCCGCCAGGTGACAGGCGAGCGGCTAGAGCGGCGCATCACCGTCGCCTGCTCCTGCGGCGGAACCCTCCGGGTCACGATCTCCACACCCGGGGCACGCTGCTCGTGCGGCGCCCAGTACGGACGGGTCGAAGTGCTGGAGCTCCCCCTGGCCGTCCGGAACGCCGCCTGATCACCCAATAGTTGCAGGCGTGATCGAAATATGTCACAGTGCCCTCATCGGAACACAAGTGTGTCCGCAGACCTTTGAGCCCCCAGCTTCCGGCCGGGGGCTCTCTGCTTTCCCGGAGGTGGACACATGCGCCTCGTCGAACTTCACCCCGAAGATCTCGTCTTCGCCCATGAAGCCGAAGATGCGACCGGCGTTCCCCAGCAGGTGATCCGCCAGTGGGCGTCACGAGGCAAGATCCGGCGCTTCTCGGGGGAAAACCGGCTCACCGGCAACGGGCACGAGTACAAGACCATGTACGCGCTCCCCGAGATCCAAGAGCGGGCCGCCAGGTACAAGGCCACACCACAGCGCGGCACCCGAGCCGCCTAACGACTCCTCGCGGGCGGTCGAGCGCGCTGGGTGGTGGACGCTCCCACCCGCGAGGAACACGCGCCTGCCCAGCGGGAGCAGGCACGGGACGCCAGCACCCCCCTGATCCGCTCGGCGTCCCCCTCGTCTGTCCGGCCGACTCGTCACGGCCGGGCGGACCACCACGCACCCGCTGCCCGGAGGACCGCGGCCGAGCAGCGGGCCCCACACCAGCACCACCGGAGGAGGCCCGCGCCATGGCCGAAGACCTGCTCGTCATCATCCCCACCCGCGGCCGGCCCCAGGCCGTGCCCGCCATCATGCAGGCGTGGAACGACACCGGGGCCACCGCGGACCTGCTGTTCTGCGTGGACACGGATGACCCGGAGCTGGCCGCGTACAAGAACCACGCCGCGGCCGTCAAGGCCGACCCGCGGGTGCGGTTCGTGTTCGGGAAGCGCCGGCGCCTCTGCGGCACCCTCAACCAGCAGGCCGTCAAGGCGGCCAAGAGCTACCGGTTCCTGGCGTTCTTCGGTGACGACCACCGGCCCCGGCCCGCAGACCGGCCGTGGGACTCCCGCATCCGCGAGTGCCTGTCCGGCGGTCCCGGCATCGTGTACGGCAACGACCTGCTCATGGGGGAGCGGATGCCGACCGCCGTGGCCGTGACGTCGGACATCGTCATGACGCTGGGTTATTTCGCGCCTCCGCAGCTCGTGCATCTCTGCTTGGACCTCTGCTGGCTCGATTGGGGGAAAGGGATGCAGCGCATCACCTACCTCGACGACATGGTCATCGAGCACCTTCACCCTGCGGCAGGGAAGGCGGAGGTAGATCAGGGTTACGAGGAGGCCAACAGCAGCGAGCAGGTGTCCGCCGACTCGGCTGCCTACTGCGAGTACCGGGATGGCGGCGGACTCGAAGCCGACCTGAAGAAGCTGCGGAAGCTCGTCGAGGAGGCAGCGTGAGCACCACGGCCGACAGCACCCGCTACCTCAAGACCATCTGGCGAGGCGAGAAGGCGTGGGAGTGGAAGGCCCTCTACGCCGGACATGTCCAGCCGCGCGGCTACCGCACCTTCTGGCGCGGCAGGTTCTTCTGGCAGCTCCACTTCACGCCCATCCACATCCACCGAGACGGCGACAAGTGGGAGATCGGCGTCTGCTTCGGTAAGCGCACCTTCTACTTCAAGACCCACCGCTGAGGAGGTCCACATGCGCGTCCTCCTCACTGGTAGCGCGGGTTTCGTCGGCCGCCACCTGCACCGGGCGTTCGACGCGCGAGGCGACGATGTCACCACCTGCGACCTGGCCGACGGGCAAGACGCCCTCGACCTGTTCCGCAGCGACGACACCCGCTACGACCTGGCCATCCACTGTGCAGCGGTCGTCGGCGGCCGGGCCAGCATCGACGGCAGCCCGCTCGGCGTGGCCACCAACTTGGCGCTCGACTCCTGGTACATGCGGTGGCTCGTCCGCACCCGCACCCCGCGGGCCGGGTACTTCTCAAGCTCGGCGGCGTACCCGGTCGCCCTCCAGCAGCCGGGCGAGGTGCGGCGGCTCTGCGAGGACGACATCGACTACGAGCAGCCAGGTCGCCCCGACGCCAGCTACGGGCTGGCCAAGCTCGCTGGCGAACAGCTCTGCCAGTACGCGGCGGCCGAAGGCACGCGCATGACCGTGCTGCGGCCGTTCTCCGGCTATGGCGAGGACCAGGACGAGGCGTACCCGTTCCCGGCGTTCATTCGGCGGGCGCGCGAGCGGCAGGACCCGTTCGAGGTGTGGGGCTCCGGCGACTCCACCCGCGACTGGATCCACATCAGCGACCTGATCGGCGCCACCCTCGCCGCCGTAGACCAGGACGTCACGGGGCCCGTCAACCTCGGCACCGGCCGAGCCACCTCGTTCGACCAGCTCGCCGGGCTCGTCACCGAGGCGGCGGGCTACCGGCCACAGCTCAAGCACCTCGCGGCGGCGCCCCAAGGCGTCCACCACCGCGTGTGCGATCCGAGCCGGATGCTCGCCTTCTACACGCCCCGTGTGAGCTTGGAGCAGGGAATCCAGCGGGCCATGGTCGCCTGACGGAAGGAGGCCACAGTGACCGCTGGCGCGTGGGACCTCCAGATCGAGCAAGGCGCCACCTTCGCCGAGACGTACACGACCAAGAACGACGACGGCAGCGCGATCGACTGGACTGGGTGGACAGCCCGCGCGCAGATCCGCGTACTGGCGGCCCCCGACGCCGAGCTGCTGCTCGACCTCACCCCGTACCTCACCATCACCGGCGCCGCGATCACCGTGCTGGTTCCAGCAACCGTCACAGCCACCCTCACCCGCTCCGGCAGGTGGGATCTTGAAGTCACCGACGGAACCACCGTCATGCGGCTCCTCGAAGGCCGTGCCCTCCTCGCCCCGGAGGTGACCCAGTGAACATCACCGTCACCCCCAACGGCACCCAGCCCCCGCGCGTCATTCAGGTCGCTGAAGGTGCGGTCACCTCCGTCAACGGCGATCGCGGCGACGTCACCATCACCGCGGCCGACCTCGGCGCCATCGGCACCGGAGATCCGGCCGGGGGAGACCTCAGCGGCACCTACCCCAACCCGACCGTAGCCAAGGTCAACGGGGTCGCTGTGAACGGCACCCCCAGTGCTGGCCAGGTTCCCACGGCCACCTCCGGGACCGCCGCAACCTGGCAGACCCCAGCGGCAGGACCCACGGCCGCCAGTACCGTCACCGCGCAGACCAGCTTCGGCGCCACCTCCAACGCAGGCGCCGCCACCACCTACTCCCGCGGCGACCACACACACGGAACCCCTGCCCTGCCCACGGCGAGCACCTCGACGGCGGGCGTGGTGCAGCTCGACGGCACAGCTGCCGACATCGCGGCCCTTGGCACCCAAGCCGCCGGCTCGACCGGGAAAGCCGCCGACGCCGGACACGTTCACCCCACCACCGGGGTCCTGCCCACCGCGGGCGGCACCATGACCGGGGGCATCAACTCCAGTCTCGCCGCCACCACCAGCGTCGGCCTCGGCGTCTTCGTCTCCGGTGACGCCTTCGACCGGGGCAGATTCCTCGCCAGCGGCCAGATCGAAATGGGCTCCGGGACAGCCGCACGCGAAGTCATCCTCAGCCGCACTGCCGCCAACCAGCTGTCGCTCACCACCGCCGACCTCCGCATCGCCACAGCAGGACGCGGGCTGATGGTCGCCGAAGGCTCGAACGCGAAGATGGGCACGGTGGCGCTCACTGCGGGGACAGCGACCGTCTCGACCACGGCGGTCACCGCCAACAGCAGGATCTTCCTCACTAACCAGGCGCTCGGCGGCACCGCAGGGTTCCTGCGCGTGTCCGCCCGCACCGCCGGAACCTCGTTCACGATTACCAGTTCCAGCGGCAGCGACACGTCCACTGTCGCCTGGCTACTGGTCGAACCCGCATGATCCGCTACGTCGTGTCCATCGACGGCGCCGGAGACGTCTTCATCGAAGACCCCGAACTCACCCTCGATCTCGGCGCCGACTGGGCCACCTTCAGCGACGGTCGCGGCCTAGCGCTCGCCGTTCCTCGCGCCCGAGTGCGCAGTATCCAACGCCTCGACGAGCTACCTGGAGACCCAGCCGAAGGGACGTGAACCGCATGGCCGGAGGGCAAGAAGCCACCCCCTCAGACGTGGCCGCCACCGAGCGACTGCACCGGTACTGGACCACGGGCGCCGGCGGTCAGCGAATCGCGTGGGGCACAGCGGGGGACTTCGACCGCTGCGTGGCCGAGCTGGAGCGCCACATGCCAGGCAAGGCTGAGGGCTACTGCAACCTGCTCCACAAGCGAGCCACCGGCATGTACCCGGCCGAGCACGCCAAGCTTCTGCGCGGCGGCAAGGACAAGGGCGGCGGCTGATGCCAAGTCAGGGCCGGCGCTCGGCACCACTCCCCAAGGGCTGGGCACGCATCCGGCAGCGCATCCTTCGGCGCGACGGGTGGGTGTGCCAGTGGCCTGTCGCCACGGGCGGGCTGTGCGGTGAGCCGGCCAACCAGGTCGACCACAAGGTGGGCGCCGCCCAGGACGTGGACTGTCACAGTGACTCGAACCTGTGGTCGCTGTGCGAGTGGCACCACAACCGCAAGACCGGAGCCGAAGCATCCGCCGTGGCCCACGCCAAGCCCCCGAGGCGCCGGCCCGCCGAGGATCACCCAGGCTTGATCGGCTGACCGGGCTGGAGCTGTGGATCAAGGCTTCAAGATCACCCGGGGGCACCCCCAAGATCCAAACAATCTTGAGGATCGGGCACGTTAGCTTGTCGCGGAGCGCGTGACTCTGGGAATCTGATGATCAAGCTCTGACCTGCGGGGATGCCTTATGGGCGGCCTCCGGCGTCAGTCGTCTCGGTGACTGCGCTTGCGTCACGAGACAGTATCAGTGCAGGTCAGAATGCATATTGCCGTCACGCAGCACGGTATCCTGGTTGCATGAAAACGAAGCGCTGCGAGAAGTGCCGGGAGCCGCTGAGCGCCCGGCATGCTCACAACGCCCGCTTCTGCTCCGGCCGCTGTCGCATGGCTGCCCACCGGGCCGCGCGTAAGCAGGTCGATCCTGTTCCGTCAGCGATGACGCGCCGACGGCAGTGGGTTCGCCGGGCGAATCGCAAGGTCCCGCTGTCTGTGACAGGGCTGAAGGTGCGGCCCGCCTCGTCGACGGATCCGGAGACGTGGGCCAGCTACAGCGCCGCGACCCGCTCGACGGCCGGGGTGGGTCTCGGGTTCGTGTTGAGCTCCGTGGACCGCCTGGTGTGCATCGACCTCGACCACGCTCTGCTGGAAGGCGAGTTGCGGCCGTGGGCGCGCAGGATCGTGGACAGCGTGCCTGCGACGTACATTGAGGTCTCTCCGTCCGGAACGGGACTGCACATCTGGGGCTTCGGATCTGTCGGGCGGGGCCGCCGAATGCGACACGGGGAAGCATCCGTTGAGGTCTACGACCGTGGCCGCTACATCACCGTCACCCGCGAACCGTTCGAGAACGCCCCGTCGACGCTGACGGATCTTTCGAGGGTGATCGCCGACCTGCTGTGAGGGGGGGGCGCTCATGGCCGGCCGAGGCATGGCACCGAAGGCGACTCGCTCCCGTGCACGTGACGCGAAGGCTCGGGATGCCGAGCTGAACCGGGTCCAGGACGACGACGAAGTCCGCGGACCGGAGCTGCCCGAGGGCGTTCTGCCGGATCAGGAGTCGTGGCATCCGAGGACGGTGCAGTGGTGGGAGACATGGCGGCGCTCGGCGCAGGCCCAGGTCTTCATCGACACCGACTGGGATTTCCTGTTGGACACGGCCCTGCTCCATCACGTGATGTGGACGAAGGGGCGCTGGGAATTCGCCTCCGAGGTCCGTCTGAGGGCGGCGAAGTACGGGGCGACGCCGGAGGACCGGATGCGGCTGAAGCTGCAGATCGACACCCCGGCGGACAAGCCAGCCCCGGCGGGGACGTCGCGGTCTACGTCGGATCGGCGGAAGAACCTGCGGATCGTGGATGACCCGGCGGTCTAGGAGGTGCCGTGCCTTGGAATGGCGGCACGCCCGAGCAGCCTTTTCCGTCACTGGGTCCGCAGATCGTGGAGCACATCGAGGCCTACCTCTGCCACGGCCCTGGCGACGTTGTCGGCGAGCCGATCGAACTGGACGATGAGTTCTACGCGTTCATCGTCAAGGCCTACCGTCTCGACCCTGAGACGGGGCGGCGCGTCTACCGCAGAGCATTCCTGTCCCGGGCGAAGGGCCGCGCCAAGTCTGAGATCGCTGGCATGCTCGTCTGCGCGGAGGCCCTGTTCCCGGTGCGGTTCGACGGCTGGGACGCCAAGGGGGAACCGGTCGGCCGACCCGTGAAGTCGCCGTTCATCCGCTGCCTGGCGACAGAGGAAGGCCAGTCCGGCAACACCTACGACAACGTGTCGACGATGCTCGAGTACCTGATCGAGAACCACGACGACGAGTTCCCGGGCATCGACATCGGCAAGTCGGCACAGTCGTCGAGCCGGATCATCCTGCACCACCAGCGCGGCGAGATCACACCGTCGACGGCGTCCTCGGCGGCGAAGGACGGCGGCAAGGAGACCTTCGCAGTCTTCGACGAAACCCACCTGTACGTGCTGCCAGAGCTGCGGCGCATGCACGGCACGGTCCGCCGCAACCTGCGCAAGCGCAAGGAAGCCGAGCCGTGGTGCCTTGAGACGTCGACGATGTACGAGCCGGGCCAGGACTCGGTGGCGGAGGCGACGCACACCTACTACAAGGCCATCCGGGAGGGCCGGATCCGTGATGCCGACGCTGCGGGTCTGCTCTTCGATCACCGACAGGCGAGGGACGGCACGGACCTTGCGGACCGGGGCGCCCTGCTCGCCGGGCTGAAGGAGGCTTACGGGCCGGCGGCGGCGTGGATGGACCTGGACGGCGTCATCGCCGAGATCTGGGACCCGCAGTCGGCGCCGTCGGACTCGCGCCGCTACTGGCTGAACCAGCCTGTCGCTGCGGAGGATGCTCTGCTGGACCCCGGCAAGTGGGCACTGTGCGCATCGGACTTGCGGCTGCAGGACGGCGACGAGATCGTCCTCGGATTCGACGGCGGTAAGTCAGACGACGCGACTGCGCTGATCGCGATGCGGATCTCGGACCGGCTGGTGCAGCCCGTGGGCATCTGGGAGCGCCCAGACGGACCTCAGGCGAAGGGGTGGGAGGTCGACCGCAAGCAGGTGTCCGACCTGGTGGCTCACGCCTTCGGCACGTATCAGGTGCGTGCGTTCTTCGCCGACGTGAAGCTGTGGGAGTCGTACATCGACGAGTGGGGCGAGACCTACCGGGACGAACTGCTGGTGAAGTCCTCTCCGAAGTCGGTGATCGGCTACGACATGCGCGGCCACCAGCAGGAGTTGACGAAGGCGACCGAGGCGCTGGTGCAGGCGATCGACGACGCGAAGATCCTCCACACGGACCACAAGACGCTGAACCGGCACGTCGGGAACGCCCGACGTCGGCCGAACCGGTGGGGAGTCTCCTTCGGTAAGGAGTCCCGGGAATCCCCGAAGAAGGTGGACGGCTTCGCGGCGATGCAGCTGGCGGACATGGCGCGGCGGGCCCTGCTGGCGTCGCCGGACTGGGTGAAGCGGCAGAAGAAGAAGCAGCGCACGGGGCGCGTATACGGGTTCGCTTAGCGAGGGGGTGGCCCCGGCATGGCACTGATGGGTCAGGATGAGGCGGTATCGACGGCTCGCCACCTACTGGAGCTGCGTAAGGGCGAGCAGGATCGGTTGGACAGGATCCAGCGGTACATGTGCGGCAAGCACGACTCGGTGTACGTGCCGCGGGGCGCCCGGGCGGAGTACCGGTGGCTGATCGAGCGGGCCAGGGTGAACATCTTGCCGCTGGTGGTCAAGGTCGTGGCGCAGAACATGTACGTGGACGGGTACCGGCCCGCAGGCTCGGATGAGAACGCGGCACCGTGGCAGGTGTGGCAGGCGAACCGGATGGACGCCCGCCAGCACGGCATTCATCGTTCGGTGTTGACCTACGGGGCCGCCTATGCGGTGGTCATGCCGGGGAAGCCGGTGCCGGTCATTACCCCCTTCTCTCCGCGGCGGATGACGGCCCTCTATGCGGATCCGGTGAACGACGAGTGGCCGATCTTCGCGGTCGAGGACCGCGTGGAGAACACCCGGGGCGGAAAACGCCGCGTGGTCCGGGTCTATGACGACCAGGCCCGATACATGCTGGCGGGCAAAGTGGACGGGTCCCAGCTGGCTCCCGACGGAGAACAATGGCTGATGCGGCACAACATGGGTGTCTGCCCTGTGGTGCGCTACATCAACTTGGAGGATCTCGACGGTGACGGCGTCATCGGCGAGGTCGAGCCGCTGATCGAAATCCAGGATCAGCTGAACATGACCACGTTCGGCCTGCTCATGGCTCAGCAGTATGCGGCGTTCCGGCAGCGGTGGGTGACAGGCATGGCGCCTCCGCTCGACGAGCAGGGCAACCCGATCGAGCCGTTCCGGTCCCGGGTGGATGGCTTGTTCGTCGCCGAGGATGCGGACACCAAGTTTGGCGAGTTCGGGGCGACTGATCTCAAGGGCTACCTGGACTCGCGGGAGTCGACGGTGCGGAACATTGCCACCATCTCTCAGGTTCCGCCGTACCACCTGCTCGGGCAGATGGTGAACCTGTCGGCGGAGGCTTTGGCAGCCGCACGGGACGGCTTGGACCGTAACGTCGACGAGCACGAGTCGCTGTGCGGCGAAGGGCACGAGCAGATGCTGCGCCTGGTCGGGCTGGCTTCCGGGGATTCGGTGGCCTGGGAGGATACCGCTGCCCAGGTGGTGTGGCGGGACACCTCCGCCCGTTCGCTGGCGCAGACCGTGGACGCGCTCGGCAAGCTCGTCACCATGCTCGGCGTGCCCCCGCAGGAACTGTGGGAGCGGGTGCCCGGGGTGACACAGACCGATGTGGAGCGGTGGAAGAAGGCCGCATCCGAAGGTGACGCGATGAACCGGCTGAACGGAATCATCGAGAAGCAGATGCAGCCCCCGGCAGGCTCGCAGACGCCCGCTGAGGTGCCTGCTACGGCGGCCTGACCGTGGCGGGGCTGGCCGAGCAGGCACAACGGTTCCGGCGGGTTCAGGCCCTGTTGGCGGCACAGATGGCCCGGCAGATCCTGCAGGTGTGGCGAGAGCTGATGAACCCGGCGAAGGTGGATGCGTCGTGGCCGGCGGTGCGCTCAGCGCTGATGCCGATCGTGCAGCAAGCTCGCGAGCAGTCGGCGACGCTGGCCCGCGCTGCCTACATGGACGCCCGGCGTTCTGCCGGGGTACCGGATGGCGGTTTCGATCCGCATGGCCCGCTACAGCTGGCCATCGACCGGCTTGAGGCGTCTCTGGACGTGACGGGGCCGGTGGAGTTCAAGAAAGCCATCGCTGCCGGGAAGACGCCTCAGCAGGCCATGGATGCCGCGGCCGTGCGGATGGTGGGCTCCACGCAGTATCTGGCGCTTGAGGGCGGCCGATCAGTGATGAAGCAGTCCATTGCGGCCGACGAGATGGCTACCGGATGGTCGCGGGTCACCGACAACGATCCGTGTGCCTGGTGCGCCATGCTCGCCTCCCGCGGGCCTGTCTACAAGTCGGCGCAGACGGCTGGCGATCCCAGGCAGGACGGCAACCGTTACCACGACCATTGCGCCTGTCAGGCATGGCCGGCGTTCACCATGAACGAGCCCTTCATCGGCATCGCCGAGAAGCTCTACGACGACTGGCTGCGGGAGACGCGAGGCCGCGGAGGCAGGCATGCCGTCAACGCCTTCCGTAGCTGGTGGGAGTCAGACGGGCGGGCCGCCTACAGAGCGCCCGACCGCACCTGACCCCGATTCCTGCAGCGCCTCTGCGCTGCCTTCCTTGAGGCGTCAGCCGACATGGCAGGCGCCTTCCCGCTTCTCCACTGCGCGCACCGACACGGCGCCGCACCCGACATGGGAGCCCTACCGATGCCCGACGACACCCCGGAGACCGCCAGCGGCACGCAGGCTGTCCCCACACCCGCCGAAGTCGTAGCCGCCGGGCAGATCCCGGCGCAGGCCCCTGCCTCGATCGCACTTGGCCAGCAGCAGGCTGCTGCCGCGCAGCCCGTGAACGAGTCGCAGCCGGAGACGGACTGGGAGGCCGAAGCCACGAAGTGGAAGAGCCTGTCCCGGCAGCACGAGCGGCAGCACCTGGCCGCCCTCGGCTTCAAGTCCAAGGACGAGATTGATCAGCTGCGGCAGGCCGCCGAGAAGTATCGCGAGCACGAGGACACGCAGAAGTCTGAGATCCAGCGGGCGACCGAGAGGGCGACTGGCCTGGAGGGGCAGCTCGCGGACCTGCAGTCGGCGAACGCTCGGTTGATGGCGGCGGCGACGCACAACATCCCGCCGGATCTGATCGAGCTGCTGGGTTCCGGGACGGACGAGGAGATCAACGCGCGCGCCGAGGCGCTCGCTGGGCGCCTCAAGGCAACCGCACCGTCCCCGGCCCCCGCTTCGCAGAGGCCGGTCGAATCCCTCACCCCCGGGGCAGCCCCCTCATCCGGGGCGCCTGCGACGGCGGACGACTGGATCCGCCGCATGGCGGGCCGAACCACCTGATCTGACATTCGCAGCACCGGAATTTCCCATGTCACGGGGCCGGGGTCGCTGCTCTTTCGAAAGGAGACCCCGTGGCCGTCTACAACTCTCTGATCTCCCGGGACGCCAGCAACGACCCGCTCGTCCCGACGCCGGTCTCGGCACAGATCATCGAGGAGATGCCTGCGGCTTCCGCGCTCCTGCAGCGCGCCGCACAGGTGCCGATGTCAACGAAGACGCAGCGCCAGCCCGTCCTGGACGTACTGCCGCTCGCCTACTTCGTCGGCGGCGACACCGGCCTGAAGCAGACCACGGCGCAGGACTGGAAGAACGTCGATCTCATCGTTGAGGAGATGGCGTCGATCGTCCCGATCCCCGAGGCGTACCTCGACGACGCCCAGATGCCGATCTGGGATCAGGTCCGCCCGCGCCTCGTCGAGGCCCTGGGGGCGCTGCTCGACGGGGCCGGCCTGTTCGGCACGAACAAGCCGTCCACCTGGCCGACCGCCGTGTACCAGTCGGCGGTCGCCGCAGGCAACGTCACCATTGCGGGCACCGGTGAGGACTTCGCCCAGGACGTTTCGGTGGTCGCCGAGAAGGTTGCCGCGGACGGATTCGCCGTCAACGGGTTCATGTCCCGACCGGGGCTCACGTGGAAGCTGAACGGCATCCGCTCCGCCCAGGGTGTGCCGATCTACCAGCCGAACCTGCAGGGCACCCCGGGCGGCACCCTGTACGGCTACCCGATGTCGGAGCTCACCAACGGCGCCTGGGACACCTCGGAGGCGGAGCTGCTTATGGGCGACTGGCGCAAGGCGATCGTCGGCATGCGCCAGGACATCTCGTTCAAGCTGTTCACCGAGGGCGTCATCTCCGACGACGACGGCAAGGTCATCCTCAACCTGATGCAGCAGGACTCCGTTGCCATGCGCGTGGTGATGCGGGTGGCGTTCGCGACGGCCAACCCGGCGACGCGCCTGAACACCAACTCGGCGACCCGGTCCCCGTTCGGCGTCGTCCAGGCGACCACGGCCGCGTCCTGACCGCGTGCGGCCGGCAGTCGTCCGCGGCTGTCGGCCGCCGGGAGATCGGAGTTCCCGTTGCGGGTTTTGGCGATGCTGCACGCCTATCCGCCCGCCCACAATGCGGGCGCGGAGTGGGCGGCGCACAGTCTGCTGCGCAAGCTGGCGGCGCGCGGGCACAAGGTGGATGTGCTGCTGTCGGATCCGCGGTCTGCGGATGCTGGTTACGAGATCGACGGCGTGGCCGTGCACCCGTACAGAGGCAAGGCGGATCCGTCGCGGTGGATGCACGGCGATGTTCGAGCGGATGCCGTCGTGACGCATCTGGAGAACACGGCGCGGGCGTCGGTGCTTGGGGAGCTCAACCGGATCCCAGTGGTGCACCTACTGCACAACACGTTCGAGAAATCCAAGTCGTGGCTGGTGAAGGGCTCCCCGTCGCTGGTCGTCTACAACACGGCGTGGATGAAGGCGGACGCGGAAGCCTGGTGGCGAATCCAGCGCGGCGACCGCCCCATGCCGTGGGGCATCACCGTGCATCCGCCGGTCGCTGTCGAGGACTATCAGGCAACTCCGGGTGACCGCATCACCCTGGTCAACCTCACGGAAGAGAAGGGCGCCAGGGTCTTCTATGCGCTGGCCGAGCGCATGCCGAAGCGAAAGTTCCTTGGCGTGATCGGCGGCTACGGGCGGCAGATCGTCCGCGATGACCTGCCGAACGTGGAGATCGTGCCGCACACGCCCGGAGACCGCATGGCCAAGGACGTGTACGCGCGCACGAAGGTGCTGCTCGCGCCGTCGGTGTACGAGTCCTATGGGCGAGTTGCTGTCGAGGCCATGTGCTCTGGCATTCCCGTTGTCGCTCACCCGACGCCGGGCCTCATGGAGTCCCTGGGTGAGGCCGGGATGTTTGCCGACCGCGACGACACGGACGCATGGGAGGCGGCGGTGAAGCGCCTGTTCTCCCCGAAGATCTACCCGCAGGCGTCCAAGGCAGCAGCAGCTCGGGCGGCCGGGTTGGATCCTGCGGCAGAGCTCGACCTGTGGGTGTCGGCCATGGAGGGGGTGGCGAGGCGTGGAACCCTCCCTCGCTAGTACAACCGACCTCTCAGACCGTCTGGGCAGGCCGCTCACGCCTGCCGAGGAGGCGCGGGCGCAGGCCCTTCTGAACGACGCCTCGGCGAAGGTCCGCTCATACACGCGGCAGACATTCACCCGCACCGACAACGAGACCGTGGTCGTGCGCGCCCAGCAGGGCGAGATCAGGCTGCCGCAGCGTCCCGTCCTCGCCGTGGCCTCGGTGGTCGCGATCGGTGCGGGCGGGGCCCCGGATCTGCCGGTGGTGGGTTGGGAGTGGGATGGCCTGGACATCATCCGTGTCTGCGTGGACAGCCCGGTCATCAACCTCCCGGAACGCTGGTACGAGGACGACGTCGAGGCATACCCGGGAACATACCGGGTGGTCTACAGCCACGGCGACGCTCAGATCCCCGACGCGGTTGTCGCTGTCGTGGCCCGCATGGCCCTGCGCACGCTGACAGCGCCGACACTGGCCGGCGGGGTGACGGGGGAGACGATCGGCCCTTACAGCTACCGCACCGATGGCTCCGGGGCGGGGACCGCGGTCATCATGACCGACGAGGACCGACAGGAACTCAAGGACGCCGGTTACCGACCGAGGGCCGGCATGTCGATGGTGAGGTTCCGGTGACGCGCCCGCTGAGGGTGGTTGCCCGTGTCCACGCTTACCCGCCTGATCACAATGCGGGGGCGGAGTGGGCGCTGCATGAGATGCTACGCGCCCTGGTTCGCCGCGGGCATGCTGCCGAGGTGTGGCTATCGCAGTGGGCCACTAGGCGGGACCCGTATGAGGTGGACGGCGTCCGCGTGGTCCCGCACAGTCTGGGTGGCAGCTTCGCTTCAGCGGCCGCCCGCGCCGATGTACTGGTCAGCCACCTGGAGAATGTGCCCCTCACCGCGTGTCTGGCCCGGGGTCACGGCGTGCCCATGGTTGTCGTGGGCCACAACACGTTCGACCTGACGTGGGAGCCGATGACCACGGGCTCGACGGCGCTGGTCGTCGTGAACTCCGAATGGATGCGCGCGGAGGCCGAGCGGCACTTCGACGGCCAGCCGCGACGCCCGGGCCGGATGCTGGTGGTGCGACCTCCGGTGCACCCGCATGAGTACAGGACGCGGCCGGGAGACTGCATCACCTTGATCAACTGCACCGTCACCAAGGGCGTCGGCGTCCTGGCCGAGCTCGCGGAGCGCATGCCTGACAGTAAGTTCCTCGCGGTCCGCGGCGGCTACGGCGAGCAGCAACCTCCTGATCTACCGAACGTGCTCGTGCTCGACCACATGGACGGGCGCAGGATGCGCGACGAGGTGTATGCCCGCACCAGACTCCTGCTCATGCCCTCCGACTACGAGTCGTGGGGACGCGTCGGCGTCGAGGCTATGGCCAGCGGGATCCCAGTGCTAGCCCACCCCACCGACGGACTCACCGAGTCCCTCGGACCTGCGGGCATCTTCCAGGACCGGAACACCGTCGACGCCTGGCAGAAGGCGATCGAGGCGCTCGACGATCCCGCCGCATACCGGGCGGCATCACGGCGAGCCAAGGCCCGGTCGAAGGCACTGGACCCCACGGAAGACTTGAACGCTTGGTGCGACGCGGTGGAGGAGGTGTGCGGTGCGCGCACTGCCTCACGGTGAAACCGTCACTATCGTCCGACCCGGCGCGGCAGCTGGGTACGACGAGTACGGGGCGGGAATCCCCGGTCCTTCCGAGGAGATTCCTGTGCCCGGCTGCGGCGTCGCCCCCAGGGACGGCAACGCGGCAGGAGGGAACGAGCAGACCCAGGCTAGAGACACGGTCATCATCGGGCTGACGCTCTACGCTCCCGCTGGCACCGATCTGAGACCAACGGACAAGGTGCGGGTCGCTGGCATCCTCTACGAGGTTGACGGCCAGGCCGGGGTCTTCCGGTCGCCTTTCACGGGATCCAGCGGTCCGGTGGTTGCCGCTCTGGAGCGCGTCACCGGCTGACGCTTGGAGGTGGCCCATGGCGGCACGATTCCGGGGATCCCGTCGAGGGATCGGCGCACTGCTCTGCTCGGAGATGATCGAGGCGGAGATGGTGCGTCGGGGCGAGCTCATCAAGGCTGCGGCCGAGGCCACGGCCCCGGTCGGCGTACCCCCTGGGGACCCGCACCCGGGCCTGTACAGGGCATCGGTAGTGGTGACGTCAACGAGGCGCGGCGGCCGACGCCGTGACCGCGCGGTGGCATACGTGACGAACACCGCCTACTACGCCCGCTGGGTGGAGTACGGCACCGAACGCGTCCCTGCCCACCATGTGATGCTGCGGGCGGCGCAGGCCGGGGGTGGTTGATGATCTGGCCCGACGTGGAGGTCGAGCTCATAGCGTGGCTCGACAGCCGGGTCGATGCGCACTTCACGGCAGAGCTGCCGGCCAATCTGCTCGATGTTCTGCCTGTGGGGCAGGTGCAACGGGTTGGTGGCTCGGATGACAGCTTCCGCCTCGACCGGGCGCTGGTGGACGTGGACGTCTATGCGGCGACCCGCGGTGGGGCTTCCCTGCTTGCCCGCGAGACCCGTGACGCATTGGTGATGAGGCTGCCAGGGACGAAGACCGCGGCTGCGGTCTTCGGCCGAGTGTCGACGGTGTCGGCGCCTTCGTGGCGCCCTTACGAGAACACGGGGCTCCGCCGCTGCGGGGCCACCTACGAGATCTTCTTTCACCCGGTCTCCTGACCGGCTGGGCCCGCGCCGGACCCTGTATTCCGACCCCGTCGTTGTTGGCGGGGTCTTCGCATGTCTGGAGACCCAATGGTCAACATCACTCGAGCCGCCGATTTGACGGTGATCGGGAGCAACGGAGGGGGATGGGTGTCGGACGTCGGTACGACGGCTCCGTCGTCGCCGCTGGCTCAGCCTGTTTCGCCGTGGGAGCCGTTGGGCGCCGTCTCGGATGACGGGCTCGTGTTCGGCTTCGACGAGGATTCCCAAGAGTTCACCCCTTGGGGCCTCACGTCGCCGCTTCGCACGACGATCACCAAGTCGATCCGCACGTTCAAGGTGACCCTGTGGGAGACGGCCCGCGTGGCTGTCCAGTCGGTGATGTTCCGTATCCCGGCTGCCGACCTGACCCCGTCCTCGGGGCTCACGAGCTTCGCAGAGACTGCCAGCCCGAGCGTCGACAGGCGCGCATGGTGGTTCGCAGTGTTCGACGGCGACTCGGCCCGCGGCTTCTACGTCCCGGCGGGAGAGATCTCCGACCGCAGCGATGTCACGTTCAAACAGGACGAGATGTCGGGCTACGAGATCACGATCACGGCCTACCCGGACGCCGCGGGCAACACGGTGTACCACACGGACAGTGTCCCGGCGACGCCGGTGTACACGGGCTCCTGAGCCCCCGATGACTGGTGGGTGGGTCGCCCTGGCGCGGGCCCGACCCACCCACCACCTCCCTGACCGCCCGCGCCGTGAGATAGAGAGGCCCGTGCCATGCCCACAACCAAAACCGCCCTCGACGCCGCAAAGGAGGCCGTCGCCCAGGAGCTGGAGGCGGACGGCGACGAGTACGTGACCGTGCCGCTTGCCGGATACGACGGCGTCACCAAGGACGTGCGGGCGGTGCCGAACACTCGCTGGCGGTCATCCGCCCTGCGAGCCCTGAACCACGGAGACTTCGACGGCTTCTTCGCCTTCGTTCTTCACGAGGACGACTACGAGCTGTACGAGGAGCTCGACCCGACAGCCGAAGGCATCGGCAACTTCGCCGAGGCGGTCGTGCGAGAGTCTGGGGAAGCGATGGGAAAGTCCAGTGGACCGTCTCGGTCCTCGAGGAGCACGCGGAGGCGGTAGAGGCCGACTTCGCCCGCTACTACCCGGGTGTCGACCTGCTGGACGTGCACCGCGGTCGCCTGTCGTGGCGCCGGCTGCGGGTGTTGATCCAGCACCTTCCTCCCGAATCGGCCACGATGACCGCGCTTCGCAATGGACTGAGCGATGAGGAGTTGGCGGAGCAGGCCGAGAGCGGCGAGCCGGAGAAGGGCCGCTGGTCGCAGCAGGAGCAACTCCTCGCCTTGGTGGCTGACCGTCTGGCGCGGGTCGAGCACGTGCTGATCTGCGCGCACACAGACAGCAAGGCGAAGCGGCCGAAGCCGCCGGAGCCGATTGCCCGTCCGGGCGCCAAGCCGTCGAAGCCCAAGCCGAAGCTCAGCGACGTGAGCGCGAACGTCCTCTTCGAACTCATCAATGGGGGCGCGGCCTGACGCGCGGGAGGAGGCTCCCGTGGCGATCAGTGTCGGTTCGGTCGAGGTCGACGTCATCCCCAACACTCAGGGGATATACGGCCGGCTCCGTGCGGGGCTGGTGCCTGCCGCGACCCGGGCCGGCGAGGACGCTGGCTCGGCGGCGGGCCGGAGTTTCGGTTCGGCAATGCAGCGGCAGGTCGGCGACATCGGCCTCCGTATCGGCGAGGAGATCGGGCAGCAGATCGCCAACCGCATCACGGCGAGTCTGCGGGATGCCATCCGGGATGGCGTTACCCGCGGCGGTCAGGCGGCGCGCCCGTCGGCGACGAGGCAGGGTAATGAGACGGGGGGCGCCTTCGCCCGGTCGATGAAGGCCCGCCTGGAGGCCGCTTTCCGGTCACTGCCGAAGGCGAACGTCGGCCTCGACGAGACGGGTGTTGACGCGGATCTGGCCCGCCTGCGCGCCCGCATGGAAACTCTGTCCGGGAAGCGGATAGGGATCGATGTTGACGTGGCCGCCGCGCAGGCGGAGATCACCGACATTGAGGAGCGCCTGCGGCGACTGGGCGCGGCGCACCCCAATGTGTCGCTGCGAGCGGACACAGCAGCGGCGCGAGCACAGCTCGCCGCCATGCGAGAGGAGATCAATCGGCTCACAGCCGACCCGCACCGCATCCGCCTGGAAACCGACGGGTCCTTCGGTGCCCGGCTGCGGGCCGCGGTGCAGGCAGCTGAGGCGGCACTGCCGAACATCAACATCGGGGCGGACACGACACCTGCCGAGGCGGAGGTTGCGAGCCTTCGAGCCCAGTTGACGGCGCTGCGGGACCAGCGCATCGGCATCGACATCGACTCTGCTACGGCTCGGGCCAAGATCGAAAGTATTCAGGCCCGGCTCCAGGCCCTGTCTGCGTCGGACGCGGATGTGGCCGTAAGGGTGGACGCGGCGGCGGCTGTGGCTCGGCTGGTCGAGGTGCAGGCGATGGTGTCGGCCTTGGACGGTCGGCGGGCCCGGATCGACGTGGATGCGGGTAGTGCTACCTCGGCGGTCTTTCAGTTGACAGTGGCGCTCGGCAGTGTCGCCGTGCTCCCAGCGATCCCGGCACTGGTTGCAGCCCTGGGTGCGGTGGCATCGGCCGCTGTGGCCGCAACTGTGGGTGTGGGCGCCTTGGCGGCGGTGGCCGTGCCAGCGTTCGTGTCCATCGGCGGCGTCTTGATGGCACAGAAGCAGGCCCAGGACGCGGCCACCAACGCGTCGCTTCGGGGCGGCCAGGCGGCGTCTCAGGGCGCGTCTCGCGCCCTGCAGATGGCCGGTGCCCAGCAGGCTTTGGCGTCGGCTCACCGTAACGCGGCGAGGCAGATTGCGCAGGCTGAGCAGGGCGTGCAGGACGCTGTGCGGTCTGCGGCCGAGGCCAACCGGAACGCGGCGATGCAGGTACGGCAGGCCCGGCATGCGCTGGCGGACGCCTATCAGCAGGCCGCAGACCGAATGCGCAGTGCGAATGAGCAGGCGCAGCAGGCCGAGCGGTCGCTCGCGGATGCGCAGGACACCGCCCGGCAGGCGCAGCAGGATCTGACCCAGGCCCGCCGTGACGCTGCGGCGCAGCTGGAGGACTTGAATAACCGGCTCGCTGATTCGCAGCTGAGCGAGCGTGACGCGGTGCTGTCGGTGCAGGAGGCCCGGAAACGGCTGGACGCGGTCCAGGCGGCAGGGGCGAACGCGTCGCTCATTCAGCAGCAGCGCGCCCAGCTTGCCTACGACCAGGCGGTTCAGCGGCTGAAGGAACAGCGGCTCGAGACGTCGCGGACGGCGGCCGAGAAGGCGGCGTCGGACAAGGCCGGTGTCGAGGGCTCCGACCAGGTCAAGTCGGCCCAGGAGCGGCTGGCGGCGGCCCAGCAGGCGGTGAAGGACCAGCAGGCCGCGTTGGCGAAAGCCCAGCAGGCCGCCGCGAGGCAGCAGATCCAGAACACCAGGGACATCGCGAGCGCCCAGGAGAAGCTGGCCGAGGCTCAGCGGAACGTCACGCGGGTTCAGGAGGACGGCGCCCGGTCGGTGGCTCGTACTCAGGACCAGTTGGCCGCTGCGCAGCAGTCGGCGGCGGACAGCATTGCGAGTGCTCAGCGGCAGATCGAGCAGGCGTCCATCTCGGCCGCCGGGGGTGTGGACCAAGCTGCCCTGGCTCAGCAGAAGTACCAGGAGAAGCTGGCGAAGCTGACGCCAGCGGCGCGTGACACCTTCGACGCTTTCATAGATCTGCAGGGTGCGTTCTCGAAGTGGTCCAAGTCGCTCCAGCCTGCTGTGATGCCCATCTTCACCAGGGCGCTGGAGGGCATCAAGAACAGTCTGCCGGGGCTGACACCGCTGGTCCTGGCCGCGGCCGATGGCGTGAAGGAGTTGCAGGACCGGGCCTCAGCCGGGTTCAAGAAGCCCTGGTGGAAGGAGTTCAAGGCCGACCTCGCGACGTCGATGAAGCCCGCGATCGTCGGCTTGGGCGTGGCGTTCGGCAACATCTTCAAGGGCATGGTTGGCATCGTCGACGCCTTCCTGCCGCATATGGACTCGATCTCGGGCCGTATGCAGCGGATCACGGGGCGGTTCGCCAATTGGGGAAGGTCGCTCAAGGGGAGCCCGGAGTTCGAGCGGTTCCTGTCCTACTCGTCCGAACACGGGCCCCTGGTCGCGGAGACCCTCGGCAAGATCGGGCGGGCGTTCTTCGAGGTAGCCCGCGCGTTGCAGCCGTTGTCTGGGCCGATCCTGACGGTCTTCGGCACGCTCGCCGATGGCGTGGTGTATGTCGCCGAGAACTTGCCGTGGCTGATCCAGGGCCTGTACGGCGCGTACATCGCTTTCAAGTTGCTGAGCTTGGCGATGTCCATCACGCCGCTGGGCTGGCTGATCCTCGGCCTGATTGGCCTGGTGGTGGCCATCAAGTACGCCTGGGACCATTTCAAGTGGTTCCGCGACATCGTCAAGGCAGTCTGGTCCGGGATCTCGACTGCCTTCATGACGGCGTGGACGGTTGTCCTGCTGCCCACATTCACGGCGATCTGGGGCGCGATCCAGTGGGTGGGGGACAAGGCCGTCTGGCTATGGCAGAACATCATCCTCCCCGCATTCAAGGGCATCGCGCTCGTGGCTGGAATCCTCATCGCTGGCGTTCTCACCGTTCTGATCACCCCGCTGTATCTGGCGTTCCAGCTCATCGCCACGGTCGTCACCTGGCTATGGAAGGAAGTGATCGTCCCCGCGTTCCACGGGATCTCGGCGGTGGCTGGCTGGCTGTACAAGAACGCCATCAAGCCTGCCTTTGCCCTGATCAGCGGCTCGTTCCATACGGTCGGCGACGCGGGCAGGTGGCTGTGGCATAAAGCTCTGTCGCCGGCCTTCCACGGCATCGCCGATGTGGCACGCTGGCTGGGCGACAAGGTGATCAAGCCAGTGTTCAACGCGATCAGCACGGCGATCGGTGTCGCATGGCGGACCGGTATCCGGCCGGTGTTCAATGCGATCAAGGATGCGGTCGGCAAAGTCGCTGGTGCCTTCGACTCGGCTCGCAAGGCGATCAAGACCGCCTGGGACAAGATCAAGGACGCGACTAAGAGCCCCATCAACTGGGTGCTGGATCATGTTTGGAACAAGGGCATCGTCAAGGTCTGGGGCAAAATCACCGGGTGGATCCCCGGCGTGCCAAAGCTCGGCAAGGTGGACTTGCTCGCCCAAGGCGGCACCCTCCGTGGCCCGCAGCCCGGCATCTATAGCCAGCCCACGGCGATCGTGGGCGAGGGCAACCCGCGGTATCCCGAGTTCGTCATCCCGACGGACCCGAAGTATCGGTCGCGGGCGCTCGCCCTGCATCAGGCCGCAGGGACGCAGATGCTTGCGAAGGGCGGCATCATCGGCTCGGCGGCGTCGTTCCTCAAGAACCCGTTGAAGTCGTTCGGGAACATGATCAAGCCGTTCATGGACGGCGCGAAGTGGCTGAGCAAGACTTCCTGGGGCAAGGCCGCGATCGGCCTGCCGAAGATGGTCATCGGCAACCTCAAGAAGATCATCAAAGACTCGGTTAGCGGCTGGTTCACGCGTGACGCCAATGGGCTGCTGAAGTTCATTGGCAAAGCAGGCAAGGGTGTCCAGCGTTGGACGCCGCAGGTTCTTCAGGCGCTCAGCGAACTACACCAGCCGTCCTCCTACCTGGGGATCACGCTGAGGCGTATGAACCAGGAGTCCGGCGGCAACCCGACGATCGTCAACAAGTGGGACTCCAACTGGAAGGCTGGACATCCTAGTGTTGGCCTCATGCAGGTAATCGGATGCGTCCCACTTTCCACGAAGATCCTTACTCGGCGCGGCTGGCTGACACATGATGAGGTCCGTGTCGGCGACGAGACTCTTGGCTTCAATCCGGAGACGGGCAAGAACGAATGGACTGAGATCCGGCGAGTCGTGCACTTCTCCAACGCGTCCGTGCGCCGTATAGGCAACAAGAGCTGGCACGCGGACGTCACGGCGGAGCACCGCTGGTGGTCCGAAAGCGTCCGAAAGATCCCGGTGCCGCGAGACACCGCTTGCCCCGAATGTGGGCGCGAACTGGCAAGCCCGCGCGGATACCAGGTGCACATGAAGAAGGCGCATAACGTCGGTCGCCAGAAGCCGGGCAGGTACTACGTGGGCGAGTTCATCCGCACAGATGACCTCGGTAGTGGTCACAGGCTCCGGGTCGCGGCTCCGGCGGAGACAGGTCCAGGTCCCGAACTGACCTTGAATGATGTGCGCATCATCGCGTGGTTGCAGGGGGACGGGCACTTCTTCCAGAACGCTTCTGGGTCCTACGACGCTGCGATCTACCAGTCCAAGCCGGAACAGGTAGTCAAGCTCCGGGCCTTGTTGGCGGACGTCCCGCACGGCGAGTACTCCCGCGAGCGGGGTGAGCGTCGGCAGACCGCCTACGAGTTCAAGCTGCGTCGCGCCTACGCGACCGAGCTGATCACCCGTTCGCGGATCACGGAGGTGAAACCGGAGGACTTCGTTCTCAGCCTGTCGGCGGAACAGCGAGCAGCGTGGCTGGACTCCATGATCGACGCCGAAGGGAATCGCCAGACGACCGCCGGGAAGAACTGGCGGGAGTTTGTCCGTATTACCCAGTGCGATGGCGACCTCCAAGACGCGATCAAGCTCGCGGTCTACCTTGAAGGGTTCCGTCCATCAGTCTCCAAGTTCACGCGCTACAGCGAGAAGCACAGGCCAGCGGCCAACATCGGGCTGTGTGGCCCGCACGTCGCGCCCTCGATGTTCAACGAGGCGAAGGACCTCGGCGAGCAGGACGTGTGGTGTGTGGAGACCGAGCTTGGGACTTGGACCATGGAACAAGACGGCCAAGTCATGCTGACCGGTAACTCCACCTTCCGCGCCTACGCGGGCAAGTACAGGCACAAGGGCCCGTTCCTCTACGGAACCTCGGTGGACCCGCTCGCTAACATCTACTCATCGATGCGGTATGCGTTGGCGGCCTACGGCAGCCTGCCGCGGGCGTACAACAGGGCTGGCGGCTACGACAGTGGCGGCTACCTCCAGCCGGGCCTCAACCTCGCCTACAACGGCACCGGCAGGCCAGAGCCGGTGTTCACGTCGGCGCAGGCAAACGCGCTGATGCGGCTGGCGGTCGAGCCGGGTGCCGGCGGTGGCACGTTCGAGGGCGATCTGTACCTCGACAGCGGCGAGTTCATGGGCAAGGTCCGCGGCGTCATGAACCAGCGGGACCAGCAGCTCATCTCCACACTGCGAGCCAACAGACGGGGGTGAGCATGGCGAGCCCCGGCAACTTCCTCAGCTCGGTGACCGAGTCCATCGACCCGAACACTTCGGGCTGGAAAGCCAAGCTCAACGCAACGATCTCCCTAGGCAGCGGCGGACGGAACGGCGACGGATGCCTCGCAGTGAAGAGCGCCGCGGCCGGAGAGATGCAGGCCATCACTGTCTCCTCCTACGCCGTCACCCCATGGACCGAGTACGAGGCATTCTGCGACGCGGCTGGCACCGTGGGGGAGCGGATCGGCATCCGCTGGCTAAACAGCAGCAACGCCGAGATCAGCGTCACGTGGTCGATGACCACGTCGCCGGCCTCATCGTCTTGGCACCGGATCGCGGTCGGCGGGGAAGCGCCCGCCGACGCAGCACGAGCCCAGGTAGTGGTGTCCTCCACACCAGCCGCGCCCGGCGCCACCCAGTACTACGAAAACTTCTACCTGGGCTTCCCCCAGACCACGACAGGCAACCTGTTCGCGTGGAATACCGAGTCGGCCGAGGTCGACGCCAGCGGCTGGTTTGCCGAGGCCAACTGCACAATTGCCCGCCAGGCGCCACCCGTGTCGTGGGCAGTCACCAACTACTGGGCGGGCGGCCACGTCATCGCCATGACGGCCACGGCCAACGGCAACGCCAGCATGCGGTCCACAGACCGTCCCGACGCCACACCGGGCGTCGAATACGTGGCCCATGCCTACCTCAACCCGCCCACCGCGGCGTCCACGACGTGGGTGGAACTGCGGTTCTACGACTCCGGCGGCACCCAGATCCAGGCCACGCGCGGCGTTCTCGCCGCCCCAGGCACCGCCTGGTACCGGCAACGAGCCTCCGCCGTGGCCCCAGCGGGCACCGCATCCTGCTCCATCGCTGCCGGTATCGATGGCGCCACCGCCGGCCAGGTACTCAGGGCCGACTGGGTGGTCGCCAGTACTGCACCCGTGCTGTACGCGGACAGCGCCATCCCCTACGCCGACGCCAGTTTTGAGCAGGGCGTTGCTGGCTGGACGGTCGTGTCCGGCGCGGCAACGATCGCCAGGTCGAGCCCGTGGGGCGCCTATGCATTCGACGGCTCCTATGCAGGTGCCATCGCATCGACTGCGCTTACCACCAGCGTCATGCGATCCACGCGATTCCCGCTCCCGGCCGGAGCCGCGGCGGGCCAGAACCTGCGGACGAAGGTGGTGACGCAGATCGCTGCGGGTGGCTGGACGGTGACTCGCGGAGTCCGCTGGTATGACGCCGCGAACACTGACCTCGGTGTCTCAACCAGCGCGCCGATTACGGCTCCGTCGCCGGGCTGGTGGTCGCTGAGCAACGACTTCAGCATCCCGACGGGCGCAACACAGGTGGCGATCGAGTACACGCTGTCTGCCACCAGCACCAACAGCTCGTGGATCGTCGACATGGTGGGCGCTTGGCTCGCTCGGCCTATCAACGGCGTTGAGGCCCACGACGACACCGCGAGCATCACGCTCACTTTGCGCGAACTCACCGCGGGGCAGCTCCTCACCATCTATCGGGTGCTCTCGGACGGTTCCCGAACCTTGGTCCGGGGCCCGTCGGGGCTGTACCTTCAGACACCGATCACGGCCGATGAGGTCATCGTCGAGGACTACGAGGCACCCCTCGGGGTGCTAGTCAGCTACTACGTGGAGACGCTGGCGGTCGGCTCCCAGATGCCCGGCTACCGGGGCACCGACACTGTGACACTGAACCCCGGCGACGCCAACGAGTGCTGGTTGAAGGATCCCGGTCAACCACAGCGGAACCTCAAAGTGCTGGTAGCCAAGGCGCCGGACTGGCAGCGTCCGATCGAGCAGGCGGAGATGAGAGTGCGTGGACGCCGCAACTCGGTGGTCCTCTCGGATGTACGCGGGGGCCTCGAGGGCGACCTGCAGATCTGGACCCGCTCCGACGACGAGCGGGACGGCCTTCACTGGCTCCTCGACTCCGGCAACGTGCTCTTGTGGCAGGCCGTGCCCGGTATGGGCGTCACCGACATGTACGCCAGTGTCGGCCAGATCACCGAAGCACGGGTCACCGGATACGCCCCCGAGCCGTGGCGGGCATGGACCCTGCCGCTGCGGCAGGTCGATATGCCGACCACGACTGGTGTCGCCGGCTCGGCGGGCCGCACCTGGCAGGACATCCTCACCCAGTTCGCCACGTGGCAGGACGTTCTCAACGCCTACGCGACGTGGGAGGACGTGCTGTTCGACCGCAGGATCGGGGGGTGAGATGTACCCCGTATCCACTCGCTTCCTGGCCCGTCTGGTCGAGTCGCACAACATCGCGACCGAGGTGGTGTTGTTCCTCGCCAACGGCCAGGTGGAGACGTTGCCCCACGTCGGGGGTAGTGTCACGGTGGACCGGGGGCAGGTGACCCGTCGCACCTGCTCCGTGACCGTCTCTGATACCGGCCTAATTCCGCGCACGGCCGCCGACAAGCTTTCTGTGTACGGTGCCCAGTTGCGGATCAGTTGCGGCGTGGAGCACGCGGACGGCTCGCGGGAGCTCGTGCCGGTCGGCCTGTTCCGCATCGACCAGGTGTCTGGGGATGCCGACGAAGGGCCAGTCACCATCAGCGGCAAGAGCCTCGAGGCCGTGGTCGCGGACGACAAGTTCACTGCCCCCACCAAGGTCAGCGGCACGGCGGTCGGCGCGGTGACCAGCCTCATTCAGGCGTCACTCCCGGCGGCCATGGTCGTCACTCGGGCCACCGACGCCACGATCGGGCCCCGCACCTACGACACCGAAGGCGACCGGTGGGCAGCCGTCGCCGAATGCGCAGCCGCGATCGGCGCCGAGGTGTACTGCGACCCGGATGGCGTGTTCATCGTCTCCGAGCTGCCCGACCTGCTCGCCGTGCCCCCGGTGTGGACGGTGAGCGCAGGGGAGGGCGGCGCGTACATCTCCGCCAACCGCGGCATGTCGTTGGACGGCGTCTACAACGGTGTCCTGGCGCGAGGGGAGAACACGGAGGCAGATACCCCGCCTGTCTCCGCGCTGGTGGTGGACGACGACCCCACGTCCCCGACCTACTGGGACGGCCCCTTCGGGCACCGGCCGACTTTCTACAGCTCAGCCACCCTGACCAGCGTCAACGCCTGCACCTCGGCCGCCACGCTCAAGCTCAGGGCGGCCAAGGCACCCAACGCCAGCGCCGACATCACCAGCCTGCCGAACCCGGCCCTGGAGCCTGGCGACGTCATCCGCGTCCTCTACCCGGACTGGACCAAGGAACTCCACCAGATCCAGTCGTTCACGGTGCCGCTCGATTCCAGCGGGGGCTTCACCCTCGAGACCATCTCGGCAAAGGAGGACGCGTGACCGCCCTTGCTTCTGCTGCCGACCTCGCCGATGCCATCCGCCTCCAAGCCGTCACCGCCGGCGCGGCCGAGCCGACGGTGCGCGGCTCCGACTGGCAGACCGCCACGGTCACCGCCGTCGGCTCGGGCACCGTGGACTGCGGGGTCATCACGGCCCGCTGCCTCGACTCCTACCAGAACCGTGCTGTCGGCGACCGAGTCGTGATCGCGCAGTCCGGCAACGGAAACTGGATCTGCCTCGGCCGCACAGCCGGAGCAGGCGAGCAGGCATTCCTCACCTACACGCCCACGTGGACCTCGACAGGAACGAACCCGAGCATCGGCAACGGCAACCTGTCCGGCCGCTACTGGAGAAATGGCAGCCTCGTACAGGGCTCCATCAGCATGACCATCGGCAGCAGCACGACGCTGGGCACCAGCAACTACTTTTGGCAGCTGCCAACCAACGTGGCAGGGCTGATCACGGTGAGTTCGGTACAGGTCCTCACCGCCGGATCCCCCTCGCACCGATGGGCGGGCCAGGGCATCATCTCTTCCAGCGACACCAACAAGATTGGCGTCTACATGCCCACCGCGGCCGCCAACGGCGAACTGGTCCGCTGCTCCGCCACGGCCGCCAGCCCATCCGGGACGTTTGCCTCCGGCGACCAACTGCGCGTCGCCTTCCAATACGAATCGGCTTGAGGAGAACCAGTGGACTACCCCTACATCAGTATCGGCTGCCGCACCGGAGACGGTGAAAGTTCCGCCGGAATCTCGCTCCAGATCCTGGAGAGCGGCGTCGAGATCGACGAGGGCGAACTCGTGGCCCTGATCCGCACCTACCTGGAGGGCCTGCCCGGAGTGGTGACCAGCGGAGCCACGAGGTTCAGCGTCGCCCAGGAAGCCATGTAGGAGGAGCGTTGCCCACAACGGACGCCTACAGCCAGGGCATCCAGATAGCCGCGCTCACGGACGCCCCGAACGCGCAGACGCTTGCGTTTAACATCGTTGACGCCCTGGCAGGGCGTTCGGTGATGCGGTTCTCGTCGGCTTCGGCCCGCAACGCAGCCCTGTCGTCCCCGGTGGCGGGGATGGTGGCGGCCCTGTCCACCGAGAAATTGCTCACCTGGTACGACGGCAGCGCATGGACCGTCATCGGCTCGGGCACCAGTGCGTGGACGAACGTGCCCCTGACCAGCGGCTTCACACACAACGGAAACAGCAACGGCAACTTCCAGTACAGGGTGGTCAACCTCTTCGGGGAGCCCACCCTCATGCTTCAGGGCGCCGTCAACGCGACTTACAGCGGCAGCAACATCGCCAATGGCGGCATCGTCACCTCGACCCCGCTCCCGTCTTCCGCACGACCAGGGAGCCTCCGCACAGTCGTCATCCCTTGCTCGGACGTGTCCAGCATCCGCATCACTCTGAAGCTGGACGCCCAACCCGACGGCCACCTGAAGATCTACGGCACGGGCACCGGGGCCGACGGCACCAGCAAACCTCCGTGGATCGGATTCAACGGCGTCTTCTACAGCCTCTGAGCTGCACTACAGCACCAGCCGCCGCCCCTGAGGGCGGTTTTTCTATGCCTTCAGGAGGGCACCACATGAAGCTCGTCACCCGCGCCCAGCTCGGCTGGCCCGCATCGGCCGCCCCCAACCAGGCCAGCACCAAGGGCGTCAAAGTCCACTACGAAGGCACACCCGTCTCGACCAGACTCCTCGACGACCACGCCGCGTGCATCCGCGAGTGGAAGGACATCCGCGCATCCCACCTGGCGAACAAGAAGGAGAACTACTCCGACGTCGCCTACAACTACGCGGCCTGCCCGCACGGCTATCTCCTCGAAGGCCGGGGCATCGGCAAGCGCACCGGCGCCAACGGTAACCAGCCGCTGAACCAGGCCCACTACGCCATCGTCGGACTCGTCGGCTCCAGTGGCCTGACCAAGCCCACCGACGCCATGCTCGGCGCGATCCGCGACGGCATCGAACTCCTCCGAAACCACGGCGCCGGAACCGAGATCAAGGGCCACTGCGACGGATACCCCACCGCCTGCCCCGGCGGCCCCCTGTACGACTGGGTCAAGCGAGGCGCACCCCGGCCCGGCGGATCCTCCAAGCCGGCGCCCACCCCGTCCAAGCCTGCCCCGAGCAAGCCCACCGTGGACCTGTCCCGCCTCGTGGCCGCTGCCCACACCGATCCGCCAAAGTCGGGCACGCCCGTGTCCTATGCGGGGGTCAGGACGGTGGAGAACGCCCTTGTTGCCGAGGGGCTCCTCAGTAAGAGCCTCGCGGACGGGCACTTCGGCACCGCAACCAAGACGGCATACGCAGCCTGGCAACACCGATGCGGCTACAGCGGCAGCGACGCTGACGGCATCCCCGGCCGCACCACCCTCGAACGCCTCGGTAAGCGGCACGGCTTCAACGTCGTCGCCTGACACTACGGCTTCCCGACTCCGGGAGCCGTACCAAATTCCGACGCCAAGCAGGCGCCCAACATGAACGGACCATCATGCCCAGATTCCTGTACGACCTCGCCGAGCGCACGATCCTCACCTACGTGGAGACCTTCCTCGGCCTCCTCCTCGCCTCCGGCGTAACCGACCTCGTCGACATCTCCACCGCGAAGGCCGCAGCCATCGCGGCACTCCCGGCTGCTCTCGCCGTCGTGAAGTCCGCTGCCGGCAGCCTCCTAGGGAACAACGCCTCCGCGGCATGGCTCCCCGCAGGCAAGGACCCGGCGGCACCGCGCCCGCTCTGACCGGAGCCGCACATGCCTGATGAGCCGACTCTCGGCGAGGTGGTTCGTCGCCTCGAGGACGTCCGCCAAGACCTCAAGGAGGACTTCCGAGAACTCGGCCAGCGGCTTGATAGCAAAGTCAGCATGGAGCGCTACCAGCTGGAGCAGCAGGCCCGCGACGAAGCACAGAAGCTGCTGCTCGAGCGAGTGAAGGGCATCGAAGAAGCACGCGAGTCGGAAGCAAGGACCCGACGCGAAGAGGCTCAACGCCTTGCGGACCGGCGGGCTGCGGATCGCCGCCTCATCTTCACCGCACTGATCGCCCCCGTGCTGCTTCTGCTGCTCACGGTGTATCTCAACGCTCGGGGGGCGGGAGCGTGAATCGACACCAGAAGACGCCGCGGCGGCAACGCGGTACCACAGCGGACGCAGTGTTCGCCGGCCTTGTAGTACTGGCGCTGGCAGGGCTCGCGTGGCTGGTCATCACTATGCAGAGCCTCGCCAGCGATCTCCGTAACGCCAACGACGCGCGCGATGCTCTCGCCCGCCAAGTGCAGCAACTGGGGGAGCAGCCTGTCGCCGGACCTCCAGGCTCCCGTGGCGAGGCGGGCCAGTCAGTCGTCGGACCCCGCGGCCCCCAAGGGGCGCCTGGGGAACCAGGGACCACCGGCCCACCGGGGGAGAACGGCAAGAACGGCAAAGACGCGACAGGCAAGCCAGGACCCGCCGGCGCGACCGGTGCACCAGGCGTTGCCGGAGCCGACGGTCAGCCCGGAGCAGCCGGCCCGCAGGGAGAACCCGGGCCAGCCGGACCCCAAGGACCGCAAGGCGGGAAGGGAACGGCGGGGGACACCGGGCCTCGCGGCGAGCAGGGCCCACCACCGTCCGGCTGGACTTTCACCGACCCGCAGGGCGTCACCTACGAGTGCACCCCGGACGGCGATGGCTCCACCCACTACACGTGCCAGTCGAACCAGCCCGCGCCCGAGCCGTCCTCACCCTCCGGCCTGCTGAGCCTGGGCCTCGATCCGCAGCGCCGCCAATACCCCTAGGAGCAACGATGCCGACCCAGGAACAGCAGCCTGCCCCGCAGCCGGCCGTGCCGATCCCGGACACGACCGCAGCGGACATGGACACACTGGTGGACATGGGTGTGGTGGAGCCGCAGCCCGAACCCAGCCCAGAGCCGCCTCCGCCGCCGAACTACGACACCATGACCGCCGAGACGCCGTGAGAACGCCCCGCCTTCCTCCAGGAGGCGGGGCGCTTCGCCGTGTGCGGCAGGCTGGCTGCCAGGATGAGCGCGGCGATGGCGCGTCTGCGCATGAGATGTCCCCCCTTGGCTGGTGCGTGCGGGATGACCGTAGCCGTACCGGCTGGAGAGTGAAGGGAGCGTGCGTGATTGGTGGCCGACTTGTGATGAGGTGCGCGAAGTCGGGGCGGCGATCGACCGGCTTCCTACCCTTGAGTGATCTTCCCGCGGTTCTCGACCGCCAGTCTCCCTGCCCCGGATACGACTGTGTCGGCCCCTACATGGAGGAGCGGCATGGGAAAGCTGAAGACCCTGGCGATCGGCATCGCGGCAGCGGCGGCTCTGGCTGGCTCGGCGCCGTCCGCAGCAGCGGATCCGGGCGAGGTGGTGCACACGACTCTGCGGCAGGCGATCGCCGATCTGCCCGTCGCGGACGAGAACCGGGACGGCTACGAGCGAAGCAAGTTCCGCCACTGGATCGACGAGGATGGAGATCAGTGCAACACGAGGGCGGAGGTGTTGATCGCCGAGGCGGTCGAGCCGCCGACGGTCGGCCCACGCTGCACCATCACCGGCGGCAAATGGCACAGCTACTACGACAACAAGGACCAGACCGAAGCCCGCGCACTCGACATCGACCACATGGTCCCGCTGGCCGAAGCCTGGGACAGCGGCGCCTCGGCCTGGTCGGCGGGGGAGCGGCAGGCATACGCCAACGACCTCGACGACGAGCGCTCGCTGGTCGCGGTGACGGCACGGGAGAATAGGCAGAAAGCCGACCAGGACCCGAGCACGTGGCTGCCGTCGGACGGCGCCGCCCACTGCCGGTACGGGACCGAGTGGACGGTGGTGAAGACCCGCTGGGGGCTCAGCGTCGATGCCCGCGAGTCCGAGACCCTGGCCGAGCTGGCCGCCGGCTGCCCGGACGAGGAACTGACGGTGGTCCTCGCCCGCTGACCAGGTAGCCTGACACGGCGCCGCCCCGCCTGCTTACCTCAGGCGGGGCGGCGTGCTGTGTGCGGTCACGCTAAGAGGAGACTCGGTCCTCCAGCCAGCCAGCGATCAGACTCGTCAGGGCGCCGGGGGTCGGGATGCCGTCGAAGGAGGCGGTGACGCCGCTGGAGATGTCCGCGACGGTGACAGCGGCCGGCCCGGCCGGGTAGCGGCCCTCGTGGTAGGACAAGCTGACGGCGACGGTCCAGCCAGCGGAGGCGATGTCCATCAGGACGGTGTTCCTGCTGCGGCGGCTGGTGACGTGCCATCCGACAGACTTTGCGAATTCCAGCAGCGCGGCATGCAGGTCGCCGAGCTCGCGGTTGTAGTCGGCGGTGAGCTTGGCTTTGATGGCGGCGTCAACTTCGGCCTGGTGATTCACGATCTCCCCTCTCGGTTGATGGTGCGGACGCTCAGGCGTGGTCGAAGATGACGGTCATCGCGTCGGGGGAGTCGGCCAGTGGGTCCGTAGCTCGGTCGCGGCAGAGGAAGCAGCGGTAGCCGTTCTGTCCTTCGGGGGCGAGGTACAGGTCGGCGTCGCAGAAGTACCCGCCGCAGCCGAACTCGTCCCCGCCCGGCGTCTGGCCGCAGAGGGCATCGAGCCCGCGCCAGACCTTGGCCGTGCAGTCGGGGCGGTCGCACATGGCCTCGACGGCGTACCCGGCTTCGATCCTCTCGCCGTTGCGGATGACCTCGTAGTGGGCGTAGCCCATGGTCACTTCTCCTTGTTGCCGTTGTTGTGGTTCAGGATCTCGGCGAGCCCGGCTTCGACGTCGAGCACCTGGTTCAGGTCGGCCACGGTGCGATCGTGCGCCTCGATGAGGCGGTCCAGCATGTCGTCCGCTTCAGTTCGGGCGCACAAGGCATCCAGGGTTGGCTCAGGCTCTGCGGGCTGCGTCACGGTCCCTCCTCTGTGTTGGTGGTGCGGCGGACCCACCCGCGGTCGCGGGTGGCTACGCGTTTCGGAACTTCGGTACGACGCTGGCGAACACAGCCTCGGCCGCGTCCACGTGCGCCGCGTTGCGCTCGGCCCTTTCCTCGGGTGACGCATCGGACGGAGCGATCACCTCGCCCCAGGGAGAGCCGTACATCTCCTCGACCCCGAGCATCACGGCTGGCGGCCGTTCTCGGTAGGCGACGAACGACGGCGCACTCTGCAGGCCCTCCGCGGTGTTGCAGCTGGTGCACAGAAGGCCGCGAATGAGTCCAGTTCGGTGGCAGTGGTCGACGAGCAGGCGTTCAGGCCGTGCGCTGCACATGGCGCACGCGCCGGCCTGCCACCGACGGAGGGCGCTCGCGGCGGACAGGTGGCGCGGCACCTCTCGGCTGGGGACCTGCCAGACGTGACAGGACGGGATCCCCTGGCGGTCAAGGAGCTCCGCCTCGGCGAAGGTGGGGCGCCCCTGTGCCGTCGCGCCCAGCCATTCACGCTCGACTGCGTCGCGGCGCTGCACCTCTTCACTGGCCCTCTTCAGGCTGGCTGAACCGGGGCGCGAGGTCACGCGCGCTCCAGGTGGCGGTAGATGGTCGGTCGGCTGACGCCGAACTCGTCGGCGATCTGCTGGACGGTGTACCTGCGCTTCCCGTCGCTGCCGAGCTCGTCGTACATCTCCTGGGCGAGCTTGATCTGGCGGGCCTTGAGTTTTGGCTTCTGGCCGCCGGTCCGGCCGCGGGCACGAGCGGCTTCGAGGCCCTGCTTGGTTCGCTCGACCATGAGGGAGTGCTCGAACTGGGCGATGGCGCCGAGGATATGGAAGAACATCTCGCCGACTGGCGTGCTGGTGTCGATGCCCTGGTCCAGAACTTCGAGGGCTACCCCTCGTTCCCGGAACAGGTCGGAGAGGTCCATGAGGTTACGCAGGGACCGGCCGAGGCGGTCCAGCTTGGTGATGACGAGGTGGTCGCCCTCGCGTAGGGCGACGAGCGCCTTGTCGAGTTCGGGACGTGAGGCGAGCTTGCCGCTCAGCTTGTCGATGAAAATCTGATCGCAGTCGGCGCCTTCGAGGGCGTCGCGCTGAGCTTCGGGATGTTGGTCTGTGGTCGAGACGCGTCCGTAGCCGATTCGCATGCTCGATTGTATCGCGAACGGGGTAGAGCGTTACATAGAAGCGGACACGGGTTATGTAACAACGTCCCTGCAGTACGGGCCAGTTCGCCTCCGACGTCTCACAGACGTTCGTTTGCGGACGTGCGCTTCACCCGACGTTATGCGCTACTTCACCCGAAGCGGCTAGCGCCCAACCCCTTGTCTGCGGCGCCGATTCGGGCGCATGCTGACGGCTTCGTCCCTCCCGGCCTCCCCACGGGAGGGCCGGACCGAGGAGGTGCCGCGATGGCCTTGGATATTCGGCCGATCGATCAACCAGGGTGCTACGACCTGTACGAGCTTGAGGAGAAGATCGGGACCATCTCCTACGAACGCGATGACGAAGACGGCAACGTCATCGAGTGCTGGGGCGTCGAGGTATGGAGCCTCATGGGCACCGGGAAAGTCTGGTACGGAGGGGACCCCGAGTCCGAAGAGGAGGCCATCGAGGAGGCGCACGAGCTGTACAAGGAGTCCGTGGCCGAACGGCGCGAACTTCGCCGGCCCGTCCCGGGCGTGAGGGTCATCAGCACCCCTACGGGTGGGCAACGCCGGAGGTAGCGCTCGCGGTCAAAGCACATGGCACGCTGAGCGGAACGCCCGCCCGTCTGCCGCTGGAAACAGCGTCACCCGGTCCACCGGCTCAAGCCGGGCGGGCCCTCTCCTTCGCCCCCTCGCCTCGGCAGGGGGCGCCGTGTTGTCGGTCGCTTTCGAACGCCTCGTACCTTCGGTCCCGGATCGGTAACGGCGACCGGTACCTCGCCTTCCGCCCGTAGTGTGATCGTCCTCGCCGGGACCAAGGGGGGTGCCCGGCCTGATCATGAGGACGAATCTTGCTTCGTACCCGCATGCTCGCTGCCGCAGTCGCTGCGGCGGCTTCCGCCAGCGTCGCCCTGCTGCCCACCGAGGCGCAGGCCGCCGGCTCGATCCACCTGTACAAGGTCTATTACGACAGCCCTGGGAGCGATAACCGCTCCAACTCGAGCCTCAACGGCGAGTATGTGCAGATCAAGAACTCGACGAGCAGCGCCGTGCAGCTCAAGGGCTACACGCTCCGCGACAACACTGGCTACACCTACACCTTCCCCTCCTACAAGATCAGTGCGGGGAAGACGGTGAAGGTCCACACTGGCAAGGGCACCCAGAGCCCGGGGCACGTCTACTGGGGGCGCGGCTCCTACGTGTGGAACAACGACAAGGACACCGCGACGCTACGGAAGCCGTCCGGCGCAGTCCGGGACTCCTGCTCGTACAACAGCACGCGCTACGACTACAAGATGTGCTGACCTGAGCCGCTACAGCGCCCCGTCTCCCCTTGAGGCGGGGCGCTGTGCTGTCAGGGCTGCCCTTCGTCGCCGCCTTCCCTGGCCCGCTTGGCCGCCTGTACGGATGCTTCGAGGGCGGCCATCAGGTCGACCGCGGGCGCCGGCTCGGGTCTCACGGTGAGCTCCGCGCCGCTGGCTTTCGCGTCCACCAGGCTGTTGAGCGCCGCGGTGTACTCGTCGTGGAGCTGGTCGATGTCGACGCCGGCGAGCGCGTCCATGAGCACCTCGGCCATCTCCAGCTCGCGCTCAGTGAGCGGGGCGGGGGAGGAGAGGTCACCTGGGTCGCGCATCTCCTCCGGCCACAGAAGGCTCTGAAGCAGGAGCATGCCGTGCCGCGGCCGGATCGTCGCGAGCGGCTCCCTGCTCCGGATCGCAACCTTGCAGATGGCGACCCGGTCGGTGCGGGCGAGGGCTTCCACGAGTAGCGCGTAGGGCCGCTGGGCGCCGGCGCCGGAGGCCCCGATCCAGTAGGGCCGGGAGTAGAGGATGGGGTCGACCTCGCTGACGCCGACGAATCCCAGCACCTCGATTACCCGTTTGGTGGGCAGCGGCAGGGCGTCGAAGTCGGTGTCGCGGAGGATGACCTGTCGGCCGTCGGGAGCTTCCCATGCTCGGGCGATCTGGTCCTGCTGGACTTCGATGTTCTCGAGTTCGCAGACGCGGCGGTGGCGGATGCGCCCTCCGCAGGCGGCGTGCACGGTGTGGAGCCCGGGGCCGTGTTCCTCGGTGGCGGTGTAGAGCTGGCAGGGCAGGGCCACGAGCCCGAAGGAGATGGTGCCGCTCCAGATGGCCCGCATGCCTCGACCGTAGATCGCGTGGGTGCGGCTCGCCCCTGGTCAGCACCCATCCAGGTATTCGAACTAGAATCCGAATCATGGATGCGGAGGAGGAGTGGCGGTCAAAGGCCGGGCCGTGGGCCAGAGCGGTCTTCCCGGACGGCCAGGCCCTAGACGTGATCGTCACCGCCCGCTACCGGTCGAAGGACGGCCGCTGGTGGTACGAGGCGGAGGCCATCCTCCCCGCTCGACACGAAGCAGCCGACGGCACCACCAAGACCATGGGCGCCCCCACCCCCATCAGCGTCCCCGCCGACGACATCACCCCCATCCCCGGCGAGGACTACTCGGCGCTGCCGACAGATGGTTCGGTCGCGGGCAGGCAGTGGGTGCTCGAGCGGCTCCATCAGTACAACGAGGAGGACCCCAGCCGCCGACTCCACCGCCGCGACTGCTGGCAGGCCCGGTCCAGCCACACCCGCATCACCACCACCGAGGCCGCAGAGATGCTCAGGACTCCACTTGTAGATATATGCGACGTCTGTCGCCCAGATCGGGCACTTCGATGCTAATTGCGTGCCACACTGGACGTGCCCCTCGCTGCATCCCCCGTCGGCGAGGGGCATTTCCGTGCTGCGGCGTTGTCGGTGCCCCCACGTACCCTGGAGTCATCTATCCGATCTACTGCGTGGGCTGCGCAGCTACTCGGAGCACCGCCCCGTCGATCCGGCGGGGCGGTGGCGCGTCAGGTGGCCCCCGCTAGCCCGCCCCGCTGGGCCACGGTCCACGCCACCACCAACCGCGCATACTCTGCCCGCTCAGCCTCAAACAGTGGCCGCCCGGCCCGCTCCTCCATGAACCGCCGGATCGCCTCATTCGCCGCGTCGACAGCGCGCACGGCATCCGGAGGCAGGGGCATCTTGGGCATGCGAACAAGGCTACGGGCAGCCAGTGACAATCAGTCCTGTCCGGCCGTTTTAGAGACGAAGCTCCCAAGACCCGGCTCCGTGTACGTCAGCCCCTCCTCGCGGAGCGCCCGCAGCACCTTCTGGGCGGTAGCGGCGGCGATCCCGAACTCCTGCTGAATCTGCAGGACGGAGGGGACGCGCGTCCGGGGCGGGTAGGTGCCGTCGCTGATGCGCTTGCGGAGCACGTCGGCGACCTGCCGCCACCGCGGCACATCAGGCGCAAAGTCGATCACCTGGCCAACTTGGCATGCCATGCCTGATCAGGCGAGATATGGCGTACCAGGCGTACTACGGCATGCTAGGTGACAGGATCTGGACCCCCGAGGCCGTGCGACCGGCCCGGGGGCATGGCCCACCTGGAGAGAGCAGGCAGACATGCACGAGCCTAGGACCGGGCCGCGGCCCCACCGAACCCCCAGGACAGAATCCATCGCCACACGGCTGGCCGTCGCCCTCAACGGCACGCCCCGCATCACCATGGACGGCCTGAGGACCCGCATCGAGGTCGACCTCCCCGCCAAGTTGACCGAGCCCGCCCGGCACGGCATCCTCACGACCCTCGCCGACGCCGACCGGTGCGGTCACGAGGTGGCGGACGGCTATGTCTGGGCTGAGATCCGTGAGCTCCCGGACCCGGGTCGGCTCACCCCCGACCAGCGCGCCGGCTACGCCTGCGCCCTGTGCGGGATGCGCCTCTACACCTCCCGGCGCCTCGGTGCCGTCAACGGCGTCGAGCTGTGGGGCTGTTCGCCTGCCTGCTAGGTGAACCTCTGGCCAGTGCATAGACGAAGCGTGACGGATCCGTGGAGCGTGCATATATCTACACGCACACCCCTTCCCTGTGGCCACCGTGCCCGCTTGACTAAGCCGCCAGAAGCGCAGGAGCGACTGGCATGAACGCTCCTGTTGCCCAGCCCTGCTCAGGGCTACAGACGCACCCGCCACCGATCCGCAGGGAGGGCCAAATCGGCAGTCTCGGCAGGCCGTCCGTTCTCGCTGTAGCGGGTGCGATGCAGTCAGGTGGAGGTTGCGGAGACAGGTCAATACCCGCCCTGCGGCCTCGGATCGGGGTGCAGGGTTAGACTCGCAGTCCCAAAAATCGCACATACGTTCACTCGAACAAGTGAACAACCGCGTGGCGGCAGCCGCGTTGACCAGGGGGAGACGACGTGACACAGCTACGCCTCCAGGAGACGGTCATGGACCGGCGAGAGATCCTCGCTCTGTACGAGTGGGCCATCGGCGACTGCTTCCGCTGCGCCCAAACTGGCGCGCTCACTGCCAGGTTCTGCGAGCTAGACACTCCGATCGGCGACTGCTACGAACTTCGCGCCTGCGAGCAGTGCATCCTTCAACTCGAGGAGGAGGGACGCCGAGACGCCGACAAGCACGGCCGCGAATACCAGCCAGGCCGGCTCGGCTCCGGCGAAGCGTAGGCATTGGGGTAGCTGAACTGTAGACGGTCGGGCTGGTTCGGCTTCCTCGTGGCCCGCAGGTCGAGCGCTGGTCGTAGACGGGCTTCGGAGGCTCGCCGATCTGGGGAGTGGGTGGGGAGAATTGGGCCGCTGGGGAGTGCTGGGGGAGGTAAATGTGGCGCCACTCATCCCCAACTGTCTCCATCCGTCTCACAGAATCTCGGCAGGTGAGGGCCGTGTGACTCGCCCTCGATGACGAGGAGGCAGGCCCCCAGGCCTATCCTTGTACAGTTCGAGAACATCTGGCTGCGCACCAAGCGGTACAACGCCCAGGGCAAGGTGGCCTCCGGCACCGGCGGCGTGTGCTACCTGTACTTCCCGGCCAAGCCGACCGCGAGTCAGTGCCGCGTCCTGCGGGAGCTGGGCATCCGCTGAGCGCACGGGCGGCGCCCGGCCCCCGGGTGCCGCCCTGCCCCTTCCCTCCGGTCCTTCCCCGACCCGCTCACGCCCCGCCCCGCCCCGCCCCGGCCATGATCCGAGGTGCGGGCGGCCCTCCGGCTGCCCATCCTGGACAGGGGACAACGCATCCGCGGATCACCGACAGGACGGAGGTGGTGGGCGATGAGCATGCCCGTCCGGAGAACACGAAACGAGGGCGCGATGGAGCGCCAGCGCGGCTGGGCACGCAGCCCCCTGGCCGAGTTCGACGAGCTGCTCAACCAGATGGGCGGGCTCCTCGAATCCACGGTCGGCGGCGCGGTACCGGGCGCCGGTCTGGCGGCCTGGACGCCCTCCGCCGATGTGTCCGAGACCGACGACGCCTATCACGTCCAGATCGAGCTGCCGGGCGTCAGCCGCAGGGACGTCGACGTCGAGGTGAGCGGGCAGGAACTGGGCGTCTCGGGAGAGATCAAGGAGCGGGAGAGCAAGGGCGTTCTGCGCCGCAGCACGCGTCGCACCGGCAGCTTCGAGTACCGGATGCGGCTGCCGGGCGAAGTGAACACCGAAGGCGTCAAGGCGAGCATGTCCGACGGCGTGTTGACGATCGGCGTCCCCAAGGCGGAGACCACCAAGCCCCGCCACATCGAAATCACCGAGGTCGGCGAGAGCAGGGGCGGCTGACCCGCCGAAGGAGGCTCTGTCCCGCGGCGGGACCGCCCCCTTCGGGTGTGTTCCGCCGCGTCGGCGGGCGGACGCGGAAGGACGACAAGATGGTTGCCACAGGCTTTTCCTCGTTCGACACCATGGTCGACAAGGCGAATCGGCTTCTGAAAGAGATCGAAGAGGCGTACGGCTGGCCCAAGGAGCGCCGCAAGCAGTCGTACGCGGCGCTGCGCGCGGTGCTGCACCATCTGCGGGACCGGCTCCCGGTCGACGAGGCCGTGCAGTTCGGCGCGCAGCTCCCGACCCTGCTGCGGGGCGTGTACTACGACGGGTGGCGGCCCGCGCACACACCGGTGAAGATGAACAGCGAGGAATTCTTGAGACGGGTCCGCGCGGACTTCCCGTACGCGATCGAAGGTGACACCGAGCAATTGGTGCGCACCGTTCTGCAAGCCCTTGAACGCCATGTCAGCGAAGGCGAGTGGAATGATCTGAAGGCGCGGTTGCCGTCGTCGCTGGCGTCCGTCATACCTTAGCGCGCCCGGATAATTGCCCGGGTTCTCCCGGCTTTTCCGTTCCTGGCGCCGAAAAAGACCGAGAAGTGGACTAGTGATTTCCACTTCCCGCTCCGCATCGGACGGCCGATCAGTAATCTCGGCTCAGCAGCGGGTTGCCCTGCCGCTATTCGTCATGCTCCACTTCCCCGAGGACGCGGACGACCCCGAGGGCGGCCCCGGAAGCCGGAAGAGGGCGAGGAAGTGCAGGACGTGTACTGGCGGCCGAAGGGCGACGACGGCGCAGGCGAGGACGCGGCGGCTCATGGCGGCCGCGCCGCGGCGAGGCCCGCGATATGACTTCCGGGCCGGGCGGCGGGCCGAGACCTGAGGAGAGCACGGCGGAGAGTGCGGCGGCCGAGGAGGCCCGGGTCAGGCGGTTCGCGGAGGTCTGGAGCCGCGCCGTCCACCCGGTGACGGCGACGGCCATGACCCCGGCCGAGTTCGAGGAGCGCCTGGTGCCGCTGGCCGCCCGGCTGAGCGCGGCGCTCCGCTCCGAGCCCTTCGACACCGCGCCGGCGTACGAGGTCGGGGCCGCGCTGGTGGACGTGCAGTGCACCGAGCCCGAGGCGCTCCCGGCGATCCTGGGCGCCATCGACAGCCATCTGGTGCCCTACTGCCCGCCCGCCGCGGCCACGGCCGGGCCCATGGCCGAACCCATCGCCGAGGACGAGGCACGGGCCCGCTGCACCCGGCTCCAGCACGCCCTCGCCGCCGGCTTCGTCCGCGAGCTCAGAGAGCGCGAGCGCGATCAGCACGAGGCCGTCTCGCGCGCCGCGGAGGCCGCCCGCACCGCGGCCGAGAAGGCGCTGCACGCCAGCGAGGCCAAGTTCCAGGCGGTGTTCGAGGGTGCGGTCATCGGCGTCGGCATCTGCGGCCTGGACGGCGAGATCCTGGTCGTGAACGACGCCATGGCCCGGATGTTCGGCGGCATGGACTTCTTCCGCCCCGGCCGCAACGTCAACGAGTTCGTCCACCCCGACGACGCGCCCGGAGTCCACGAGACCTACCGCGAGCTGGTGACCGGCCGGCGCGACCACTTCCGCATCGAGAAGCCCCACTACCGCGACGACGGCAGCGTGCTGTGGACCAATCTGACGGTCACCCTGCTCCGCGACTCCGCCGGCGCCCCGCAGTACCAGCTCACCCTCGCCGAGGACGTCACCGAGCACCGGCTGCTGCGCGAGCGGCTGCGCTACGAGGCCACGCATGACGAGCTGACCGGGCTGCCCAACCGCACCCTGTTCCTGGAGCGCCTGGACAAGGTGCTGGCCGGCGAGGCCGGTGCCGAGCGCTTCGGCGTCTGCTACCTGGACCTGGACGGCTTCAAGTCGGTCAACGACAGCCTCGGACACATCGCGGGCGACCGGCTGCTCAAGGCCGTCGCCGACCGCCTCCAGGACTGCGCCGCCTCCCCCGACGAGCTGATCGCGCGCGTGGGCGGCGACGAGTTCCTCGCCCTGGTCACCGGCCCCACCGCACAGCAGGACGGCACCGCCCTGGCCCGCCGGATGCTCGCCGCCCTCGAGGAGCCGGTCCGCGTCGACGGCCGCGAGCTGCTGGTACGGGCCAGCATCGGCGTCGTGGACGGGCCGGCCGGCGAGATCGGCCGGGCGGAGGTGCTGCGCAGCGCGGACATCACGATGTACCGGGCCAAGGCGGCCGGCGGCAACCGCTACGAACTCGCCGACGCCGACTCCAACGCCCGGGTCATCGCGCGGCACAGCCTGACCAACGGCCTGCCCGCCGCCCTGGAGCGGGGCGAGTTCTTCATCGAGTACCAGCCCCTGGTGCGGCTGGCCGACGGCACCGTGCGCGGCGCCGAGGCGCTCGTCCGCTGGCTCCACCCCAAGCACGGCGTCCTCGGCCCCGACCAGTTCATCCCGCTCGCCGAGGACACCGGGCTGATCGTCCCGCTGGGCCGCTGGGTGCTGGAGCAGGCCGCCCGGCAGGCCCGCGACTGGCAGGACGCCGCCGAGGACGACACGGACCCGCTGCGGGTCAACGTCAACCTCTCGCCCTGCCAGCTGAGCCACCCCAGCCTGGTCTCCGACACCGTGGCCGTCCTGGAGAGCGCGGGGCTGTGCCCGAGCGCGCTGTGCCTGGAGGTGACGGAGAACGACCTGATCGGCGTGGACGAGGACGCGCTGCGCCCGCTGCGCCAACTCGCCGACCTGGGCGTGGACATCGCCCTGGACGACTTCGGCACCGGCTACTCCAACCTCTCGTATCTGCGTCGGCTGCCGGTCTCCACCCTCAAGCTCGACCGCTCCTTCACCCGGGGGATGCAGCGGGCCCCGATCGACCCCGTCGACGTCAAGATCGTGGAGGGGATCGTCTCACTCGCCCACACCCTCGACCTGGCGGTGACGGTGGAGGGCGTGGAGACCGCGGTGCAGGCCGAGTGTCTGCGCGGCCTGGGCTGTGACACCGCCCAGGGCTGGTACTACGCCCGCCCCGGCCCGCCGGAGCGCCTTCACACCCTCGCCCTCGCCGACGCGAGCTGACGCGGCGCCAGCGCCCGCGGCGGGGGCTTGTACGGGCCCCCGCCGCGGGCGCACGGTCTCACCCCGGCGCGTCCAGCAGCCGGGAGCGGATCAGGAAGCGGACGCCCTCCGGCGCCTCCAGGGAGAAGCCGCTGCCCCGGCCCGGCACCACATCCACCGTCAGATGCGTATGCCGCCACCGCTCGAACTGGTCGGCCGACATCCAGAACCCGACCGGCTCCGCGACGCCCTCCACCGTCAGCGACCCCAGCAGCACATCCGCCGCGCCCGTACGGAACTCGCCCAGCGGGTAGCACATCGGCGCGCTGCCGTCGCAGCAGCCGCCCGACTGATGGAACATCAGCGGTCCGTGCGCCTCGGTCAGCCGCCGGATCAGCTCCGCCGCGGCCGGGGTCAGCGCGACCCGGGACACCTCGGCCTCGGCCTCGGCCATCAGAAGAATCCGAGCTTCTTGGGGGAGTAGCTCACCAGCAGGTTCTTCGTCTGCTGATAGTGATCCAGCATCATCTTGTGAGTCTCACGGCCGATGCCGGACTGCTTGTAGCCGCCGAACGCCGCGTGCGCCGGGTAGGCGTGGTAGCAGTTGGTCCACACCCGGCCCGCCTGGATGGCGCGCCCGGCGCGGTAGGCGGTCGTGCCGTCGCGGGTCCATACGCCCGCGCCCAGCCCGTACAGCGTGTCGTTGGCGATCCCGATCGCGTCGTCGAAGTCGCCGAACGGGGTCACGGCCACCACCGGGCCGAAGATCTCCTCCTGGAAGACCCGCATCTGGTTGGTGCCCTCGAACACCGTGGGCTGGACGTAGTAGCCGCCCGACAGCTCGCCGCCCAGGTCGGCGCGGTCGCCGCCGGTCAGCACCCGGGCGCCCTCCTGCCGGCCGATGTCCAGGTAGGACAGGATCTTCTCCAGCTGGTCGTTGGAGGCCTGCGCGCCCAGCATGGTGTCGGTGTCCAGCGGATGGCCCTGGGTGATCTTCTCCGTACGGGCCACGGCCGCGTCCATGAAGTCCCGGTAGTGGCCCTGCTGGACCAGGGCGCGCGAGGGACAGGTGCACACCTCGCCCTGGTTGAGGGCGAACATGGTGAACCCTTCCAGGGCCTTGTCCAGGAAGTCGTCGTCGGCGGCCGAGACGTCGTCGAAGAAGATGTTCGGGCTCTTGCCGCCGAGCTCCAGCGTCACCGGCTTCAGGTGCTCGCTCGCGTACTGCATGATCAGCCGCCCGGTGGTCGTCTCGCCGGTGAAGGCGACCTTGGCCACGCGGGCGCTGGAGGCCAGCGGCTTTCCGGCCTCCACGCCGAAGCCGTTGACGATGTTGAGCACGCCCGGCGGCAGCAGATCGGCGACCAGGCTCAGCCACAGGTGGATGGAGGCCGGGGTCTGCTCGGCGGGCTTGAGGACCACCGCGTTGCCTGCGGCCAGCGCCGGGGCGAGCTTCCACGTCGCCATGAGGATCGGGAAGTTCCACGGGATGATCTGGGCGACCACGCCCAGCGGCTCGTGGAAGTGGTACGCGACGGTGTCGTCGTCGAGCTGCGAGAGGCTGCCCTCCTGGGCCCGGATGGCCCCCGCGAAGTAGCGGAAGTGGTCGATGGCCAGCGGGATGTCGGCGGCCAGCGTCTCGCGCACCGGCTTGCCGTTCTCCCAGGTCTCGGCGACCGCCAGCGCCTCGAGATTCTCCTCCATGCGGTCGGCGATCCTCAGCAGCACCGAGGCGCGCTCGGCGGGCGAGGTACGGCCCCAGGCGGGGGCCGCGGCGTGGGCGGCGTCCAGGGCCCGCTCGACGTCCTCGGCGGTGCCCCGGGCGATCTCGGTGAAGGTCTGTCCGTTGACCGGGGTCGGGTTCTCGAAGTACCGGCCCCGCTGGGGCGGCACGTATTCGCCGCCGATCCAGTGGTCGTAGCGCGGTTGGTAGCTGACGATCGAGCCCTCGGATCCCGGGCTTGCGTAACGCGGCATGGGCGGCCCTCCCGTGTTTGTCGTTTACGACAGTATTCGTCAGGTGTACGTCATTCGTCAGGAGTACGTCGCCGGCGACGCTAGAGGCCGGTACGTTGCGCGGACGTTGCGCCGGGGCGTACGCCGGGGCCGAGCCCGTACGCCGCGCGCAGCCGCCGCACCCGGGGCAGCAGCGACGCGCGGCCCGGAGCGTGCGCCGGAAGGGCCGCCAGCAGGGCCTCGCCCGCCTCCAGGTCGTCCTCGCCCCACGGCGCCCTGGTCCACCACCGCAGCAACTCCGGGTCGCCGCAGGCCAACACGGCGCGGCGGACATCGTCCTCCGCGATCCGGCGCATCCGGCACACCCCGGGCGCCTCCGACAGCGGCAGCAGCGGCCCCGCGTACGCCCGCACCGCCGCATGCGTGTTCCCGGCCGCCAACTCCTCCGCCACGGCCGCCACATCGGCCCGCACGGGCGCGCACAGCCGGTAGGGGCGCGAGCCCAGCAGCGGCCCCACCAGGCGGCGCAGCCGCGACAGCTCCGCGCGCAGGGTCACCGGGGAGCGCCGGTCGGCCTGGTCCCCGTACAGCTCCAGGGCCAGCCGGTCGCCGCTCAGGCCCTCCGGGTGGGCGGTCAGCAGCACCATGATCTCGCTGTGCCGCGGCCCCAGCCGCAGCCGCCGCCCGTCGGTCACCAGCAGCGCCTCGTCCCGCCCCAGCGCCGTCAGCCGCACCCGCGGGCCCGACGGGCGCGGCGCCTCGGCCGCCAGCCGGCCCTCGGCGGCCCGCGCGGTCGCCTGGACCAGGGCCAGGCTGTGCGGGGCCGCCAGATGGTCGCCGCCGGTGATGTCCACCGCGCCCAACAGCCGCCCGGTGTGCGGGTCGTGCACCGGGGCGGCCGCACAGGTCCAGGGCTGCACCGCGCGGTGGTAGTGCTCGGCCGCGAAGATCTGCACCGCGTGGTCGACGGTGAGCGCCGTGCCCGGCGCGTTGGTGCCCGCGTGCCGCTCGTCCCAGCGCGCCCCGGCCACGAAGTTCATCCGCTCGGCCTGATGCCGTACGCCCGCGTGCCCCTCCACCCACAGCATCCGGCCCTGCTCGTCGCAGACCGCCAGCAGATGCGCGCCGTCATGGGCGAAGGTGCCCAGCAGCTCGCGGAACAGCGGCATCACCCGGGCCAGCGGGTGGTCCGCGCGGTACGCCTCCAACTCGGCGTCCGCCAGATCGATCGGCGCCAGGCCGTCCTGGGCCACCCGCGCCCTGGCCGAACGCCGCCAGGAGTCCGCCACCACCGGGCGGACGGCCGGCGAGACCGCCCCCTCGGTCAGAAACTCCTCATGGGCGCGGCGCACCGCGCGGACGCGCTCCGCCGGATCCGCGCCCGACGCCATCGCCAGCCAGGGGTTGACCACAGGTGTCCTCCCTCGGGGTCGCGGAGGGGCTCACGGACGGTCGGGTTCCTCACACTCTCCCGCGCGCACGCCGACCCGCAAGAGCCGGGACGGAGCCGGTCCATGCGCAACTTGCTCAACTTCCGCGCCCCTGGCGGCGCCGGGCGGTGCGCGAATGGGAGCATGAGCGCGTCATGGAAGCGGGCCACGTACTGCGGGCGCTGCGAGCCGCGGTGTTCGCAGCGGTCTGTGTGCTGCTCGCGGCGCTCGGGCACGCGCTGATGTCCGGGGCCGCGGTCCCGTGGTGGGTGATCGGGGCCGCCGTGCCGCTCGTCGGCGGGGCGGCCTGGTGTCTGGCGGGGCGCGAGCGCGGGCCGCTGGCGGTGGTCGCCGCGACCGTGGGCGCGCAGACCGCGCTCCACGTCGCGTTCGGCCTCGCGCAGGGCGCCCTGCCCGGGACGGGGACGGGGGCGGGGGCGGGGGCACCGTCCGGCGCGGCGCCGACGCACGCGCCCATGTCCATGCCCACGTCCATGCCGATGTCCGGGCACGCCCACGAGGCCATGGCCTCGGCGCCCCTGCCCGGGGGCCAGGGGTACGGCGCGCTCGGCATGTGGTCCGCGCACCTGGTGGCCGCCCTGCTGTGCGGCATGTGGCTCTCCGGCGGCGAACAGGCCGCGTTCCGGCTGGTGCGCACCCTGGCCACCGGGCTCTTCGCGCCCCTGCTGACCCTGCTGTACGGCGCGCCCCGGGTGCCCGCGCGGCCCCGCGTCCGCGCCGCCCGCCACGGCGGCTCCCAGCGGCTGCGACGGCTGCTGCTCGCCCATGTCATCGCCACCCGTGGTCCGCCGCCCGGGGCCGCCGTCCGCTGACGGACGGCGGCCCCTCAGGCCCACCACGTCACCGGACGGCCCCTCGGGCCGCCCGGACTTCAGGAAGGACCGCAGGCGATGACCCCTGCCCGCACCCCGGACGCCGCCCCACGGCGGCGCCCGGCCCCCCTGTCCCCCCGCTCCGTATCCCGGCGTTCACGCGCCGTCGAGACCGCCGTTGAGACGGGCCGCGAGCTCCCGCAGCCGCCGCGCCCGCTCACCCCAGCGGCGGCACTCCGGGCACTCCAGCAGATGGGCGTCGAGCACCGCGCCGGGGACCTCCGGCGGCGGCGCCTCGCCGTCGACACGGGCCGACACGGCGACCCGGAACTGAGCACAGACCACCCCTTCATGGTCCCCGATGGCGCGGGGTACGGCGATGCCTGACCGCGACGACGAGACCCTGACGGCCTGGGCGCTCGCCGCCCGCGGCGGCGACCTCGAGGCCGTGGACCGCTTCGTGCGCGCCACCCGGCGCGATGTGTGGCGCTACGTCCACCGGCTGAGCGACGACCCGCACTCGGCCGACGACCTCGTCCAGGAGACCTATCTGCGCGCGCTGCGCGGCCTGCCCCGCTTCGAGGGCAGATCCTCGGCGCGCACCTGGCTGCTGTCGATCGCCCGCCGAGCGGTCGTGGACCGGCTGCGCCGCAACGCGGCCAGGCCGCGGCTGTCGGACACCGACGACTGGCAGACGGCGGCCGAGCGGGCCCAGCGCCGGGCGCAGCCGCACACCGGCTTCGACGAGTCGGTGGCGCTGTCCCAGCTGCTCGCCCTGCTGCCGTACGAGCGGCGCGAGGCGTTCGTCCTCACCCAGCTGCTCGGTCTGCCCTACGCCGAGGCCGCGCTCGTCGTCGGCTGCCCCGTGGGCACGGTCCGGTCCCGCGTGGCCCGCGCCCGCGAGGCGCTGATCGAGCAACTGGCGACGGCCGAGCGCGCCGCCACCGCCCCCGAGCCGGTGGGCTGCGGCTAGCCGGGCGGTACGGGGGCGTGTTCCAGGACGATCACTGCCGCGTCGTCCTGGAACCGCCCCTTCGTATGGACGTCCAGGTCCTTTCTCAGCCGCTCCAGCAGCTCCGGGGTGGGCAGCGAGGCCCAGCCGCTGAGGCGGTCGGCCAGGGGGTAGAAGTCCCCGGCGGAGCAGCGCGCCTCGGTCACCCCGTCCGTGCAGGCGAACACGCGGGTGTCGGGCTGGATGGGGATCCGCTGGACCGGGCGCGGCGTGCTGGTCAGGTCGCCGAGGCCGAGCGGCAGGCCGGGCTCCTCGGAGTCCAGCTCGCGGACCGTGCCGTCGGCGTGGAGCAGATACGGCTGGACGTGCCCGCAGTCGATCAGCACCAGCCGTACGTCGTCCACGGCGTCCGGGGCGGGGGCGTGGCCGGGGGCGTCCGGGGCGGGTGCGGGGTCCGGCAGCTCGATTCCGAACACCAGGGCCGTCACAAACCGCTCCTCCTCGGTTCCGTTCCGTTCCCGCTCGTGCGCGGAGTTGTAGCGCCGCAGCCCCACCTCCATGGCGGCCACCCCGCCGCTCAGACTCCGCAGGTGATACGCGGCCTCCCGGAACGCGGTCAGCACCGCCGCCCCCGCCCCGAGCGTGCGCAGCCCCTTGCCCTGGACATCGCCGATCAGCACCCGGGGCCCGTAAGGAGTGTCGACCACTTCGTAGATGTCGCCGCCCACCAGGGCGCCCCGTTGTGAGGAGACGTAGAAGCCGTCCACGACCACATCACCGCTGTGCAGCGGAAGCTCGCGCAGCAGGGCGCGCTGTGCCGCCTCTCCGGTGGCGCGGACCTGCGTCAGCAGCTCTTCGCGGTCCCGCAGCAGCCGGGCGACGGCGATGCTCGCGCCGACCATGATGATGTTGCCGAGGATGGAGGCGACGCGGTTGATGGTGACCATGGTGTCCGGGATGACGCCGTGGGTGACGATCATGACGGCGAGGTCGAGCAGGCCGAGCACCAGCGTCTGGCCGTAGGTGCAGACGGCGGCGGCGATGAGGGGGGCCAGCCCGGCGAAGATGTCCAGCCGGAACGAGCGGGGGGTGATCGAGTCGATGAGGACGACCAGCGCCAGATAGACAAGCAGCAAGGGGAAGATACGGCTCGAATGCGCGCGTATGCGCTCCCGCCAGGGCACCGGAACCTCCGCCTCCAGATTTGGAACGGTGTCCAGGTTCGCACGACGTGCCGCAAAATAGCCATAGAGGTGGAGGACCGGACATATCCGGCCCCCCACCTCTCGCTCCCCGCCGGGAGCGCCGGCCGACCGGTGCCGAGCGGTGTCGGCCGGTGGGTCGGGCGGTGAAGGTCAGCTGATGGCCTTGATCAGCTCACCGTTCGACGTGTCGCCGCTGAGCTCCCAGAAGAAGGTGCCGCCCAGGCCCTGCTGGTTCTTGTAGGACATCTTCCCGGCGATGGTGGCGGGGGTGTCATAGCTCCACCACTGGCTGCCGCAGTGCGCGTACGCGGTCCCGCCGACCGTGCCGGTGGCCGGGCACGAGTTCTTGAGCACCTTGTAGTCCTCGATGCCCGCCTCGTAGGTGCCGGGAGCCGCGCCCGTGGCCGTCCCGCCCGGGGCGGACTGGGAGACGCCGGTCCAGCCGCGTCCGTAGAAGCCGATGCCGAGCAGCAGCTTCGAGGCCGGGATGCCGAGGCCCTTGAGCTTGGTGATCGCGGCGTCGCTGTTGAAGCCCTGCTGCGGGATGCCGCTGTAGGAGGTGAGGGGCGAGTGCGGGGCGGTCGGGCCCTGGGCCGCCCACGCGCCGAAGAAGTCGTAGGTCATCGGGTTGTACCAGTCGACGTACTGCGCGGCGCCGGCGTAGTCGGCGGCCTCTATCTTGCCGCCGGAGGAGGCGTCCGCGGTAATGGCGGCCGTCACCAGGTTGTTGCCGCCGAACTTGGCGCGCAGCGCGCCCATCAGGTTCTTGAAGGCGTCCTTGCCGCTGGTGTCACAGGTGTTGCCGCACGCGTTGGGGTACTCCCAGTCGATGTCGATCCCGTCGAAGACATCGGCCCAGCGCGGGTCCTCGACCAGGTCGTAGCAGGACTGGGCGAAGGCGGCGGGGTTCCTGGCGGCCTCGGCGAACCCGGACGACCAGGTCCAGCCGCCGAAGGACCAGAGCACCTTCAGGTTCGGGTGCAGCTTCTTGAGCTTGCGCAGCTGGTTGAAGTTGCCGCGCAGCGCGCCCGCGTCCCAGGTGTCGGCGACGCCGTCGACGCTGCTCCCCGCGTCGTACGCCTTGTCATAGTCGGCATACGCGTCGCCGATGGCGCACTTGCCGCCGGTGACATTGCCGAAGGCGTAGTTGATGTGGGTGAGCTTGGCGGCGGAGCCGGAGGTCTCGATGTTCTTGACGTGGTAGTTGCGCTGGTAGATGCCCCATTCGGTGAAGTAGCCGATCACCTTGTTGCCCGCGGCGACCTTCGTGTCGGCCTGTGTGGCGACCTTCGCGTCGGCCTTCGCGGCCTTCGTCCCGGCCTTCGTGACGGGTTCGCCGGCGGCGGCCGGGCCGGCGAGCATCGTGGCGGTCAGTACCGCCGTACACAGTGCCGCGAGGGCGGCGAGCAGTCCGCGAAGTCCGCGAGGTCTGCGCATGGATTCTCCTCCGTGGGGGTGAGGGGAAAGGTGCTGTCCGGACGACCTGCCCATGACTTGACATGAACGCGTAGGGCACGGTGGGCACACCGTAGAAGGACTAGACCAGTGCGGTCAATGGTTTGGACCAATACGCTCACCGCCCGAGGAACTTCGTTGAAGATCCATCCATCGGTGACGCGGGGCCCTCGATCGGGCATACTCCAACCGCCACGGCGCAGGTCACGCCCCGTTCGAGACCCGACGGGAGCGGCCCTGACCGCCCGGCAGCACCCCCGGCGGCGCCGCCCTCACCCCCCGGCGCCCCGCCGCCGCAGCAGCCCCCGACAGGGGACGGAAGAGGGAGAGGAGAGCGCCGCCATGACCGACCACGGACCGCAGCCGGTGGAGCGTGAGCTGCCCACCGACGAAGCCCGCGACCTGATCGCGCTGGTTCGCGAGGTGATCGAGCGGGAGATCAGGCCGCAGGCCGCCGAAGAGGAGGCCGCCGGGCGCTTCCCGCGCGAGCTGTTCACCCTGTTGTCGCGGTCCGGGCTGCTGGGGCTGGTGTACCCCGAGGAGTTCGGCGGCGGCGAGCAGCCGTACGCGGTCTATCTCCAGGTCCTGGAGGAGCTGGCCGCGGCCCGGCTCACCGTCGGCCTCGGCGTCAGCGTGCACACCCTCGCCTGCCACGCGCTCGCCCACTACGGCGCCAAGGAGCAGATCGCCGGGCATCTGCCCGCGATGCTGGGCGGCGGCCTGCTGGGCGCGTACTGCCTGTCCGAGCCCTCCTCCGGCTCCGACGCGGCCGCGCTCACCACCCGCGCCGTGCGCGAGGGCGACACCTGGACCCTGACCGGCACCAAGGCCTGGATCACCCATGCCGGCATCGCCGACTTCTACACCGTCATGGCCCGCACCGGCCCCGACCGCACCCGCGGCATCACCGCGTTTCTCGTCCCCGGCGACGCCCCCGGGCTCTCGGCCGCCGCGCCCGAGCGCAAGATGGGCATGAAGGGCTCGCCCACCGCCCAGGTCCACCTCGAAGGCGTCCAGGTGCCGGACGCCCGCCGCATCGGCGACGAGGGCCAGGGCTTCGCCATCGCCCTCTCCGCCCTCGACGCGGGCCGCCTCGGCATCGCGGCGTGCGCGACCGGCGTCGCCCAGGCGGCGCTGGACGAGGCGCTCGCCTACGCCACGCAGCGGCAGCAGTTCGGCCGGCCCGTGGCCGACTTCCAGGGGCTGCGTTTCATGCTCGCCGACATGGCCACCCAGATCGAGGCCGGGCGCGCCCTCTACCTCGCGGCCGCGCGGCTGCGCGACGCGGGCAGGCCCTTCTCCAAGCAGGCGGCGATGGCCAAGCTGTTCTGCACCGACACCGCCATGAAGGTCACCACGGACGCCGTCCAACTGCTGGGCGGCTACGGCTACACCGCCGACTTCCCGGTCGAGCGCTATATGCGGGAGGCCAAGGTGCTCCAGATCGTGGAGGGCACCAACCAGATCCAGCGCGTGGTCGTCGCCCGCCATCTCGCGGGTCCCGAGGGTCGCTGAAGCGGCGCCGGTGCCGGCGCGGTGAGGTGATCGATCCCGAGCCCATGGCGAACGGCTCTTGTCAGTGGGGGGCGCGGCGTGCCGGGCCCCCTCAGAGCGAGCGGCGGGATTTCGCGGACACGGCTCAGGAGTGAACCGCGGGCCTCAGACCCGGGACGACGGCCGGCGGCGGCGCAGGCCCGGCATCCGGATCGGCTGCGACCCGGGGCCGCCGATGTGCGAGAACGGCTGCATCCGCCAGTCCAGGGTCTCCGGGAGTGTCAGCAGAAGCGCCGCGTCCTGCTCCGACGCGTCCAGCGAGGCGTCGGCGGCGGAGGCGTCAGCCACCCCCCGCCCCGTGCCGGGGCACACGGTGAGTCCGAACGGGTTCCACGGGGACGGGCACAGGGCGTGCTCCGGGAGCACGTCCTCCTCCGCCAGCAGGGCGATCGGGCGAGCGCAGTCCGGGCAAATGACCCGGAAGATCTCATAGGTCTCGTCCATGTCGATGTCGCCTTCTTCGAGGCGCTCCAAATAGGGCATGAGTTTCCCCCTCGGGTGGGCTGGCCGGGCGCGTCGGCCTCGGCCTGGTCGGGCGCGTCGGCCTCGACCACAGCAAGCATTTCCCGCAGCGCTACGCGGGTAATCGCGGCACTCCCTGGGACCCCGGCGAATGTATGTGGTGTTCGTCACATGCCCGGTGCAGATGCTGCGAACGTGGGCTTATGTCCGCTGAATATGCCGACCGGGCCGGACCGCCCGCGACCACATAAGACCCTCCGGCAGCAGGGGGCACCTCCCGGCGGTAGCCGGGGGAGAGAGCGATCGGTCCGTGACGCCGCGGGCGCCGCTGCCGGAGGGGCTAAGGTGATCGGCTGTGGAGGAGCTGGACAGACAGATCGTGGAACTGCTCGTCAAGGACGGGCGGATGAGCTACACCGACTTGGGCAAGGCCACCGGCCTGTCGACATCCGCGGTGCATCAGCGCGTCCGGCGGCTCGAACAGCGGGGGGTGATCCGCGGCTACGCGGCCGTGGTGGACCCCGAGGCCGTCGGTCTGCCGCTCACCGCGTTCATCTCCGTCAAACCCTTCGACCCCAGCGCGCCCGACGACATCGCCGAACGGCTCGCCGACGTGCCCGAGATCGAGGCGTGCCACAGCGTGGCGGGCGACGAGAACTACATCCTCAAGGTGCGCGTCGCCACACCCCTGGAGCTGGAGAACCTGCTCAGCCGGATCCGCTCGCTGTCCGGGGTCTCCACCCGGACCACCGTCGTGCTGTCCACGCCCTACGAGGCCCGCCCGCCCCGCGTGTGAACCGCTGAACCGCTGAACCGCGCGCGAACCCGTGGCGCGAAGACCGACCCTGGTGCGGGGCGGCCCCTGCGAAGGACGAGACTTGAGGGGCGTACCGCACGACCGACCGAACCGACCCCGCGAGGCAGCCCGCCGTGAACGACCCCACCCCCGCCCAGGCCGAAGGCCGCACCGTGCTGCTGCGCGGCGGCGACGTCCACAGCCCCGCCGACCCGTTCGCCACCGCCATGGTGGTCGAGCGGGGGACCGTGGCCTGGGTCGGCTCCGAGGGCGCGGCGGACGGCTTCGCCGACGGCGTCGACGAGGTGATCCACCTCGAGGGGGCGCTGGTCACCCCGGCGTTCACCGACGCGCATGTGCACACCACCGCCACCGGCCTGGCCCTCACCGGCCTCGACCTCGCGGGCGCCCGCACGCTCGCGGACGCGCTCGACCGCGTCCGCGCCCACGCCCGGGCCCACCCCGAGGACCGGATCCTCCTCGGCCACGGCTGGGACGCCAGCGGCTGGCCCGAGGGGCGGCCCCCGACGCGCGCCGAGCTCGACGAGGCCGCCGGCGGCCGGCCGCTCTACCTCACCCGTATCGACGTGCACTCCGCCGTCGTCACCACCGCCCTGCTCGACCTGGTCCCCGGCGTCTCCGGGCTGGCCGGCTATCACGCCGTCGACGACGCTGCCGCCCCGCTGACCGGCGCCGCCCACCACGCCGTGCGCGCCGCCTCCCGTGCCGGGATGACCGCCCGGCAGCGTGCCGACGCCCAGCGCGCCGCCCTGGCCCGCGCCGCCTCCCTCGGCATCGGCTCGGTGCACGAGTGCGCGGGCCCCGACATCTCCGGCGAGGACGACCTGGCCGGGCTGGTGCGGCTGGCCGCCGAGGAGCCTGGCCCGCGCGTCTTCGGCTACTGGGCCGAGGCCGCCGCGAGCGCCGCCGATCTGGACAAGGTGCGCGACCTCGGCGCTCTCGGCGCGGCGGGCGACCTCTTCGTCGACGGCTCGCTCGGCTCGCACACCGCGCATCTGCACGAGCCGTACGCCGACGCGGCACACACCGGCACCGCCCACCTGGACGCGGCCGCCGTCGCCGCCCATGTCGTCGCCTGCACCGAAGCCGGGCTCCAGGCCGGCTTCCACGCCATCGGCGACGCCGCCGTGACCACCGTCGTGGAGGGCGTGCGCGCGGCCGCCGACAAGGTCGGCCTCGCCCGCGTACGCGCCGCCCGGCACCGCGTCGAGCACGCCGAGATGCTCACCCCCGCCACCATCGCCGCCTTCGCCGAACTCGGCCTCACCGCGTCCGTCCAGCCCGCCTTCGACGCCGTCTGGGGCGGCGAGGCGGGCATGTACGCGCAGCGGCTCGGCGCCGAGCGGGCCCGCACCCTCAACCCCTTCGCCGCGCTGCTGCGCGCCGGCGTGCCCCTGGCGCTCGGCTCCGACAGCCCGGTCACCCCGCTCGACCCCTGGGGCACCGTCCGCGCCGCCGCCTTCCACCGCACCCCCGAGCACCGGGTCTCCGCCCGTGCCGCGTTCACCGCCCACACGCGCGGCGGCTGGCGGGCGCTCGGGCGGGACGACGCGGGTGTCCTGGTGCCCGGCGCGCCCGCCGACTACGCGGTCTGGCGCACCGGTGAGCTTGTCGTACAGGTGCCCGACACGCGGGTCGCCGACTGGTCGACCGACCCGCGCTCCGGGACCCCCGGGCTGCCCGACCTCACCCCCGGCGGCCAACTCCCCGTCTGCGTGCGTACGGTGGTCGCCGGGCGCACCGTGTACCCCCGCCCGGACGAGTGACGGACGGCCGCGCCGTACCGCCGAACGATGCCCCCGCGGCTTGTCGCGGGGGTTGAACACCGTCCGTACTGACCTGCTCATTTGAGGAAACAACGCAGGTCGTGCCGGTGTTGACAGGGTGTGGTCGGCGGCCGGTAGGTTCGGCCGAGTCCACCACAGGACGTCCGACCGGGGAATCTCCACGCAGTCGTCGAACGCCGCTGGGCCATGGGGTGGCGCGCCGGACCGGGCGCCGCCGCTGGGAGCCAGGTCCAGCGCACGGGGGCGAGGGAGGGACCGCCGGGTCGGCAGGTGCGACCCGGGAGGGGCCCGGACGCTCAGTAGACAACGGCTCTCGGTCGACTCGCAGCCAGCGGGTCCCAGGCCGGCCCGAAGGGCGCCGGGCCCCGAATCCGCCCCCTTGCAGCCTCCTGGCGTCTTCCTTGCGCCCGGGTGGCGCGTTCATGACGCCCGCGGGAACCGCGCTGCCCGCCTGAGCGTTCCGGACCTCAGGACACATCTTCGAGCCCCGCGTTATACGGTCACCTCACCACAGCACGATTTGCAGGAAGGCAGCACGTGCATTCGGGTACCGAAACCAACGCCGAGGCCGGCCCCGGGGGCGCGGCCGAGGACCGACCGGGGGAGCAGCCGGAGACCGCCGCCGCGGCTCCCGCGGGCACCTCCGGGGTCCCGGCGCGTGATGCCGAGGCCCGGGCCGCGGCACGCCCCGAGCGCGGCCGTCCTGAAGCAGCGAGCCGTCCTGAAGAGGGCCGCCCCGGCCGGATGCGCCGGCTGGCCCGGCTCGCCCGCCGCGAGGCGCCCCGCAGCGCCGTCGCGGCCGTGTGCGGGCTCGCCCTCGGCCTCGCCTTCCCGCCGTACGGGCTGTGGCCGCTGTCCGTGGTCTCCGTGGCCGCCCTGAGCCTGCTCACCCACGGCCGTACGGCCCGCCAGGGCGCCTGGACGGGCTTCGCCATGGCGCTGCCGTTCTTCGTGCTCCTGCTCAAGTGGCTGCACGTGGTCGGCTGGGACGCCACGGTCGGCCTCTCGGTCCTTCAGGCGCTCTACTTCCTCCCGCTGGGCGCGGGGCTCGCCCTGATCTCCCGGCTCCCGCTGCCCTGGCTGCGGCCTCTGTGGGCGGCCTGTCTGTGGATCGCCGAGGAGTGGGCCCGCGGCCGGGTGCCCTTCGGCGGCTTCACCTGGGGCCGGCTGGCCTTCGCCAACACCGGGTCGCCCTACACGCCGCTCGCCGCGCTCGGCGGGGCGCCGCTGGTCAGCTTTGCCGTGGCCCTGACGGGCACGCTGCTGGCCGCCGCGGCCCTGGCCCTGTACGCCCTGCGCGGCGGCGCCCCGCGGCCGCGCGGCGCGCTGTTGGCCGGCGGGTCGGTCGCGGTGGCCGCGGCCGTGACGGTGGCCGGGTTCGCGGTGCCGATCCCCACCGCCGCCGACGACTCCGTGGACATCGCGATCGTCCAGGGCAATGTGCAGCAGCCCGGCATGGACTTCCTGGGCCGCCCCATGAAGATCCTCAACAACCATGTCGACGCCACGCTCGATCTGGCCAAGGACGTCAAGGCGGGCCGGATCAAAAAGCCGGACCTGGTGATCTGGCCGGAAAACGCCTCCGATCTCGACCCCTTCGAGTATCGGGAGGCGTACGCGCGGATCGATGAGGCGGTGAAGGCCATCAATGTGCCCGTCCTCGTCGGCGCCCTGGTCGACCACCCCACCAAGCCGGGGTATGTGCTGAACCAGGGCATCGTCTGGGACCCCAGGAGCGGCCCCGGCGCCTCGTACACCAAGCAGCACCCGGTGCCCTTCGGCGAGTACGTCCCGTTCCGTGAGCAGCTGTCCAAGTTCATCACCCGCTTCAAGCGGGTCCCGCGCGACTTCTACCCCGGTGACCACACCGGGGTGCTGAAGGTCGGCCCGGCCCGGCTGGGCGATGTGATCTGCTTCGAGGTCGCGTACGACGGGATCGTCCGTGACACGGTCAACGCGGGCGCCCGCATGATCGTCGTCCAGACCAACAACGCCACGTACGGCCGGACCGGCCAGCCCGAACAGCAGCTGGCCATGTCCCGGCTGCGGGCCATCGAGCACGGCCGCGCGGTGGTCACCGCGGCCACCAGCGGCATCAGCGCGGTCGTCGCCCCCGATGGCACGATCGAGCAGCGGACGAAAGAATTCACACAAGACGTGCTCACCGCGCGCATCCCGCTGCGCGATGGCACCACTGTCGCCGACCGCGTCGGTGCGACCCCCGAGTGGGTGCTCGCTATGGTGGGCGTTCTCTCCTGCGCGGCTGCGATCATGATCGGCCGTCGGGGACGTACGGACGAGAAAGGGCAGTAGAACCGTGAGCGACGCACGCGAGGCCGACGAGCCGCGCCAGACCTCGGACGCCGCAGATTCGCCTCGCGGGCGGAGAAGCGAACAAGACGATGCTGCGAGCGACGCACGCGAGGCCGACGAGCCGCGCCAGACCTCGGACGCCGCGGATTCGCCTCGCGGGCGGAGCGGTCAGAAGGACGACGTCCTGACCGACGGCGGCGGGCGGCGGAAGTACGGTCCGCTCGGCAAGGTTCTGGTGATCATTCCGACCTATAACGAGGCGGAGAACATCAGGCCGATCGTCGCCCGCGTACGGGAATCCGTGCCCGAGGCGCATGTGCTCGTCGCCGACGACAACAGCCCGGACGGCACCGGCAAGGTCGCGGACGAGATCGCGGTCGAGGACGAGCACGTCCATGTGCTGCACCGCCAGGGCAAGGAGGGCCTGGGCGCCGCCTATCTCGCCGGGTTCCGTTGGGGCATCGAGCACGACTACGGCGTGCTGGTCGAGATGGACGCCGACGGCTCGCACCAGCCGGAGGAGCTGCCCCGGCTGCTGACCGCGCTCAAGGGCGCCGACCTGGTGATCGGTTCCCGCTGGGTGCCGGGCGGCCGCATCGTCAACTGGCCCAAGCGGCGGGAGTACCTCTCGCGCGGCGCCAGCACCTACTCCCGGATCCTGCTGGATGTGCCGATCCGCGATGTGACGGCGGGCTTCCGCGCCTTCCGCAAGGAGACCCTGGAGGGCCTCGGCATGGACGCCGTCGCCTCCCAGGGCTACTGCTTCCAGATCGACATGGCCTGGCGCGCGGTCAAGGCGGGCTTCCATGTCATCGAGGTCCCGGTGACGTTCGTGGAACGGGAGCGGGGCGACAGCAAGATGAGCCGTGACATCGTCACCGAGGCGTTCTGGCGGGTCGCCACGTGGGGCGTGAGCTCGCGGGCGAACAAGCTGCTGGGGCGCGACCCCTCGTAGCAGGGCGGTCCGCGACGGGTTCCGCAGAGATCTTCGGCCCCGGGGCCCGGCTTCGCGGCCGGGCCGGGCACACTGGGAGCATGATGACCGGCCCGTCGCCACAGACCGACCCGACCCGCCCCAAGCGTTCGCGCACCCGCACCTTCCTGCCGCTGGGTATCGCGGCCTGGCTGGTGCTCGAGATCTGGCTGCTGACCGTGGTGGCGGAGGCCGCCGGCGGGTTCACGGTGTTTCTGCTGTTGCTCGCCGGTGTGGTGGTCGGGGCGGCCGTGATCAAGCGCGCCGGCCGCCGGGCCTGGCAGAACCTCTCGCGGTCCATGCAGCCGGGCGCCGTGCCGCAGGATCCGGCGGCGGCGGGTTCGGGGGGCAGCAGCTTCACGATGCTCGGCGGGCTGCTGCTGATGATGCCGGGCCTGATCTCGGACGCGGCCGCGCTGGTGTGTCTGTTCCCGCCCACGCGCGCGCTGCTGCGCAAGCGCGCGGAGGCGATGCTCAGCCGCCGGGTCGGTTATGTCCCGGGGCCGATGGGCGGCGGCTTCGGGCAGGACCGGATGCGCCGCTCCGAGGGCAAGGTCATCCAGGGCGAGGTCATACGGGACGACGAGGACCCGCACTCGGCGAGCAGGGACTGACCGGCCGGGACTGACCGGCCGGGACCACCGGGCCCCTGAAGGGTCGACAAGGGCCGGGGCCACTGCTCGGCAGTGGCCCCGGCCCTTGATGTTGTCGCTGCTGTTGTCTGTCAGTACTGCCTTGTGATCAAGCAGACTTACGGGTGTCGCGCGGATGCACGGCGATGTTCATGGCGCCCGATCGCAGCACGGCCAGCCGCTCGGCCAGCACCTCCTCGAGCTCCTCGCGTGTGCGTCGCTCCATGAGCATGTCCCAGTGTGTGCGCGCGGGCTTGCCCTTCTTCTCCTCAGGACCGTCGCCATCCACCAGGAGTGCCACGGCGCCACAGGCCTTGCACTCCCACTCCGGCGGGATCTCCGCCTCCACCGAGAACGGCATCTCGAATCGATGTCCGTTCTGGCATGCGTACTCCACCGCCTGGCGCGGGGCCAGATCGATGCCGCGGTCGGTCTCGTAGCTGGTCACCACGAGTCGCGTGCCGCGAAGAGCTCGCTCACTCATGAATCGTGCCTCCCGGGCTTGTCGCCCACAGGACAGGTGTCGCTGTCGTCGTCATCCGGTCAACGTCCGGTCGGCGGTGAAGATTCCCGTACTGGGACATGCGTCGCCCGTCGTGCCGCCCCGTTGTTCTACCCACAGGCGCCCGGTTTGTCACATCTGGCAGCAGATGTCACCCAGCGTTTCTGGTACTTTAGCGCGCAGTAACGGTCCGCCTTGTGGGCCGAGGGCGTACACTACCCCTCCGCACCCGCGAGGGCTAAATCCGGTCATGAATCGGATCCTGTGTTGCCGGTGTTGTCTGCGTTGTCCCTGTTTCGCCCTGCGCGACGACCGGCGACTGCTCGCCTTCGGTCGAGGGAAGCGCGAAGAACCGCAGGAAGTACTGCGCGAGCGGGCCTATGGACAGCGCGTACACCACGGTGCCGACCCCCACGGATCCGCCCAGGGCGAACCCCACCGCCAGCACCGTCACCTCGATCGCGGTCCGCACCAGCCGCACCGAGCGGCCGGTGCGCCGGTGCAGCCCGGTCATCAGCCCGTCCCGCGGGCCGGGCCCGAAGCGCGCCGAGATGTAGAGGCCGGTCGCGACGCCGTTGAGCACCACGGAGAACACCAGCAGGGGGATCCTCAGTGCCAGGGCGTGAAGCTCCGGAATCAGCCACAGTGTGAGATCCACCACCAGGCCGATGACCACCACATTGGACACCGTGCCGAGGCCGGGGCGCTGCCGCAGCGGAATCCACAGCAGCAGCACGGCGGCGCCGACCACGATGGTCACCGTGCCGAAGGACAGCGGGGTGCGCTCGGTGATGCCCTGGTGGAACACGTCCCAGGGGTCGAGTCCCAGCGCGGCGCGCAGCTGGAGCGCCATGCTCACGCCGTACAGCACGAGTCCGGCGTAGAGGTGGACCAGGCGACGGGTGAGCCGGCGGCCGGGGGAGGGGGCTGTCGAGGGCTTGGAGGGCCGCGGCGACCCGAACAAAGCGGACAAAAAATGCTCCTTGGAGCTGAAGTGGCCTGGCCGGTAGAGGCAGTGGACTGTCGCATGTCACTCTGTAGCCCGGGATCAGGCCAGTTCAATGGCCAATTTCTGAAAGGTGGACCGCAGTCGATGAGTCCGTGGACATCCGCGGTGGGAGCACCCCAGCTGGCCCGTCTGCTCGGGCCGGAGCACACCCGTGACGCCGAGGCCGCGGCCGTCGTCTCGGTGACCGGCGGCCGGCGCGTGCCCGCCTACCGCTCCCTCGCCGACCGCGTACGGCTGCTCGTGCTCGAGGGCCGGGTCCCGGTCGCGGCGCGGCTGCCCGCCGAGCGCGAGCTGGCGACGGCCCTGGGGGTCAGCCGGACCACCGTGGCCGCCGCCTACGAGGCGCTGCGCCACGAGGGCTTTCTGGAGTCCCGGCGCGGATCCGGCAGCTGGACCGCGATGCCCGCCGGGAGCCCGCTGCCCACCCGCGGTCTCGACCCGCTGCCGCCGGAGCTCGCGCGCTCCGTGATCGACCTGGGCTGTGCGGCCCTGCCCGCCCCCGAGCCCTGGCTGACCCGCGCCATGCGCGGCGCACTGGAGGAGCTCCCGCCGTACGCCCTCACCCACGGCGACTACCCCGCCGGGCTGCCCGCGCTCCGCCAGGCGATCGCGGACCGCTACACCGCCCGCGGCATACCGACCATGCCCGAGCAGATCATGGTGACCACCGGGGCCATGGGCGCCGTGGCCGCCATCTGCCGGCTGGTCGTCCGCCACGGCGAGCGGGTCGCCGTCGAGTCGCCCTCGTACGCGAACATCCTCCAGCTCCTGCGGGAGGCCGGCACCCGGCTGGTCCCCGTGGCCATGGCCCCCGGGCTCGCGGGCTGGGACCTGGCGGCCTGGCGGCAGACGCTGCGCGAGGCCGCGCCGAGCATGGCCTATGTCGTCGCCGACTTCCACAACCCCATCGGCGCGCTGGCCACCGACGAGCAGCGCCGGCAGCTCGTGGACGCGGCGCGCTCGGCCGGGACCGTGCTCGTCGTCGACGAGACCATGGCCGAGCTGCACCTGGACGACGAGGTGGAGCCGCCCCGGCCGGTCTCCGCGTTCGACCCCGGCGGCAGCACCGTGGTCACCGTCGGCTCGGCGAGCAAGTCCTTCTGGGGCGGGCTGCGCATCGGCTGGGTGCGCGCCGCCCCTGACGTCATCCGCAGACTGGTCGCCGGCCGCGCCTACGCGGACATGGGCACCCCGGTCGTCGAACAGCTCGCCGTGGGCTGGCTGCTGGCCACCGGCGGCTGGGACGAGGCGACCGAGCTGCGCCGCGCGCAGGCGCGGGAGAACCGCGACGCGCTCGTCGCCGCCGTCCGGCGCCACCTCCCCGACTGGGAGTTCGCCGTGCCGCACGGCGGGCTCACCCTGTGGGTCCGCACCGGCGGGCTGTCCGGGTCGCGCATCGCGGAGGCGGGCGAGCGGCTCGGGGTGCGGGTCCCCTCCGGGCCCCGCTTCGGGGTCGACGGCGCCTTCGAGGGGTATGTGCGGCTTCCGTTCACGGTCGGCGGCGCGGTCGCGGAGAAGGCGGCCGCCCGCCTCGCGGCCGCGGTGGACCTGGTCACGAGCGGCGCCGTGGTCGAGTCCCAGGTCCCGCGCGGCTACGTGGCCTGAACCGGCAGCGGCTCCTCGCCGTCCGCACGCTCTCCGGCGGGCCGGATCGCCTGCGCCTTCGCCATGTCGACCCGCCCCGACGCCTCGACCCGTTCTGATGCCTCCGGCAGACCCGGTGCCTCCGGTGGGCCCGGGGGCGCGGCCTCCTGCGGCGCCTCCGGTTCCGGCAGCAGCCCGAGCACCGTCTGCCGCTGCTCCTCGGTGGTCGCCTCGTCGTACGGATCGGGGGTGGCCGGCACCTGGAGCCGGTGCACCGGCCCCGCGCCGAGCCGTGCGTAGCCGCGGCCCGGGGGCACCTCGGGCGTCGGCGTGGTGTGCGGCGGCGCGCCGAGCACGGCGCGGATCTGCTCGGCGGAGGCGGGCCCCAGCACGACCCGGGCCCGGGTGTGGGTCCGCACGGCCTCGTCGAGCGCGTCCGCGACGTCGAGGTGGTCGGCCACCACCACCCGCACCTGGGCCGCCCGCCCGTGCCGCAGCGGCACCTGGAGCAGCTCCTGCGGATCGCGGCGGCCCTCGGCCGCGGCGAGATGGCTGAGCACGGTCGGCCGGTCGAGGATCAGCCACAGCGGGCGGAGGATGTCCCGCGGCGGCGGGTGGCCCAGCTGGCGGGCGCGGTTCGCCGCGATCAGCCGCCGCTCCGTCTCGTGCGCCGCCCACTCCAGCGTGGCCAGCGTCCCGGCGAGCCCGCACTCGATGCCCAGCACCCCGGCCCGGCCGCCCAGGAACGCGTACTCGCTGGTGCCGCTGCCGTCCACCACCAGCACCTGACCGTGGCACAGCGCCTGGAGCGCGAGGGACCGCAGCAGGGTCGTGGTGCCGCTCCCGGGCGCGCCGAGCGCCAGCAGATGCGGCTCGGTCGACCGCGGCCCGGTGCGCCACACCACCGGCGGGGCGTCCCGGCGCACCTCGTCCGCCGGGTCGTCGGCCGACTCGGTGACGGGCAGCGTGCGCTGCACCGAGGAGGCGTCGGTGAAGCCGAGCACGGTCTCTCCGGGCGTGGTCACGAAGCGCTGTGCGCCGATCGCGGTGGACAGGGCGGGCAGCACGGTCAGCGTCAGGTGGTTGGCCTCCTCGTCCCACTCGAAGAAGTACTCCCGGCCGCGCCCCGACTTGGCGTACAGCAGCTGCTCGACGCGAGCGCGGGCCTCCGCGTCGCCGTCGGCGAAGTACGCGGGGTAGCGCAGCCTCAGCCGGGTCGGCCGGCCGTTCTCGTCGAACTCGAAGGAGTCGAAGGCGCCGGCCCACTCCCCGCCGTGCGCGTACAGCGGGCTGGGGTCCTCGGGCGCCGAGAAGTACGGCACCAGGGCCTCGTACAGGATCCGCAGGCGCTCCTGGCCGGCCTCGCCGGGCCCCTGATCCCGCACGGGACCCTTCCGCCCGGCCCAGAACGCCGCCCCCATCAGGCCCACGGCCGACAGCGTCGGGCCGTACGGCAGGAGGGCGATGCCCAGCACGCAGCTGGCCGAAAGAAAGAGCGCGGGCCCGCGGCGCTCCTTCGGGGTCTGCGCCCATCTGCGCCGGCCGCCGGCGGCCAGGGCGCGCAGCCCGCGGCAGAGCGCGATCAGCGGGTGCATCACATCGGCGGCGCCGTCACCGGCGGCCCGGGCGAACCCGCGGACCCGGGCGGCGCCGCTGAGCAGGGGAAACCCCCGGCCCCGGCCGAGCCCGAGCCCGCCGGCGCGGACGCGGACGCGGGCCCGGGCCCGGGCGAGCGGGCCGCCGCCGGTGAGGACTCGGGGGAGCGGTTGCCTGCGCACGTCAGAACTTGATCCCGCCCAGCAGGTTGGCCAGGCTGGTGCCGCCGGCCTTGATGCTCGGGGCGATCGCGGTGCTCGCGAGGTAGAAGCCGAAAAGGGCGCAGATGACGGCGTGCGTCGCCTTGAGGCCGTCCTTGCGGAAGAACACGAAGACGACGACACCGAGCAGTAGGACGCCGGAAATGGACAGGATCATCACGGTCTCCTGGCTGATGGGGGACGGTCACCATGAGTACTTCCAGGATTACTTCAGGTGCCCACTCGGCAAAAGGTGCAAATGGGTGGATTATCGGTGTATTCACTGGTCTGGACGCGGTCGGCGTCCTGTGAAGCCGGAGGCGAGGCGTCATGAGCGACCAGAACCGCGAGGCCGAGCCGGCCCACGACCCGGAGGTGCTCCAGCTCGCCGCCAAGGTCTTCGACCTGGCCCGGCGCGGTGACACCGACACGCTCGCCGCCTATGTGGACGCGGGTGTTCCGGCCAACCTCACCAATGACAAGGGCGACTCGCTCCTCATGCTCGCGGCCTACTACGGGCACGCCGCGACCGTCTCCGCCCTGCTGCGCCGCGGCGCCGACCCCAACCGCCCCAGCGGGCGCGGCCAGACGCCGATCGCGGGCGCCGCGTCCAAGGGTGAGGAGGAGGTGCTCCGGGTGCTGCTGGCCCATGGCGCCGATCCGCGGGCGGGCTCGCCCTCGGCGGTCGAGGCGGCGCGGATGTTCGGGCGGCGGGATCTGCTCGCGCTGTTCGGCGTGGCCGAGTGAGCCGACGGCCCGGGGCCTGCCCGCCCCTGTTCGTTCGACTTCTGTCCGCGTGAGGCGTCGCGGGCGCCGTAATGTCTCGAATTCTTTGAAGCGAATGGTCCAGACTATTGACATGCCTTGAACAAGGCTCGGCATGATGTCCTCACCGCGCACCCTTCCCGACGGGCCGCCGCACGCGCCCGCCCCCCACACAGGAAGGCCATCGCTTCATGAGGAAAACCCTGCGCATCGCCATGACCGGCCTGCTCACGGCGGCCGCCCTCGCGGCCGCCCCCTGGCCGGCCCCCGCCGCCGAGGCCCGCCCGGCGGCCGTCGCCGCCACCTTCACCGACAACTTCGACGGCCCGGCGGGCGGCGCCGTCGACGGCTCCAAATGGGGCTACGAGACGGGCGACAACGTCAACAACCACGAGCGCCAGTACTACACGGACGGCACCAAGAACGCCGCGCTCGACGGCCAGGGCAACCTGGTGATCACCGCCCGCAAGGAGAACCCGGCCAACTACAACTGCTGGTACGGCCGGTGCGAGTACACCTCCGCCCGGCTCTCCACCGCACGCACCTTCACCTCCACCTACGGTCACGTCGAGGCCCGCATCAAGGTGCCCCGGGGACAGGGCATGTGGCCGGCCTTCTGGATGCTCGGCAGTGACATCGGCAGCGCCGGATGGCCCAACTGCGGCGAGATCGACGTCATGGAGAACGTCGGCTACGAGCCCAGCACCGTGCACGGCACCATCCACGGCCCCGGCTACTCCGGCTCGGGCGGCATAGGCGCCGGCTACACCCTGCCGAACGGGCAGAAGTTCGCCGACGGCTTCCACACCTTCGCGGTCGACTGGTCGCCCAACAAGATCACCTGGTCCGTGGACGGCAACGTCTACCAGACCCGCACCCCGGCCGATCTGAACGGCAACCGCTGGGTGTTCGACCACTCCTTCTACCTCATCCTCAACCTCGCGGTCGGCGGCTACTGGCCCGGCGACCCGGACGGCTCGACCACCTTCCCGCAGCAGCTGGTGGTCGACTACGTCAAGGTCAGCGGCGGCAACTGACGCCCCAGGGACACGGTGACGCGGTGACGAGCTGGTAGTTCTCGGACGGCGTCCACGTGCCCGAGGCGAGGTCGGTGGTCTCGAACGGGATGTAGC
>NZ_JBEOSB010000043.1:0-82504 GCF_040302705.1 Streptomyces sp. NPDC097640
GTGAGCACCAGCGCGCACTCCACCTGCATGTAGTGGAAGTTCTCGCTCAGCCGCTCCAGCCGGCCCAGCGCCGTACCGACCCCCTGGCCCTTCAGGGCCCCGCGGAGCTTCGCGTTGATCTCATTGTCCAGCCGGTCCTTGGACGCGCTGGCATTGCTGCTGACCTTGTGCCAGCCGTCCGCCGCCTCTTCGAACTGGGCCGGGTCAAGCGCCCTCAACTGCGCGAAAGTAACCATGATGCCGGTCACCAACTCCCCGACGGGCCGCCCGGCGGGGGAATCGGCCTCGTATCCTGCGCCTTGAAGAGCGCCTCAATGGCGTCGTCCTGGTTGGCGAGGTCGTTGCCCGCCTTCTTCAGCTTTCCCGTGAGTTCGCCGCATTCATCGCGCAGGACCTCCAGCCGGGCCTCCCAGGAGTTGAAGACCCGCTGCTGCATGGAGGTGCTCTCCAGCCCCTCCACGCCTTTGCTGGCCGTTCCCGCGCCCTGCTGCCCGTGCTGAAGGTCGCCCAGCGCACGCACGGCATTCCGGCGCAGATCGTCCATGGATGTCGACGCGGTATTCCACGGCCCCTTCGACGATTTCAGATCGCCGTCGCCGCCGCCCTTGCCATCCCCTTTATTCCCGTCCGCACTGGCCAGCCTGGTTTGGACGCTTTTGCCGTCGGTTTCCGTTCCGCCCGCCGCGTCGTAATACGCCTGCCAACGCTCAGACAGCCCTGAGTCCCCCATACTGCCTTCCTCCACCCGCTGAACCATGTTCTTCATGGCAGAACAAGGAAGGTAACAGAGCGCAATAACAGGGGGAAACTCTTCGGAGTTCCGTATCCCTGGCCCGCGGCGCCGGCGGCCCGGTGGCCGTGCCGGGCGGCGGTCGTGCCCGGCGATGTCGTTTGTATGGGCTTTGCAACAGCCCGAGCTTCAGTGGCGATCATGGCGAGGCGCGACCGTATTGTGTCAAAGGTTGCACGTTGTGCAGGTGGGGACGGGGTCCAAGAGCAGGAGCGGGGCCTGCGCCAGGGCCGGATCCGTCGAGGATTGAACCGCTGATCGGGGGATGAGCGCTCGTGGGGCTTGGGGATTTCGTTCCGGACTCGTTGGAGGACTGGGTCGAGGACCGGGTGGAGGACGTCGGTGAGGCCATCGACGTCGCCGGGGACTGGACGGCGGACCGGCTGGATGATGTCGGCTGGGAGAGCGGTGCGGACTGGGTCCGGGACAAGACCGATTCGGCGGCGAACGCGCTGGGTGCGGATGTCGACGAGATGCAGTTGGGTGAGTCCGAGGATCCGAAGAAGCTGGTGCACGGCAGTCCGGACAAGCTGCGGACCACGGCGGGTCATCTGAGGGATTTCCAGACGGCGTTCGACAATGTGGGCAAGGGGTTGCAGGGGCTGGACGCGGCTCATCTCAAGGGCAAGTCGGCGGATGCTTTTCGGGAGAGTGTGTCGGTCGAGCCGAAGAAGTGGTTCTCGGCGGCGGACGCGTGTGAGAAGGCGGGCGGGGCGCTGGACAGCTTCGCGGGGACGGTGGAGTGGGCGCAGAAGCAGGCCGAGACCGCGATCGCGCGTTACAAGAAGGGCAAGAAGGCGTCGGATGATGCGCGGTCGGCGCACAACGACAAGGTGTCGGCGTACAACACGGCGGTGGACGCGTACAACGCGAAGCCTGCGGACAAGCGTGACAAGTCGACGCTGCCGGAGAAGCCGGGGGAGTTCCATGATCCGGGGACGGCGGATGTGCAGGCCGCGCAGGACATTCTGAAGGAGGCGCGGCGGCAGCGGAACGAGGCGCAGACGACGTCGAAGGCGGCGGTGGAGACGGCGCGTGACAAGGCGCCGGCCAAGCCCTCGTACGCCAGGCAGCTGGCGGACGGTGTGGACGGGCTGAACCTGGACGCGTCGCATTTCGTGGGCGGCATCGTCAAGGGGACCGCCGGGATCGTCAAGTTCGCCCGGCAGCTCAACCCTCTGGACCTGTACAACATCACCCACCCCGCCGAGTACGTCACCAACCTCAACAACACGGCCGCCGGCCTGGTGCGTGTGGCCAACGACCCGTGGGGGACGTTGGGCACCATGTGGGACACCTTCCAGAAGGATCCCTCCGAGGGCCTCGGCCGGCTGGTGCCGGAGCTGATCGGCACCAAGGGCCTCGGCGGCATCAAAAAGGTCGCGACCACCGCCCGGCGCGTGGCCGAGGTGAAGCCGCCCGGCCGCGGCCTGCTGGACGAGGGCGGCCCGGCCTCGCGGGCCACGCGCGACGGTGCGAAGACCACCACGGGTTCGGACCCGATCGACTTCGCCACCGGCCGGATGTTCCTGCCGCAGACGGACGTGACGCTGCCGGGCGTGCTGCCCCTGGAGTTCCGGCGCCGCGTGGAGTCGGGCTACAGGGCGGGTCGGTGGTTCGGCCCGTCGTGGTCGAGCACGGCTGACCAGCACCTGGAGATCGGTCCGGAGGGCGTGGTTTTCGTCTGCGAGGACGGACGTCTGCTCGACTATCCGCACCCCGCGCCCGACCTGCCCACCCTCCCCACGGCAGGGTCCGTGCGTTGGCCGCTGGAGCGCACGTTCGACGGCGACTACACCGTCATCGACCCCACCACCGGCCTCACCTACTTCTTCACCGCCCCTCGGGACAGCGCCGACGGGATCGCGCCCATCGAGGAGATCCGTGACCGCAACGGCAACCGGATCGCCTTCCACCACGCCCCCGACGGCACCCCGACCGACATCGTGCACTCGGCGGGCTACCACCTGAAACTCACCACGCACGAAGCCCGTATCACCGCCCTCCACCTCGCCGGCGCCGCGCCCGACGGCAGCGACCAGGAGATCGTCCGCTACGGCTACACCGACGGCGACCTGACCGAGGTGTTCAACTCCTCCGGCCTGCCGCTGCGGTTCGAGTACGACGACGAGAAGCGCGTCATCGCCTGGACCGACACCAACGACCGCCGCTACGACTACATCTACGACAACCGCCACCGCTGTATCGCTGAGGGCGGCACCGCGGGCCATGTCTCCATCCGGCTGGACTACCACGGTGTCGACCAGCGCACCGGCCACCGGATCACCACCGTCACCACCGCCGCCGGCCACATCGCCAAGTACCTGATCAACGACGCCTGCCAGGTCGTCGGCGTGATCGACCAGCTGGGCGCGTACACCCGGACCGAACACGACCGCCACGGCCGCGTGCTGGGCCACACCGACGCCCTCGGGCACCGCACCGCGTACGCCTACGACGACCACGGGCGCCTGGTCTCCCTCACCCGCCCCGACGGCAAGCAGTCGCACGTGTCCTACGACGCCCTCGGCCTGCCGGCCGTCGTCACCGGCGTGGACGGGGCCACCTGGACCCATGAACACGACGCGCGCGGCAACCGCCTCGCCGACACCGACCCCGTCGGGGCCACCACCCGCTACACCTACGACGACCTGGGCCGGGTGACCTCGATCAGTGACGCCCTGGGCGAGACCAGCCGCGTGCGCTGTGACGCCGCGGGCCTGCCGGTGGAGATCGCCGATCCCCTCGGCGCGGTCACCGCCTACCGCCGCGACGCGTTCGGCCGCCCCGTCTCCATCGTCGACCCGCTCGGTGCCACGACCCGCCTGGAGTGGTCGGTCGAGGGAGACCTCCTGCGCCGGACCAACCCGGACGGAACGCGGGAGACCTGGACCTACGACGGCGAGAGCAACTGCACCGACCACGTCGACGCGGCGGGCGGGGTGACCTCGTACGAGTACACCCACTTCGACCTGCTCGCCGCGCGGACCGGCCCGGACGGGGCGCGCTACGCGTTCGAGCACGATGCCGAGCTGCGCATGACCAAGGTCACCAACCCCCAGGGGCTGACCTGGTCCTATGAGTACGACCCGGCCGGTCGGCTGCTCTCCGAGACCGACTTCGACGACCGCACCATCCGCTACGAACACGACGCCGCCGGGCAGCTGATCGCGCGCACCACACCACTGGGCCGGACCATCGCCTTCGAACGCGATGTGCTGGGCCGCGTCGTCGCCAAGGACGCCGACGGCCTGACCACCACCTACGCCTACGACCCGGCCGGACATCTGGTCGCGGCCACGGGCCCGGACACCGAGATCGTCCTCCAATGGGACCGGGCGGGCCGAGTGAAGTCCGAGGTGGTGGGCGACCGCGTGCTGACGCACAAGTACGACGCCCTGGGCCGCCGCACCCGCCGCACCACCCCCGGCGGCGCCACCACCACCTACGCGTACGACGCGGCGGGCAACCGAACCACCCTCACCGCCTCCGGCCGCACGCTGGCGTCCGAATACGACGCCTCCGGGTGCGAGATCGCCCGCCACATCGGGGGCGCCCTGTCCCTGTCCCAGGCCTGGGACGCGTCGGGCCGCCTGGCCGAACAGGCCCTGACCAGCCCCTCGGCCGGAACGGTGCAGCGCCGCGCCTACGCCTACCGGGCCGACGGTCATCTGGTCGGCGTGGAGGACCAGTTGCGCGGCCACCGCTCCTTCGAGCTGGACGCGATGGGCCGGGTCACCGCGGTGCACGCCAGGCGGTGGAGCGAGACCTACGCCTATGACGAGGCGGGCAATCAGACCCACGCCACGTGGCCCGCCAGGCACCCTGGCTCGGAGGCGGCGGGCGAGCGCGCGTACACCGGCACCCGTATCACCCGGGCGGGCCGCGTCCGCTACGAACATGACGCGGCGGGCCGGGTCACCCTGCGGCAGAAGGACCGGCTGTCGAAGAAGCCGGACACCTGGCGCTACGCGTGGGACGCCGAGAACCGGCTGACCTCCGTGACCACCCCCGACGGCACGGTGTGGCGCTACCTCTACGACCCCCTCGGCCGCCGTACCGCCAAGCAGCGGCTGGCGGCGGACGGCGAGACGGTGGTCGAGCGGACCGACTTCACCTGGGACGGCGCGATCCTCGCCGAGCAGACCACCACGGTCCCCGGCCGCACCGACCTGGTGACCCTGACCTGGGACCACGACGGCCTTCAGCCGGTCGCCCAGTCCGAGCGCATCACCGACGCCACCAGTCAGCGCGAGATCGACCGGCGCTTCTTCGCCATCGTCACCGACGTCGTCGGCACGCCTTCCGAACTCGTCGACGAGAGCGGCGAGATCGCCTGGCGCACCCGTACCACCCTGTGGGGCAGCACGACCTGGGCCCGCGGCAGCACCGCGTACACCCCCCTCCGCTTCCCCGGCCAGTACTACGACCCGGAGAGCGGCCTGCACTACAACGTGCACCGCTACTACGACCCCGAGACCGCCCGCTACGCCACCCCGGACCCGCTGGGGCTGGCCCCGGCCCCCAACCCGGCCACTTATGTGCACAACCCGCACACATGGGCCGATCCGCTCGGTCTCTCTCCGTACAAGCGGGCCAACAAAGCGGCCGACAAGGTCGTCAACAACGCGCAGAACGGTGTCAGGAAGGAACTCAAGCCGTACGAGGGGTCGCCTCGCGGCTACCACGGCCATCTGTCGCCCACCCGGGAGCTCGAGATCCTCTCGAACCCGGACGCGGTCTATCTGTCTCAGGGAAAGAGCGGGCGCATGCTCTTCCACCAGGGGGAGGACATCGTCATCACGGAAGGACCCGGCTCCCGCGCGGGGCAGATTGTCACCAGCTATGGGCCGAGTGGTCCTCGTATGGAGTCGGGGGTCAAGGCGTTCGGCGGCTCGCCCGAGGAACCCGGACTGCCGATCACGAGGGATCAAATCATCAATGGCAAGATTCCCTCCGGCGGCAACCCGATCGCCCCGGCCAAGGAGATCTGGCCGAACTTCCCGTCCGAGGGGTGACGCAGATGCTCAGGCTCGAACCCTCAGTCGTCGTCGAACTGTGCGGCCTTCCGGGAATCCCCGAACCGCCCAGGTACTTCCCAAGGGGCCTTTTCGTGGACGCCGGTCCGCGCATGAACGCGGCCGAGTACGAGCGGTATGTCATCCACGAGACCGTCGGAAGCGTCGACTGGGACTCACCGGAAGGCGTGGACGAATTTCGGTTCGACCGCACGACCGGGCTTTTGTCCCGGGTCTCCCTGCGTATTCCGGAATATCTGGAGGAGGACCGCGACCGGGCCTTGGGCTGGCTGTCGGTGGATTCCACACCGGGGAACCTTCGCCTGATCGAGCCGAAGGCGGACTTCCATGTCGAGCCCGCGGGGGCGCGATGGAGCACCGACCGCGAGCTGATCCTCCTGCGCGACGGCCCGGACGCGCCGACAGCAGCGGACCCCGCGGACCGCTTGCGCGTCCAGGTGGCCCCGGGGCTGCATCTGCTCTTCGCGGACGGACTGCTCACGGGCTGGATGCTGGACGCCCCGGAGTCGCGCATCTCCCCGTCGTCCGGTCAGCCGTCGTCCAGCCCTCCCGACCCCGTGCTGGCACAGGTCCTGGAGGACTACCTGCGGCTGATGGCGTTTCCGGCCCTCGACGACCTGATGGACGGCGAACCGGGCTTCCGGCGCTCGCTCGAGGAACTGGCCGCGCGCATCGACGTCGGCGGCGGAGCGGCCGACCGGAGGTCGGCCTTGCGTGACTGCATCGATGACGTGATCAAGGAGTGGTACGAGGAGTAACCGATCCCGCGCGCCCCCTGATACGTCCGGATCCCGTTTGTGCGGGATTTGCAACAGCGGACTTCTTGACCGCAACTTTGCCGTTCTTTGGCCTTACGGTGGAGGGAGTTGCTCATGCGGACGCTGATCGGGGGATAAGCGATCATGGGATGGGGGGACTTCGTTCCGGACTCGATTGAGGACTGGGCCGAAGATCGGGTCGAGGATGTCGGCGAGATCGTCGATGGTGTGGGGGACTGGACCGCGGACCGGCTGGACGACGTCGGTTGGGAGAGCGGTGCGGACTGGGTCCGGGAAACGTCGGATTCGGCGGCGAACGCGCTGGGCGCGAATGTCGACGAGATGCAGCTCGGCGAGACCGAGGACCCGAAAAAGCTGATCCACGGAAGCTCTGGAAAGCTGCGTTCCACGGCGGATCATCTGAGGGATTTCCAGACCGCATTCGACAACGTGGGCAGGGGGTTACACGGGCTGGACGCCGCCCATCTCAAGGGCGAGGCGGCGGAGGCCTTCCGGGAGAGCGTGTCGATCCAGCCGAGGAAGTGGTTCACGGCCGCGGACGCGTGCGAGAAGGCCGCCGGGGCGCTGGACAGCTTCGCGGGGACGGTGGAGTGGGCGCAGGGGCAGGCCGCGGAGGCCATCGCCCGCTACAAGCAGGGCAAACAGGCGTCGGAGGAGGCCCGCTCGACCCACAACGAGCGGGTGTCGGCGTACAACACGGCGGTCGACGCGTACAACGCCGCGCCCGCTGGTGAGCGTGACCGTTCGTCGCTGCCGGACAAGCCGGGGGAGTTCCGCGACCCGGGCACCTCGCACCTCAATGTCGCCCAGGAGATCCTGAGCGAGGCGCGGCGGCAGCGGAACGAGGCGCACACCACCGCGAAGGCGGCGGTGGAGACGGCGCGCGACGCGGCGCCCGACAAGCCGTCGTACGCGGAGCAGGTGAACGACGGCTTTACGGGGCTGGCCCTGCACTATTCGCACTTCTACGGCGGCATCATCAGGGGCACCGCGGGCGTCGTCAGCTTCGCGCGGCAGATCAACCCCTTCGACCTCTACAACATCACCCACCCGGCGGAGTACGTCACCAATCTCAACAGCACGGCCGCCGGGCTGGTCCAGATGGCCAATGACCCGTGGGGGACGTTGGGCACCATGTGGGACACCTTCCAGCAGGATCCCTCCGAGGGCCTCGGCCGACTGGTTCCCGAGCTGATCGGCACCAGGGGCCTGGGCAGCGCCAAGAGGGTCGCGACCACCGCGAGGCGCGTGGCCGAGACGAAGCCGCCCGCCCGCGGCCTGCTGAACGAGAACGGGCCGCATGGCCACGACACCCCCAACAGCGGGAAGAGGTCGGACGGCTCGGACCCGATCGACTTCGCCACGGGCCGGATGTTCCTGCCCCAGACGGACGTCACGCTCCCGGGCGTGCTGCCCCTGGCCTTCCGCCGCCAGGTCGAGTCCGGCTACACGGCGGGTCGGTGGTTCGGGCCCTCGTGGTCGAGCACGGCCGACCAGCACCTGGAGATCGGCCCGGAGGGTGTGGTGTTCGTCTGTGAGGACGGACGTCTGCTGGACTACCCGCACCCCGCGCCCGGCCTGCCGACCCTGCCCACGGCGGGCATCGCGCGCTGGCCCCTGGAGCGCACGGTCGACGGCGACTACACCCTCACCGACGTCGACAACGGCCACACGTACTCCTTCACCACGCCCCGGCACGATCCCGATGGCATCGCGCCGATCGAGGAGATCCGCGACCGCAACGGCAACCGGATCGCCTTCCACTACGCCCCCGACGGCACGCCGACGGACATCGTCCACTCGGCTGGCTACCACCTGAAGCTGACATCGGAGGACGGCCGGATCACCGCCCTCCACCTCGCGGGCGCCGCGCCCGACGGCAGCGACCAGGAGATCGTCCGCTACGCCTACACCGACGGCAACTTGACCGAGGTGTTCAACTCCTCCGGTCTGCCCCTGCGGTTCGAGTACGACGACGAGCGCCGTGTCATCGCCTGGACCGACACCAACGACAGCCGTTACGACTACGTCTACGACAACCGCCACCGCTGCATATCGGAGGGCGGCACCGAAGGCCATGTCTCCATCCGGCTGGACTACCACGGTGTCGACCAGCGCACCGGCCACCGGATCACAACCGTCACCACGGCCGCCGGCCACATCGCCAAGTACCTGATCAACGATGCCTGCCAGGTCGTCGGCGTGATCGACCAACTGGGCGCGCGCGCCCAGACCGAGTACGACCGCCACAGCCGGGTGCTGGCCCACACCGACGCCCTCGGACACCGCACCGAATACATCTATAACGACATCGGCCATCGAGTGGGCGTCGTCCGCCCGGACGGCAAACGCTCAAGCGTGGCCTACAACGACTTGGGCCTGCCAACCTCGACCACCGGAGTCGACGGGGCCATCTGGACCCAGGAGTACGACGAGCGCGGCAACCGCATCGCCGTCACAGACCCTGCCGGGGCCACCACGTGTCACGCGTTCGACGACCTGGGCCGTCTGACCTCGATCAGGAACGCGCTGGGCGAGATCACTCGCGTCCGCTGCGACACCGCCGGTCTTCCGGTGGAGATCACCGACCCGCTCGGCGCGGTCACCGCCTACCGGCGCGACGGCTTCGGCCGTCCCGTCGCCGTTGTGGATCCGCTCGGCGCGATGACCCGACTGTCCTGGTCGGTCGAGGGCAGGCTCCTGCACCGTATCCGCTCGGACGGGGCGGAGGAGTCATGGACGTATGACGGCGAGGGTAACTGCGTCAGCCACTGCGACGTGATGGGCCGGGTAACCTCGTACGAGTACACCCACTTCGACCTGCTCGCCGCGCAGACCGGCCCGGACGGGTCCTGCTACAAGTTCGAGTACAGCACCGAGCTGCGTCTGACCAAGGTCACCAATCCGCAGGGGCTGACCTGGTCCTATGAGTACGACCCGGCCGGTCGGCTGATCTGCGAGACCGACTTCGACGACCGCACCATCGGCTACGAACACGACGCGGCCGGACAATTGGTCATGCGCACCGCGCCAACGGGGCAGACAGTCACCTTTCAGCGCGATGTGCTTGGCCGCATCGTCGCCAAAGATGCCGATGGGGAGACCACCACCTACAACTATGACCCGGCGGGGCGCCTGGTCTCGGCCTCCGGCCCGGTCGGGAAGATCGTCTTCAAGCGCGACCGGACCGGCCAAGTCGAGTCCGAGATGGTCAACGGTCGGGTGGTGACGCACCAGTACGACCTGCTGGGGCGCCGTACCGGCCGTACCACTCCCATCGGCGCGACCACCACCTACGCCTATGACGCCGCGGGCCATCGCGCCACCCTGAACACCTCGGGCGTCACTCTTGACTTCGAGTGTGACGCGGTCGGCCGTGAGACCACCCGCCGTATCGGTGACACTTTAACCGTGTCCCGGATCTGGGACACGGTGGGACGCCTGGCTGAGCAGACCTTGACCGCCTCGTCGGTTGGAACGGTCCAGCGCCGCGCCTACAGCTACCAGGTGGACGGCCACCTCGTCGGCGTCGAGGACCATCTGCGCGGTCGCCACTCCTTCAAGCTGGACACGGTCGGCCGGGTCACCGCCGTCCATGCCCGAGGTTGGACCGAGACCTACGCCTACGACCAGGCGGGCAACCAGACCCACGCCTCATGGCCCGGCAACCACCCCGGCGCCGTGGCGACAGGCGCCCGGGCCTATACGGGCACCCGTATCACCCGTGCGGGCCGGCTCCGCTACGAATACGACGCGGCCGGCCGCCTCACCCTCCGGCAGAAGAACCGGCTGTCGAAGAAACCGGACACCTGGCGTTATGAATGGGACGCCGAGGACCGGCTGACCTCCGTCACGACTCCCGACGGCACACGGTGGCGCTACCTCTACGACCCACTCGGCCGTCGTACCTCGAAGCAGCGCCTGGCTGCGGACGGCGAAAGCGTCCTGGAACAGGTCAACTTCACCTGGGACGGCGCGGCCCTTGTGGAGCAGACCACGGCCTCACCCGGACGCTCCGATCTGGTGACCCTGACCTGGGACCACGAGGGCCTCCACCCGGTCGCTCAGACCGAGCGCATCACGGACGTCACCGGTCGGTACGAGATCGACCGGCGCTTCTTCGCCATCGTCACCGACCTCGTCGGTACCCCGACCGAAATCATCGACGAGGCCGGCGAGATCGCCTGGCGCACCCGCAGCACTCTGTGGGGCGGCACCACATGGGCGCGCGGCGGCACCACATACACTCCGCTGCGTTTTCCGGGGCAGTACTACGACATCGAAAGCGGCCTACATTACAACTACTATCGCTATTACGATCCTGAGGTCGCCCGTTATGTCTCTCCAGATCCCCTAGGGCTGGCCCCGGCCCCTAATCCGGCCACCTATGTCAATAATCCGCACACGTGGACCGATCCCCTGGGACTGTCGCCCTACCCGCTCGGGGAGAGAAGCAACCCGTTCCCGACGCGGGCCGACGCGGAGCGGGCCGCCCATGAGTTGGCGGGTATCGGGCCGGACGCAGAACTCCTCGCGGAGTGGCAGGTGGTGGGGGACATCCGGCTGAGGCATGTCGAGGGCTATGTGTACTCGGATAACCTTACGCATTGGGGCAACTTCCGCCAGTACGAGACGCCCAACGGCTCTCGGGTCGTGGTCGAGCATACGCATGACCCGGCCGGTCCCCACTTCCATGCCGGGAAGCCCAAGGGCGATGACGCACGCGAATTTGTGAACTTCGGCTGGGACAACCGCAACTACGGCGAGATGGAACGGTATGGAAAAATCAATAAGCCCGGCGGTGATCACCACTTGTTCTACGATCAGTGAGGCGAATCATGGTGGACCTGGACAGGGAAATCTGGCTGAGGAAGATTTCGGCCAGCGGGCTGGAGATGATTGATGGCCCGCCGCCCGGGAACGTTCCCTCGGTTCTGGACGCGTGGAAGCGTGTGGCGAGCGTGGAGACGGAACCCGTCGTGGCCATCAGGCAGGACCACCCGGACGCTCTGTCGGAAGTGAACCGACAGTGGTCTCTGTACGCATCTGAAAACGGACTCTTTACCAATGACGGATCCTTCCTCATCAGCGTTGCGGGACGCGGCAGCTCGAAGTTCGGCTGGGCGCGCGTGAAGTGGTCCGAGGAATGTGCGTTGGCCGAGAGGCTTCAGGACGAAGGATCTCCCGAGTTTGTCGGGATGTCGCTCGACGGACGCTGCATCTGCGCCGTCACCACGGAAGAGTGCGACTACTGGATCGTGGTCCATCGAATGGTGTGAAGCCGCGTGAGACGAGAAGGGCGAGGTCTATGACGCACAAGGACGGTTGACGTACTGCACCGCAAGTCCATGTGCTCGTCGACCTCGCCCGTCAGGCAGCCGGCGGCTTACGGACGCCGGGCCGGCGGCAGCGCCGCCCCGTGCTCCCGCGCCCACTCCTCGAAGCCGGTCACGCTCAGGCCGAGCGCCTGCGCGTACCGCGGCGACGCGGGCTGCCCCACGACGTTCAGCCGGTCGTACGAGACACCGATAGCGGGCGGCATGCCCGCGGCGATGGCCTCCTCCACCGTCATGTCCGGGGCGGCCAGTTCGGCTCCGCTGGCGCGTGAGAGCACCGCGGCGATCTCGGCCATCGTCAGCTCGTCACCCGCGAGTTCCAGCTCCACGCCGTGGAACCGCTCCGGGTCGGTGAAGGCGGCCGCCGCGGCATGGCCGATGTCCTGGACGGCGATCAGCTTCACCACGGTGTCGGGCTTGATGACGGTTACCAGCCGGCGGCCGTCGCGGCCGAACAGGAAGCCGGGCTCAAGGAAGTTCTCCATGAAGAAGCCCGGCTTGAGGAGCGTCCAGTACCGGAATCCCGCGTCACGCACCCGGTCCTGGAGCGCGGTCTTGGTCTCGTAGTAGTGCTCCACCGCCTTCCAGCGCCCCTCGGCCCAGCCGGCTGTCTGACGGTGCTGTCCGGCGCCGGAGACGGAGGTGTGCACCAGCTGCTCGACGCCCGCTTCGGCCGCCGCGTCGATCAGGTTGCGCCCGCACACCCACTCCGCGTCGCCCTGGAGGTCGGCCAGGTCCGGCATCTGCACCGAGAAGACGGCGCGCACCCCGTCCACCGCCCGCGTCACGGCGTCGCGATCCCGTAGATCGCCGGTGACGAGCTGGGCGCCGAGCTCCGCCAGGGCGCGGGCCCGTTCGCTGCCCGCGTCGCGTACGAGGGCGCGTACCGGAACGCCCTGCGCCAGCAGGGCCCGGGCGGTGGCGCCACCCTGTTTGCCGGTGGCGCCGGTGACGAGTACGGGTGCGTGCGCGGATGCGGTGGTCATGCCGCAGCCTCCTAAACGGTGGGGTCCGCCACTTATCTTCCGCGTACAATACGGAGGGGTCCGCCGTTTAGCAAAGGTCAAGGTGACGAAGGTGTCCGACGTCCAATCGCGCACACAGCGCGCCGACGCCCGCCGCAACTACGCGCGCCTGCTCGCCGCCGCGGAGGCGGAGGTCGCCGTCCACGGCGCGAACGTCTCGCTGGAGCAGGTCGCCCGCACCGCCCAGGTGGGATCGGCCACCCTGCGCAGGCACTTCCCGAACCGGGGCGCCCTGCTCGCCGCCGTCTTTGAGCAGCGGTACGAGGCCCTGTGCGACCTCGCGGCGGACCTGACCGCGCGGGACGACCCCCAAGCGGCGCTGCTGGAATGGCTGCGCGCCATCGGCCACTACGTCGCCTGCGCGCGCGGCATGGCCGCAGCCCTGACCGGCCACACCGCCGCCGAAGACGAACACTGCGCCACCCGCCTCGCCACCGCCGCCACCCCCTTGGTGCGCCGTGCGGTCGCCGCGGGCGCCGTACGGGCGGACGCCACCGCCGCCGACCTGCTGACCGTGGTCGCCGGCATCGCCCTGGCCACGGAACACCACCCCAACGGCGCGGCCGAAATGGACAGGCTGCTGACACTGGTGACGGAGGGGCTGGTACCGCGCGGCACCGGCGGCTGACCGGCGTGCACGGGGGGCGCGGTGGTCGTCACCGACGTCGAGCTGGTGCGCGACGAGAGCGACGCGGAGCAACTGCGTTTCCGCCGCAACGGCGAGCCGGTCCGGTGGCACGTCTGCACGATGACCCTTCGCCGCCGGGGCGGTCCGGCACGTGGACGAGACGCTGTTCCGGACGATCGACGCCCGGAGGAATCAGGCACTGTCCGATGGGTCGCGTGACCGGTGCCGGACACTCATCGTTTCAGGTCTCGGTCCGCTTTGCGGCGTGAATACCTGTGCGGCCGGTGCGACTGATCCGCCCGCTACATCGGGCACGGCACGACCGACGTCGTTGGGAACATCCCGCTCCGGGAAGCCCTAGCGGGCGTAGGCCCAACGCGTCGCCGTCGATGCGGCCCAGCCGCCGCCGTACTGTCGTTTCCCCTCGGCGGGCAGGCGAACAAAGTACGCGCGGATCATGTCACCTAATGACAAGTCAGTCCTGCTAATCTCGCATTCCCCCAGGGTGTTCGACTGTGATCCGTTCAAGTGGTGACGGCTCTCTCGGGCGATGTCGGCCTTTGGGTTTCCATCCGACGTATGGCGGCAGCACAAGGAGCCGGCCGGACAATGTCCCGAATCGAGAAGCCCTTCACCTCAGGGGAAGTGATCGCTGCGGCAGCCGCCGCTCCGACCCTCGCAGTCCCGACACCTGTATTCGCAATCCACAGGGTGGACGCAGGAGCGGAAGACGAGTAAAACCGCTGTCCGCTGGAGCCGATCGCGCATTATCCGCGCCTTCCGTGAATGTCCCGTTCAGCCCGATCGGGCGATCTCGCGAGAATTCCGGAATGCCTGACCTCAGGCATCGAAAAGAGTGGAGAGAAAGTGAATTCCGTTTCCCGTAAGGCCACGCTTGTCGTCGGCACCATAGCAGCGGCCGTGGGCCTGTCCATGTTCGGCGCCGGGACGGCCTCGGCCAGCCCGCTCCTGCCGTACCAGGGGACTGTGTACAGCAGCCTGGGCAAGTGCCTGACTGTGGGGAACACTCTGGCCCAGAAGGGTGCAATAACCACGTTCACCTGTCAGCCGCGCGGCAAGGACGGCTACGCCTTCTACTACACGACCTGAGCGGCGGTACCGGTCAGACCTGAAGCGGGTCGATGCGAACGAGGCCGGTTTGGAGGGCGTTGAGGAACTCAACGTGCGGAGTATCGCGGCCTCCTGAGCATGGCGTACGAAGGGGCGGTGCACACCCGTATCGGTTCGTGCACCGCCTCTTCGGGCGTTCTGGCAGGGCAAGGAGGCCGGCACCGTCGCGGCGGCCCGCGCCTTGGCCGCCACATCTTCCTGGATGTGCTGGTAGATGTGGCGTGAAGGGCCGGGCGCGGTTCCAGGTTGTTCTCGCGTGCAGCGATGAGGGTTTCTTGCGCATGCAGAGAATCGCCGCAAATCTGTGTTGAGCCGGTGATGGATGCGAGTTGGCGGGACCACCCACCCGCCGCGCCACCGGGAGGCCTGACGGCAACGGCGGCTCCCTGCCTCCCCTTCCTCCCCTCAGCCGGCCGTTTTGCGCTGCGAGCGCGACACGCACCCAAGCAGAGCGGGCGCAACCACCGCACTGAGCCCGTGACACGCCCGCAAATGGCGGTGACACTCCGTTGTCTGTCGAATACCGTTGCGTAGCACGGGGGATCGACCATGGAGGGTGAGGGGGCGTGATGAGCCTGCCGGGGCAGATCGCGATACGACGGGGTGGCTGCTGTGAACTCGCTACGCGTGTAGTGGAAGAGCTCAGACGTGCCCTGGGCATCGCCCTGCCCGGGGAGGGCGCCCAGTGAGCGGCGGCGGGGGCGGTGGCAAGGAGCCGGACCTGAAGCTGGACAAGGAAGCGTTACAGGACATCACCAAGGGTTTACGCGCAGCCATCAGCGAGTTGAAGGACATCGGGTCGGCGACGGACGCGGTGATGGGGTCGGGGTTCGATGAGTTGTCGCTGACGTCGATGGAGGCGGGGCACAACGGTCTCGCCAAGGACTTCGAGGACTTCTGCGAGCGCTGGGAGTGGGGGGTGCGCGGCCTGATCCAGGACGCGAACAAGCTGGCCAAGAAGGTGGGCCTCGCGGCGGGGATGCAGTGGGAGGAGGACCGGTACATCGAGGGCACGTACAAGGTCGTGGCGAACTCGGTGGCCGGGAATCCGCATCTGAGCGAGGAGGAAGTCACCCAGAAGGAGTGGGGCGAGCTGTTCTCGGGGGATACCTGGCGTCCGGATTACAGCAAGGAGTCGTACGAGAAGGCAGGGGAGGAGATTCGGGGCACCTGGCAGGCCACAGGCGACAAGATCGGCCGCACCAGCAGCATCGCCCAGTACGCCCTCCCGCCCGACCAGCAGGTCCCTGAGCAGGATGGGGGCGAGCGCTGATGGGGTGGGGGGATTGGGTTCCGGATGTCATCGAGGACAAGGTCGAGGACGGTGTCGAGGCGCTCGGGGATGTCGTCGAGGCGGGGGGTAACAAGCTCGCGGACGGCCTGGACAAGGTGGGCCTGGAGGACGGGGCGGACTGGGTCCGCGACAAGTCCCGCTCGGCGGCGAACAAGCTGGGCGCGGATGTCGCCGAGATGCAGCTGGATGAGACCGAGAACCCGAAGAAGCTGATCTTCGGCAGTGCGAGCAAGATCCGCTCGACGGCGAGCCATCTGCGGGACTTCAAGAAGGCGTTCAACGACGTCGGGGACGGTCTGAAGCGGCTGGACTCGGCGCACTGGAAGGGCAAGGCGGCGGACGCGTTCCGCGAGGAGGTGGCGGTCGAGCCGAAGAAGTGGTTCAAGGCCGCCGATGCGTGTGAGAAGGCCGCCACCGCGATGGACACCTTCGCGGGCACGGTGGAGTGGGCGCAGACCCAGGCGCAGGAAGCGATCAACGCCTACAAGGCTGCGAAGAAGGCGTCGAAGGACGCGGTTCAGGCGTACAACGAGCAGGTCGTGGCGTACAACGCGGCCATCGAGGACGGCAAGGATGCCTGCAAGCCGGGGAAGTTCCACGACCCGGGCCCAGGCAAGGCCAAACTGGCGCAGCAGAAGCTGGACGAGGCCCGCCGCCAGCGCAACGAAGCGGCGGATACGGCCCGCACCGCGGTCAAGGCGGCCCGGGACGCCGCGCCGCCCAAGCCGTCGTACTTCGAGCAGGCGGAGGACGGCCTGACCGGCCTGAAACTCGACGCCACACACTTCACGGCGGGCGTGATCAAGGGCGGCGCGGGGGTCATCGGTTTCGCGCGCAGCGTCAACCCGCTGGATCCGTACAACATCCTGCACCCAGCCGAGTACGCGACGGGCCTGAACAACACGGCCGCGGGGCTGGTCAACGTGGCCAGCGACCCCTTCGGCGCGGGCAAGCAGATGCTGGACGACTTCGCCAAGGACCCCGCCGAGGGCACCGGCAGGCTCTTCGGTGAAGGGCTGGGGGCCAAGGGGATCAACGCGGCGCGCAAGGGCGCTACGGCGGGCAAATACGGTCGGCGCGGGAGGGGCGGCGCGCGCAAGTCCCTGGACAAGGACGGACCGAACGCCCACGGCCAGCAGGACGCCAAGAAGACGACCGATGGCACAGACCCGGTCGATCTGGCGACAGGCAAGATGTTCCTGCCTCAGACGGACGTGACCCTGCCGGGCGTGCTTCCGCTGGTCTTCCGTCGCCGGGTGGAGTCGGGCTACACGGCAGGGCGCTGGTTCGGCCCGTCGTGGTCGAGTACAGCCGACCAGCGTCTGGAGGTCGACGCCGAAGGTGTCGTCTTCATCAGTGAGGACGGCCTGCTGCTGTCCTACCCCCACCCCGCACCCGACCTGCCCACACTCCCAGCGGCGGGCCCGCGCTGGCCGCTGGAGCGGGACGCACACGGCGACTACACCCTCACCGACCCGACCACTGGTCACACCCGCCACTTCACCGGCCCGAGCGAGGGGGCCGACGGGGTCGCGCGGCTGGAGCAGATATCGGACCGCTCTGGCAACTTCATTACCTTCGAATACGACCCCGACGGCACCCCCCTCGGGATCAACCACTCGGCCGGCTACCACCTGAAGCTGACCACCGCCGACGGCCGGATCACCGCCCTCCACCTGGCTGGCGCCGCGTCCGACGGAACCGACCAGGAACTGCTCCGCTACGACTACACCGACGGCAACCTCACCGGGGTCATCAACTCCTCTGGTTTGCCGATGCGGTTCGAGTACGACGACGAGCGTCGGGTCATCGCTTGGACGGACACCAACGACCGTCGCTACGACTACGTCTACGACAACCGCGACCGCTGCATCACGGAAGGCGGCGACGCGGGCCACATATCGATCCGTATCGACTACGACCGCATCGACGAGGCCACCGGCCACCGGATCACCACCGTCACCACGCCTGACGGCCACGCCACGCGCTACCTGGTCAACGACGTATGCCAGATCGTCGCTACGACCAACCCCCTCGGCCAAACCTCCCGCACCACGTACGACCGCCACGACCGGATCCTGACCCACACCGACCCGCTCGGCCACACCACCGCCTACACGTACGACAAGACCGGACACCTCACGAAGATCACGGGCCCGGACGGTTCTGAGAGCACCGCCACGTACAACGCCCTGGGCTTACCGATGTCCGTGACCGGCCCGGACGGAGCCACGTGGAACCAGACCTACGACGAGGCGGGCCACCGCACCAGCGTCACAGACCCGGCCGGCCACACTACCCGCTACACGTATGACGACCACGGCCACTTGATCGCCATCGCTGACGCACTGGGGCAGACCACGGGCGTGCGTTGTGACCCGGCGGGCCTGCCAGTGGAGGTCACCGATCCTCTCGGCGCCGCCACCCGCTACCAGCGTGACGCCTTCGGTCGCCCAGTGGTCCTCACCGACCCCATGGGCCACTCCACACACCTGCGGTGGACGGTCGAGGGCATGCTCGCCGCCCGCACCAACCCGGACGGGACGACGGAGACCTGGACGTATGACGGCGAGGGCAACTGCAAGCAGAGCATTGACGCGGCGGGTGGAGTGACCTCGTACGAGTACACCCACTTCGACTTGCTGGCTGCCCGCACCGGCCCGGACGGCGTGCGCTACGCGTTCGAGCACGACACTGCCCTGCGCCTGACCCAGGTCACCAACCCCCAGGGCCTGACTTGGACGTACGACTATGACCCAGCAGGACGCCTGGTCGCGGAGAAGGATTTCGACGACCGTACCCTGACGTACAACCACGATGCGGCGGACCGCCTCACAGACCACACCAACCCACTCGGCCAGAGGATCCGCTATGAGCGCGACGCGGCGGGCCGTATTGTCGGCAAGCTCGCGGACGACGCCGTCACCCGCTACGCGTATGACTCGGCAGGGCGCCTGCGCCAGGCCACTGGCCCGGACGTGGAGGTGGTCTACCAGCGCGACCGGTTGGGTCGCGTCAAGTCGGAGATGGTGAATGGCCGGGTCCTGACCCACACATACGATGCCCTGGGCCGCCGCACCCGCCGTACCACGCCTACCGGCGTTACCACCACCTACACCTACGACGCGGCAGGCAACCGCACCACCCTCACCGCTGCCGGCCACACCGTTGCCTTCGACCACGACGCAGCAGGCCGCGAGACCGCCCGCCACGTAGGTGAGACACTCACCCTCACCCACACCTGGGATCCCTTGGGCCGCCTCACCGAACAAACCCTCACCGGCCCAGCGGCCGACCCCCTCCAGCATCGGGCCTACACCTACCGCGCCGACGGCTACGTCACCGCAATCGACGACCAGCTCACCGGCCGTCGAACCTTCGACCTCGACGCGACGGGCCGCGTAACCACGGTCCGGGCACGGGGCTGGACCGAGAGGTACGTGTACGACGAGGCGGGCAACCAGAGCCAGGCCAGCTGGCCCAGCGCCCATCCTGCCCAGGAAGCAACTGGTACCCGGGCTTACACCGGCACCCGTATCACCCGCGCGGGCAACATCCGCTACGAGCATGACGATGCTGGGCGCCTGGCTGTCCGTCAGAAGATTCGACTGTCCAAGAAGCCCGACACTTGGCGCTACGCCTGGGACGCTGAAGACCGCCTGACCGCTGTCACGACTCCCGACGGCACGCTCTGGCGCTACCTCTACGACCCCTTCGGCCGCCGCACCACAAAGCAACGCCTCGCACTCGACGGAGAAACGGTCACCGAACAGGTGGACTTCACCTGGGACGGCAACATCTTTATCGAACAAACCTCCACGACATCTGGCCTCTCCCATCCGGTAACCCTTACGTGGGACCACGACGGCTTGCACCCCGTAGCCCAAACCGAACGCATCACCGAGGAGACCACCCAGCGCGAGATCGATCAGCGCTTCTTCGCCATCGTCACTGACCTGGTCGGCACCCCGACCGAACTTGTCGATGAGTCCGGCGAGATAGCCTGGCAAACCCGTTCTACCCTTTGGGGCACCACCACCTGGACCAGAGGCAGCACCACCTATACCCCCCTTCGCTTCCCCGGCCAGTACTACGACCCCGAAACCGGACTCCACTACAACCATTACCGCTACTACGACCCCACCACCGCTCGCTACCTCACCCCCGACCCCCTCGGACTCCTCCCCGCCCCCAACCCCACCACTTACATCCACAACCCCCACACCTGGACCGACCCCCTCGGACTTTCCCCCTATCCTAAATCGAGGATAGGGAAATTCTTCGACAACCTACTTAAAACCAAGGAGGAAATAACGGACGAAGAAATGAGAGCCAGTCGGGTCCCCGTGAGGCTTGAAGATCTAAAAGGTTACAAATTGCGTGACCATGGTGACGAGCAAAAGATGAAAGATGCTAATGGAATGCACGACGAGCGTCTCCTGGAGGCATTAAATAACCCAGACACAATTGGTGCTGTTGTCACCCTGGTTGACGGGGAGGTGGTCCAGGGGAACCATCGAATATTCGAAGCCCTGAAGCGAATGGAGAACCCAAGGCATCCAATATTCCACCCGGATACAGAGATCTTGGTAATTCGCTAGACCCCGAGTCTGCCCCCCCGCTCTGCACCCAGCCACTAGCGATGACGAGAAGCGGCAAAAGTGAGAAACTGGTTTAGGTATTTCAGGAAATCTCGGTCATGGTACGGCTGGCCTGTGCCTGCGGCCGTCTTTGTGGCATCGCGGCGGAGAATGCAGGCGCTTGTGGCTACGGCGAACCAATCCGGCTTTAGTAGGAAGGCGAAGGATCTGGACCTGGAAGCCGGGCAAACGTTCATAGTAATCCCAGTCCTTCGAGAATACTCGCCCGTCAAGAGCTGGATCTGTCTAGTTGTGGCCTTTCCGCACTCACTGAAAATCAAAGCCGGAGAAAAGCCCGAATGTAGCTTTGGTAGGCTCGATGTTTCCGAGGGCGACCTCAAGTCGCTATCGCAGGCCAAAGCAAAGGTGAGGGATCAGCTCGTCCATTGGATGAGCTGGGAGGCATACAGAGGCTGGCTGCAAAATGAAAAATAGAGCACCTTGGATTAGTTCGAGAACGCCGCCCACTTTCGCCTTCGAGCCAGCTGGTCCAACACGAACAACGATGCACGATCAAGTGGACGAGTGGGTAGTGACCGATCAGCCAGTCCGAGCCTTGCCCGTTTGTTTGGCCTTCGGGCGTACCATCATGTTTGGCAGCCTGTAGGCGGACTGTCGGCGAGGTGATCGAACTGACCTGCCTTGGCCGCGCGTATGAAGACGCCGAGTGTGGCGGGGGTGGTGGTAAGGATGATGTCGGGGTCGTCGCTCTCGCGGATTTTGATGGCGTCAGGGGTGGGGGCGGCGACGTTGATGCAATTGGATCCTTGGGCGCTGTGGGGGGACTTCCGCCAGTCGGCGGGCACCCTGGCGACGTAGAGACAGTTGGCTGCTTCGGCACTGAACGAGGACTTCTGCCAGTCGCGGACGGACACTTGCTCTCCCTCTCAGATGCTTTCTGCGATGCGGTGGATCAGTTCGCGGGACTCAGTCGGCTTGAGTGCGCATCCTTCCATCCGGTCAAGAACTGTCCGGTACTTGACGAGCTGCGCTGGGGCGTCGTGAAACTCGGATCCGTAATCCGTGTCGAGTTGCACGGTGTCGAGCTGTGATACGGGGCCGCTGAAGTAGACGATTGACTGTCCGGAGCTGGGAAATGTTCCTGCGTCGAAGGGCACCACGACAACTGAGATATGGTCGCGCTCGCTCATGGTGATGAGGTGTTCCAGCTGTTTGTGAGCCACGGTGCGTCCTCCGAATTGCATACGCAGAGCGGCCTCGTGAATGATCGCCGTCAATGGGGTTGGCTTATCGCAGTAGACAACGGCTTGCCGCTTGAGTCGGAATGAGACTCGGTGCTCCACATCAGGGGGAGCCAACGGCGGCACGGCATCGCTGATGACGGCACGGGCGTGGTCCCTGGTTTGAAGCAGCCCGGGGAGGTGGATCACCGACGCGACGCGCATGGCGGTCGCGTGATGTTCAAGCTCGGCCAGGTCGAGCGCCCCGGGTGGGAGGATCTCGCGGTACTCCTCCCACCAGCCGCGCGTCTGGCGGCCGGTCATCTGGGCCAGGCTCTCGATGAGCTCCTGATCTGTGCAGCTGTAGGAGCGGGCGATGGCGCGTACCCGATCCGCGCTCACTGCGTAGCGTCCGGCTTCGATGCTGCTGACGCGCGGCTGGTTGGCGCCCAGGAGCGTGCCTGCCTGGGTGGCGGAGAGGTCGGCCTGCTCGCGGAGCCTGCGTAGTTCGGCGCCCAAGCGCCGTTGACGCACGGTTAGCCGGAGGTTGCTCGAGGGCATCGCTCTTCTCTTCTCCTTGCTCGCACGTGGCGTGCAGCTGCCACCCACACGGGGGTTGTTGGGCATCTATATTCAGGAGTGCGTGGCATGCATCTTATGTTGGCCGCTACGGTGTGACGCGTACCACTTCGGCTGGCGCAATGGCGGCACCGCAGTGTGCATGGCCGGAACCTGCCCAACTCCTCCTTTGCCAAGGGAGACATCCATGGACACCGTATCCCCGCAAAACATCCAACCCGCCCCGTTCGACCTCGATAAAGAGCTGTGTGAACTCGCCCTGGACAACGCCCCGCGCGTCTTCGCCGTCACCGTCCAGTACGACGTGGCCCCAGGCGAGCCCGACGCGGCGATCGCCGCCTGGGGGCTGGCGTACGGCGACGGAAGCGCTCACGTCGTCACCGTGGACGGTCGGCATCGGCTGAGCCTCAAGTCCGCTGAGCGCGCCACCTGGTGGTTCGGGCGCCAGAGTGACACCACCGCTCGGCTGCTGTGGTTCGCCGCGCCCTCCGCGCCCAGCTTCGAGGCGGCCGAGGCTGCCTGAGACGCCGACGGGCCGCGCCGCCCCCGTAGGGACGACGCGGCCCGTGCCGAACACAAATCAACTACGCCAGCAGCTCCACCTCCGCCAGCGTCGACTTCCCCTCCGGCACCAGCCGGTACTGCTCATACGACCCCGGCGAGCCGACCGAGAAGACCCGCGTCTGCTTGTCCCACGCGAAGGACTCGCCCGACCGCCGGTCCACGTCCGTCCACTTCTCGCCGTCGTGGGAGCCCTGGAGCACCCAGCCCGACGGGGCCTTCGCCTTGTCCGCCGATGACGTCAGCGTGTATTGGACCACCCGTGAGGGCTCTGCCAGCGGAAGGTCAAGGGACTCGAACGACGCCTCCGTCTTCGACGTGTCGTCCAGCAGCGCCGAACCCCCACCCGGCGGCACCGTCACATCGCGGCGCGGCGTCGGGACCTTGTCGTCCGTTGTAATCGACGTAGGCGCTGCGCCCTTCCCCGTGCCCCACTTCGTGGGCTTGGCGCCCATGTCGAAGTCCAGCGTCCCGCCCCGCGCGAGCAGGTCATGGGGCAGCGCGGTGGAGTTCCAGGGCTTGCCGTTGACCCTCAAACCCTGGACGTAGACATTCCGGGCGCTGTTCTTCGGCGCCTTGACGACCAGGTCGCGGCCGTTCTCCAGGTGCACCGTGGCCTTGGTGAACAGGGGCGAACCCACCGCGTACTCGGAGCCGCCCATGACCAGCGGATAGAAGCCCAGGGCGCTGAAGACGTACCAGCCGGACTGCTCGCCGTTGTCCTCGTCGCCGTGGTAGCCCTGGCCGATCTCGCTGCCGGTGTAGAGGCGGGAGAGGACCTCGCGGACCTTCTCCTGGGTCTTCCAGGGTTGGCCGGCCGCGTCGTACATGTATGTCGCGTGGTGGGCGACCTGGTTGCTGTGGCCGTACATGCCCATGCGGACGTCGCGGGCCTCGGTCATCTCGTGGATGACGCCGTTGTAGGAGCCGGCGAGGTCGGGGGAGGCGGTCTCCGGGGTGGTGAAGTAGGTGTCGAGCTTCTTCGCCAGACCTGCCCGGCCGCCGTAGAGGTTGGCGAGGCCCCGGCTGTCCTGGGGGGCCGTGAAGGCGTAGCCCCAGCCGTTGGTCTCGGTGTAGTCGTAGCCCCAGATCCGGGGGTCGTACTTCTCGGACTCGACGCGCCATTGGCCGTCCGCGTCCTTGCCCTGGAAGAAGCCCGCCTTGTCGTCGAAGAGCTTGACGTAGTTCTGGGCGCGGCGCAGGAAGTACTCGGACTCCTCCTTGTAGCGGGCCTTCTTGGTCTTCGCGTAGAGCGCCTTGCCCATCTTCGCGAGGCCGAAGTCGTTGAGGTACCCTTCCAGCGCCCAGGACAGGCCCTCGTGGGTGTCGGTGGTGGTGTAGCCGAGGAAGAGCGACCGGTCCATGCCCTTGCGGCCGACCCCCGATTCGGTCGGGACGGTGGTGGCGTTCTTCAGGGCGGCCTCGTACGCGGCCTCGGCGTCGAAGTTGACGCCCTTGAGGTAGGCGTCGGCGAAGGCGACGTCCGAGCTGGTGCCGGTCATCAGGTCGGCGTAGCCGGGGGAGGACCAGCGGGAGATCCAGCCGCCGTCCTTGTACTGCTGGACGAAGCCGTCGACCATCTCTCCGGCCCGCTTCGGGGTCAGCAGGGAGTACGCGGGCCAGGTGGTGCGGTAGGTGTCCCAGAAGCCGTTGTTGACGTAGACCTTGCCGTCGACGATCTTGGCGCCGGTGTGGGTCGGGGTGTTCTCGCCGACCGGCTCGGAGAATGCGCTGGCGTACTGGTACCTGGGCTTGTCCGTGGTGCCCGTGTTCTCGAAAGCGGAATTGGGATACAGGTACAGCCGGTAGAGGCTGGAGTAGAGGGTGGTGAGCTGGTCGCGGGTTGCGCCCTCTACTTCGATCCTTCCCAGGATGTTGTCCCAGGCCGTCTGCGCATGCTCTTTGACCTGCGTAAATGAAGTCGACGCCGGGATCTCGCGGTTCAGGTTCGTCTTCGCCTGGTCCAGGCTTATCAGGGACGTGGCGATCCGTAGCGTGACCGTACGGTCCGCGCCGGGCTTGAAGCGGAAGTATCCCGTGACGTCCTTGCCGCCCCCGCCGGACAGCTTGCCGCCCGCGCTCACGGGTGCGTCGAAGACGCCGTACACGAACATGCGGCCCGACCCCGGGTTGCGGTCGCTCTTGACGTCGGAGTAGCCGGTGACGACCCCGTTCTCGGCGTCCAGGGTCAGTCCTCCGTCCCCGTTGACGTTATCGAAGATGACGCTCGCGTCGTCGCCGGGGTACGTGAAGCGCAGCAGCGCCGCGTGGTCGGTGGGGGTGATCTCCGCCTTGAGGCCGTTCTCGAAGGTCACGCCGTAGTAGTGCGGCCGGGCGGTCTCGTTGGTGTGGCGGAAGGGGAGGGCGCGGGCCGTGCGTCCGGCGTCGGGGGTGCCGCCGGCTGTGGACGGCATCAGCTGGAAGGTCTGCCGGTCGCCCATCCAGGGGCTCGGTTCATGGCTCGCGCTGAAGGCCTGGACGGTGGGGAGGTTGTCGGCGTTGTTGCCGCGGGCGTACTCGTACAGCCAGCTGCGTGAGCCCGCGTTGGTCACCGGGGTCCAGAAGTTGAAGCCGTTCGGGACGGCGGTGGCCGGGAAGTTGTTGCCGCGGGAGAAGCTGCCGCTGGAGTTGGTGCCGCGGGTGGTGCTGGCGTAGTCGGACAGGTGCTTCAGACGCTTCTCGGGGGCCTTGGGCGCGATGGAGATGTCGTCGACCCAGCCGCGGAACTTCGCCGCGCCCTTGGGGGAGTCGTACGCGACCAGGACGCGGTCGATCGTCTTGCCCGCCGCGACCGCGCCGATCCGCGACTCCTTGTGGTTCCACTGGTTGACGTACAGCGTCTTGGAGGCGGCCTGGCCCTGGGGGCTCAGCCGGGCGCCGTGCTGGTCTACCGCGCCGGGCAGGTCGCTCAGGTAGGTGCCGTCGGTGAAGGCGAGGTCGACGGAGACGTGGGTGGCCGGGTAGTTGAGGTCGGTCTCCGGCATCGAGGGGAAGATCCGGTACGAGAGCAGGGTGTCGCGGGCGACGGCCGTGTTCACGTCGAAGATCTTGTTGTACGAGTACGCCCGGCCGTCCGGCTTGTGCGTGCCCGCGTACAGCAGGGCGCGGGTGCCGGTGAAGCCGGCGTTCGCCTTGGCGGTGGGGGAGCCGGCCGGGCCGCTGTCGATCTGCGTGCGCATATCGGCGGGGGTGGGCGGGGTGGTGTCGGCGGTGGCGAGTTGCACCTCGGCGAGCTGCACGATGTCCTCGCCGGCGTTGCGGGTGATCTCCAGCCGGTAGTGCTGGTAGGCCGTGTCGTTGTCGAAGGCGAACTCGCGGGTCTGCAGGCGCGAGGCGAAGGACTGGTTCTCGCGGGTGTCGAGGGTCTTCCAGTCGGAGCCGTCGGCGGAGCCCTTGAGGGTCCAGTCGGCGGGGTCGCGGCCGGGGACGTCGTTGGCGGAAGTGAGGGCGTAGCGGACGGCCTTGACCGCGTCGCGGAGGTCGAATTCCAGCCAGGCGGTCTTTTCGAAGACCAGCCACTTGGTGCTGGACTCGCCGTCGACGAGGTTCTCCTTCACCTCGCCGGACCCGGCGTTCTCGCCGTTGGCCCGGACCGCGGTGACCTTGTCGGTGACATTGCCGGGGATGCCGATGCTGTAGCCGCCGTCGACCCCGGAGGCCTTCTTCTCGCCGTCGGGTCCGGTCTCGACCGTGTTGCGCCAGTCCGGTTGTGGGTCGTTCGGTTCGAAGGATGACTCGAAGGACGAGGCGAGGGCGGGGGCCGGGGGCTCACCGCGCGAGGCGGCCGCCGCCGCGCCTTGCGCCGTCAGGGTCAACACAACGGCCGCCACCAGGGCGGCCGGTCGTCGGGGTGCGTGCCATGGTCTGGGGCTGGGGCTGGGGCGTCTCAGTCGCATGCTCCGCGTCTCCACGAGCTAGACAACGTTGTCTGTTCCGTAGCGCAGAGTTAAGTAGGGAGGGGCCGCCCCGGTGGTGTCAAGGATGTGTAGGGGATTTCGGAGCCGGGTGAGCGAACGGGCCGGGTGGGCGGGACCGGCCGCGGTGGGGGAGAGAGAGCTGCTGCCGGTTGAAAGTACTCGGGCCCGTTTGGTGTGCATGGGTGAGTACTGACGACCGCGCGATAAGCATGCGCAAGGGAATGGGAGTTCTTGTGTCGAATGCGTGACCTTTGCGGTGGGTGCTCGTTGGATGCAGTGACGGGGGTCTTCGCTACCGGGTGGGGGTGGAGGATGGGCGAGCTGCGGAAGGTGGCGGCGCCGTTCGTGGTGCCCGGCCCGTCCGCGGTGACGATCCGCACCAGCCTGAAGGGCCTGACCGGGCAGGACGAGATGGTCTTGCGCCTGGTCGGTGGCCTGTTGGGCTCGCTGGCCTCCCTGGATCTGAAGGCCCGCTGCGTGGCGGGGCTGGATCATGGTAGTGACCAGTGGGCCCGGCGCAAGCGGGCTTTGACCGGGGAGTCCTCCTCGCGGTGGGCGGGCAGTATCACCAAGGCCTCGCATGATCAGTGGGGGCTGGCCCGACGCGGTCAGCTCGCCTGCATCCAGAACCTCCAGGCGGGCATCGACATGATCGTTCGGCGGTTGTCGCTGCCGGTCGGGGCGACGGGTTCCAAGGGTTCGCCGGGTGGTTACCGCTCCCGGAAGGAGTGGTTCGCCAAGTCCCGTCGTCTGCACGTGCTCGAAGACCGGCTGGAGCGGGAGCGGGCCGACTCTGAAGCCGGGCGGGTGCGGGTGGTGCGCGGTGGGAAGAAGCTGCTGCGCAACCGGCACAACCTTCAAGCCGTCCATCTGACCGAGACGCAGTGGCGGGAGCGGTGGGAGGCCGAGCGCTGGTTCCTCCAAGCCGATGGTGAATCGGGCAAGCGGCATGGAAACGAGACCATTCGCCTCGCCCCGGACGGTGAGGTGAGCATCAAGCTTCCGGCGCCGCTGACCGCGCTGGCGAACGCACCCCACGGCCGCTACGTACTGGCCTGTCGGATCACCTTCCGGCACCGGAGTGAGCAGTGGGCCGACCGCATCGCGGCCAACCGCGCCGTGGCGTACCGCATCCACTTCGACGTGGAGCGTGGCCGCTGGTACCTGACTGCCTCCTGGCAGATCCCGCCAGTGAGGACCGTGCCGTTGGAGGCAGCCCGTGTCGGCGGGCTGGTCGGTGTGGACATGAACGCCGACCATCTGGCCGCTTGGCGCCTGGACGCCCACGGTAACCCCGTCGGCGAGCCCCGCAGGTTCGACTACCACCTCGCGGTCAGTGCGCCGCACCGGGATGCGCAGGTGCGGCATGCCCTCATCCGCCTCCTGCACTGGGTCCAACGCCACCATCTGGCCATTGCGATCGAGGACCTGGACTTCCAGGCGGAGACGACTCGGGAGAAGCACGGGCGAAGGAAGCGGTTCCGCAAGCTGATCTCCGGCATGCCGGTGAGCAGGCTGCGCAGCAGGCTGGTGTCGATGGCCGCTGAGCTCGGGATCACCGTTGTGGCCGTCGACCCCGCCTACACCTCCCGCTGGGGCGCCCAGCACTGGCAGCGGCCCCTGACCACCAAGACCCGCAGGACCACCCGCCACGACGCTGCCGCCGTGGCGATCGGACGGCGCGCCCTGGGGCGCCCGATCCGGCGACGGACGCAACCGCCCCCACGACACCGGAGTGATGCTGTGGGACATCGGGCCGTCCAGGCCGCATCGGGTGTTCCGGGGCGTGAGGGAACCCGCCCCCGCATTCCCGGACCACGGACACGATCCGCTGGCGCCGGATGCGGAGCGAAAGTGGGGGACCAGTGTGCCCACAACCGTTCGGGGCACACGGCTGAGCATGAGTTCTGGCACCAGGACTCACTCCCGCTCAGTCTCTAGGAACGGTGTGGCCGCTCCCGCACCCGGGTCCTCATCGACGGCTCAGGCGGCGGTCTTGGACTTGGTGCCGAGGGAGACCCGGCACTTTGTGGCTTTCTTGGAGGAGTCCGCCTCGAGCGCCACCACCTTGACGGTCTTGGTGGCGTTTCCGGCCACCTCGGCGTCCGACTCGATGGCCGTGGTCACCACTTCGCCCTTGCTGTCGACGAAGCCGACCATCAGCGTGTAGTAGGACGTGGTCGAGTCGGAGTTGGTTATCTTCACATTGGCGTACGGAATGCCGGTCGAGCCCCATCCGCAGTTGCCCATCTTGATGTCCGGGCTGACCAGTCCACCGCCGCCGGTCGGGGTGTCCGTGGGGTCCTCGGTCGGGTCCTCGGTGGGGGTGGGCGACTCGGTCGGCTCCACCGGCAGCTCGGCCATGCCCTTCCCGATCGCCGCGCCGCCCTTGGCGTCACCGGCGGAGGATCCGCCCCCGCCGCTGGAGCCGCACGCCGAAATCGACGCGAGTGTCGCGACCACGACAAGCGTGGAGGCGAAGGGGAATTGCTTCCGGACCACAGGGGCCGCCTTTCTTGTTGGTTCACGCGCACGGCGGCGTGCCGCACGGGCTGCGTCCCCTACGGTATGTCGGACAGGTCTCAACTCGGGAAAGACTGCGACCCAATGACCATTCGATCTTGCCCACTTGAGGCCAAGTGGACTATACCTGTCGCCCCGGGGGGAGGCCGTCATGCGGCCCCACGTCGCGCCCGCCTCTGCGGGCCTCCGTGCTCCCCGGAGCACACTCAGCAATACTCCGAATCACGCTTCAACTGACCCGCGGTGTCGGGCCCCTCGCCGGTGGCGAGTACGTACGGGAAACCGCTACACCGCCTGAGTCCTGACGAAGGCGAGGACTTGAGCATGGGATCCACCCCAGATTTCGGCCGTCGCGACCTGATCAAGCGGTCCGCGGCGCTCGGACTGGTAGCCGTGCCGTCCATCAGCATGCTGACTGCCTGTGCGAGCGGCGGTGACGACGACGGAAACAAGGTCGACAAGGGCAAGAAGAGCGACAAGAACCCGCTCGCCGTCAATGAGAGCGCCGCGCTCGACGTCGTCATTTTCGACGGTGGTTTCGGACAGAAGTACGCGAAGGACGCCGAGGCCGAGTACGCGAAGGCGTACCCGAAGACCGATGGCAAGATCAAGCACTCGGCCACCCAGAAGATCCAGACCGTGCTCCAGCCGCGGTTCAACGGTGGCACCCCGCCGGACCTGATCGACAACTCCGGCGCCGAGCAGATGGACTTCGGCACCCTGGTCGCCAAGAACCAGCTGACCGACCTGACGCCGCTGCTGGACGCCCCCTCAGTGGACGACCCCAGCAAGAAGGTGCGCGACACGCTGCGCCCCGGGGTCGTGGAGATGGGCCAGTTCGACGGCAAGCCGGTGTGGATCCTGTACTACGCCTACACCGTCTACGGCGTCTGGTACTCCAAGACCAACCTGGAGAAGCTGGACGCGGAGTACCCGGAGACTTGGGACGACATGCTCAAGCTCTGCGAGAAGGCGAAGAAGAAGGGCGTCGCCGGCTGGACCTACCCGGGCAAGTTCCCGTACTACATGCCGTTCAGCCTCTACCCCTTCATCGCGAAGATCGGCGGCCCCGAGACGCTGATCGCGATCGACAACCTGGAGCCGAACGCCTGGAAGCACCCGGCCGTCAAGGCCGCCTTCGAGGCGTACTACGAGCTCTACAAGAAGGGCTACATCCTCAAGGGCAGCCCGGGCCTGACCCACATCGAGTCGCAGACCGCGTGGACCGAGGGCAAGGCGCTGTTCATCCCGAACGGCTCCTGGGTCGAGAACGAGGCGAAGAAGACCACGCCCGACAACTTCCAGATGGCCGTCAGCGCGCCGTCCAGCCTGGACAGCAGCGACAAGATGCCGTTCGGCACCATCTGGGCCTCCGGCGGTGAGCCCTTCATCGTGCCGAAGGCGGCGAAGAACCCCGAGGGCGGCATGGAGCTGCTCCGCATCATGCTCGGCGAGAAGTCCACCAAGAACTTCGTCAAGCAGGTCTCCTCGCTCACCTCGCTCAACGGCGGCACCGACGGCCTGACCCTGCCCCCGGGCCTGGCGTCCGCCCAGGAGGCGCTGAAGAAGGCCGGGGACAACGTCGTGAACCCGCGTCTCCAGGACTGGTACGTGGCGCTCCAGAAGCAGCAGATCGGCGTGGGCGCGCTGGGCGAGATGATGGCGGGCCGGATGACCCCGGCCGAGGCGATCAAGAAGATCCAGAAGTTCGCCGACGACACGGCCAAGGACGACGCCGTCAAGAAGTACAAGCACGCCTGATGAGGTCCGAGCGTCACCAGCGGCCCTGTCCGCAGGGAAAGACCGAGGTCGGTAGAGATGCAGCACGATAAGCGCCAGTCGGTGGCGGCGACGGCCACGGCGGCGGTCACGAAGGGCCCGGGCGTTGGGCAGCCAGTGGTCAAAACCCCGGGTGCCATGCCCCCGCGCGTCAAGCTGTCCACGCGGCAGAAGATTCAGCGCGCGTACCGGCAGTACGGATTCCCTCTGGGATTCCTGTCCGTGCCGGTGGTGGTTTATGCGATCTTCGTGATCTCGCCGTTCGTCCAGTCCATTTATTACTCGTTCACGGACTGGACCGGCCTGAGCTCCGACTTCAAGATGGTCGGGTTCAAGAACTACGACTGGATGCTGCACGACGACCTCTTCTGGAAGGCCGTCGGGCACAACCTGCTTCTGCTGCTGGTCGTGCCGCTGGTGACGCTCGGCCTGGGACTGTTCTTCGCCTTCATGCTCAATGTCGGCGGCCGCGGAAAGAAGAACGGGGCCGTCTCCGGGGTGGCCGGGTCGAGCTTCTACAAGATCGTGTACTTCTTCCCGCAGGTGCTCTCGATCGCCATCGTCGCCCTGCTGTTCCAGTTCACGTACAACCCGCGGAACGGCGCGCTCAACGCGCTTCTGGGGGGCATCGGGCTGGATGCGCTGGAGCAGGAGTGGCTGGCCGATCCGAAGCTCGCGCTGTGGTGCCTGATGGTCGTCATGGTCTGGTCCAACGTCGGCTTCTACGTCGTGCTGTTCTCCGCCGGAATGAGCGCCATTCCCAAGGACTTCTACGAGGCGGCACTGCTGGACGGCGCCAACCGCATCACGACCTTCTTCAGGATCACCCTGCCGCTGCTGTGGGACACGGTCCAGTCCGGCTGGATCTATATGGGCATCCTCGCCTGCGACGCGTTCGCCGTGGTGCAGATCATGACCGTGGGACCGGGGGGACCCGCGGACTCCACCCAGGTCCTGGGCTACATGGTCTACACCAAGACGTTCCGTGACGGGCAGGCCGGGCGTGCGACGGCGATCGGTGTCGCGATGCTGATCGTGACCCTGATCTTCGCGGTCATCGTGGGCAAGCTCGGTCGGCGCGAACGGCTGGAGTACTGATGGCCAGGACCGCTCCCGTACACCGGAACCGCCGTATCTCCGCCCATCTGGGGGTAGCACAGTGACCGCGCAAGCACAGCCCTCGGAGCTCCCGGGCGCCACGAAGGAAGCCCAGGCGCCCGGCGCGACGTCCACGGTGGGCAAGGTCCCGCCGGGCTCCGCGTCCGGGGGCCGGGCCGGCGGCGAGGGGAAGGTCCTCAACGTCTTCTCGCACGGCATGCTGGTGATCTGGGCGCTGCTGGTCACCCTGCCGCTGCTGTGGGCGGTGATGAGCTCGCTCAAGACCGACAAGGAGATCTTCACCTCTCCCTGGGGCCTGCCGTCCACGCTGCACTTCGACAACTGGGCGCGGGCCTGGAACAAGTCGAACATCGGCGACTTCTTCCTCAACACCGTCCTGGTGGTGGGGTGCTCGCTGATCGGGACGATGCTGCTGGGGTCGATGGCGGCGTACATCCTGGCCCGCTTCGAATTCCCGGGCAAGCGTTTCATCTACTACTTGTTCGTCGGCGGAATGAGCTTCCCGGTCATTCTGGCGCTTGTCCCGCTGTTCTTCGTCATGCGGAACATGAGCCTGCTGAACACCTTTCACGGGCTGATTCTGGTCTATATCGCCTATTCGCTGCCGTTCACCGTCTTCTTCCTGACGTCCTTCTTCAAGACGCTGCCGACATCGGTGGCCGAAGCGGCGCTGATCGACGGGGCCTCGCAGACCCGGACGTTCTTCCAGGTCATGCTGCCGATGGCCAAGCCGGGCCTGATCAGCGTCGGCATCTTCAACTTCCTCGGGCAGTGGAACCAGTACATGCTGCCGACCGTGCTCAACACGGAGGAGGACAAGCGGGTGCTGACGCAGGGCCTGGTGCAGCTGGCGGCCAGCCAGCAGTACAAGGGGGACTGGTCCGCGCTGTTCGCGGGGCTGGTGCTGGCGATGCTGCCGGTGCTCGGGGTGTACATCATCTTCCAGCGCCAGGTGCAGGCCGGCCTGACGGCGGGGGCGCTCAAGTAGCGGCGCCGGGCAGCGCCACGACGGCGCCATAGCGGCGCGACATGGACCACGACCGGGCCCCGCCTTTCCGTTTGACACGGAAGGGCGGGGCCCGGCTCTTACTCATTCGGCGATGATGTTGCCGTCAATCCCTCTCACCCGCGCGGTACGCGGCTGTAAGGTGCCCGTAGTTTCCCGGCTACAACCCGGGAGACAAGTCGCTGTTTCCGGACGGAAATTCCTCCATGACGGAATTGGGCGACCGGTGGTGGAATTCCCGGCCGGGCGCCACGCGGCGGCGAGGGTTGCAACGGGGAGGAGCCGCGGTGTCCACGGGGCTGTGCGAGGGGATCGCGAGCCGGATCGCCGATCCGGGCCGCGTCGTCGTCAAAGAGCAGGCCGGTCACACCTGGAGTTGGGACGGGCTGCTGGCGGCGGCCGAGGATCTGGCCGGGCAGCTGAGGCGGCGGGGGCCGCTGCGGCTGGCGGCCGTGCGGACCGGCCGACCCGTGCTGACCCTCGTCACGACGCTCGCCTGCGATCTGCTCGAAGTGCCCCTGATGCAACTGGACTCCGGCCAGAAGGAGGCGGAGTACGAGCGCGTCACCGCCGCCTTCGGGCCGCATCTGCTGCTCTCCGACCCCGGTTCCGACCCCGGTCCCGGCTCTGAGCGCGATGCCGTGTGGGAGTGTCATGGGCTCTCGCTCGCCGTCTCCAGGAGCGGGGGCAAAGGTGGCGGCGCGGAGGACCCTGCCGCCCTGGGCTCCCGGCGCTCGGGAATCTTCCTCACCTCGGGCTCGACGGGCGAGCCCGCCGGCGTCGTACGGTCGGCGCGCGCACAGCTCGCCGACTCGCTGCGCTGCGCCGCCGCCGTGGGCTACGGCCCCGAGGCGCCCGTGGTGTGCGCGGCGCCGGTCTTCCACATGTACGGACACACCGTGGGGCTGCTCGGCCCGCTGCTCGTCGGCGCGCCGGTGACGCTCTGCGGATCGCGCCTGGTGCCCTCGCAGCTCGCGGCCGCCGTCCGGGACAGCGGGGCGCGGGTGCTGGTCGCCCTGCCCTTCCACTACCGGCTCATGGCGGCCGACACGACATCGCGCTTCGACGGCCTGGAGCGCGCGGTGTCCGCCGGGGCGCCGCTCCCCGAAGGCGCCGCGGCGGCGGTGACGAAGGCCCACGACTTCGCGCTGCTGAACATCTACGGCTCCTCCGAGACCGGGATGATCGCCATCAAGCGGGTGGACCCCGACAAGGACCGCCCGGGGGACGTCGGGCGCCCGGTCCCGGGCGTCGTGGCGACCCTGCGGGAGACCGGCGACGAGGACGGCGCGGGCGAACTCCAGCTGGCCACGGATTCACTGGCCGACGGCTACGCCCATGTGGACGGACTGCGCCCGCTGTCCATGAACGGGGACCTGCGGTGCACCGGGGACCTGGCGACGCTGGGCCCCGACGGTGCCATCAGGCTGGTCGGCCGGCTCGCCCGGATGATCAACGTCGGAGGGAAGAAGGTCAACCCGGTGGAGGTGGAGCGGGTGCTCGCCGAGCACCCCGCCGTCACCGAGGCGCAGGTCTTCGCGGCGGCGGACGGCGGCCGGGGCCAGGTGCCGGTGGCACGGGTGGCCGCCCCCGGGCCCGTGACGGCGGACGAGCTGATCGTCTGGTGCCAGGAGCGGCTGGCGGAGCACAAGATCCCCCGCCGGATCCAGGTGACCGCCGAACTGCCCCGCTCGACGACCGGCAAGGTCCTCCACCCGCGTTCGGCCGAGTCAGAGCACGAGAAGGAAGGAAGCGCGTGATGGACCGCGAGAGCCTGGTCGAGGAGATCGCCCGGCATGTCACCGTGGTGGTGCCCGCGCTGGCCGAGGCCCCGCCCGGCCCCGACGCCAACCTGCTGGAGATCGCCGACTTCGACTCGATGGCCATGCTGGAGCTGCTGGTCTGGCTCCAGGGGAACTACGGGATCGACGTCCCCGACGAGGAGGTCTCGCCGGAGAACCTCTCGACCGTCGGCCGGATGGCGGACTTCGTGCTGAGGCAGCGTTGACCGGCCCGCGGGAGACGGGCGTCGAGGTGGTCGAGGTGAGCTTCGAGGTCGTCGAGGTGAGCGGGGAGCGCACCGTACGGGCCCCGCTGACCTGGGGCCAGCAGTTCATCTACCGCGCGCTTCAGCGCCGGGCCGACCGGGCCCACTACGACTACAACCAGCGGGTGTCGCTGCCGGTGCCCGAGGGCCGCACCCTGCGCGAGGTGATCGGCGCGATACGGGCGCTGGTCACCGCCCACGAGAGCCTGCGCACCGTGTACCGGGACGGGACCGCCGACTCCACCCCGTACCAGGAGGTGCGTGGGGAGGGGCGGCTGACGGTCCGGGTGGTCCGGGGTGACGACCCGGCCGCGGCGCTGGACGCCCTGGCCGGGACGGACTTCGACCTGTCCCGGGAGTGGGGCATCCGGGCGGCGGTGCTGACCGGGCCCGACGGCGAGCCCCGCCATCTCGCACTGTATGTGTCGCATGTGGCGGTGGACGGCTGGGCGATGGGGCTGGTCGTGCGGGAGTTGAAGGCTCACCTGGCGGGCGGTGGCAAGCCCGTAGGGACCAAACGCGCCGAGTCCGTACCGCAGCCCGCCGACCTCGCCGGGATCGAGCGGTCCGACGCCGGGCGCACCATGGACCGCCGCGCCGACGCGTACCAGCGCTCGCTGCTGCGCCGCGCGCCCCGGACCCTGTTTCCCACCCGCCACCCGACGTGTCCCGAGCCCGCCGACCCCGCAGGGCCGCCGGAGTGGGCCCACGGGGAGTTCCGCTCGGGGCGGCTGGAGGAGGCGGCGCGGGAGGTGGCGGCGCGCTGCCGGGCCGGTGAGGAGACCGTGTATCTGGCGGCCGTCGGCGCGCTGCTCGCGCGCCGCGCGGGCCTCTCCCACTGCGCGCTCACGACGATCTTCGCGAACCGGATCGGCGCCGCGCGGCAGGCGATGGTGACCCCGCTGGCCTCGGATGTGCTGCTGTGCTTCGACGTCTCGGGGCCCTCGTTCGACGACTGCGTCCGCGCCGCCCACCTCGCCAAGCTGCGCGGATACGCCCGCGCCCAGTACGACCCGGTCCGCCTGGGGCGGCTGGTGGCGGAGGTCGGCCGGGAGCGCGGCGAGCAGCTGGACCTGTCGGTGCTGCACAACGACCTCGGTGCCCTCACACCCCCCGAGGAGGCCCCCGAGAAGGCCCCCGAGGAAGGAGAGGGCGCGCGTGGCCCCAGCGGCGCGGAGACCTCCTTCCGCTGGGCCGAGCCCTTCCGGCTGCCCTCGGTCAAGCTCTACTGCGCCGTGCGCACCGCGGAGCGCGGCGAGCGGGTGATCGCGGTGGCCGCCGACACCCGGTATCTGCCCGCGCCGGACCTCCGCGAGCTGCTGTACGGCGTGGAGGAGCTGGTGGTGACGGAGCGGCGGGGGCCGCACGGCCCGAGAGACACCGACGAGCGGCTGCCGGCCCATGTCTCGTGACACCGTCGGTGTGGTGATCGCCGCGATGAACTCCGCGGCGTTCATCGACCAGGCGCTCGGCTCCCTGGCCATGCAGACCACCCACGCCGACCAGGTGGTGGTGGTCGACGACCACTCGGACGACGACACCGTACGGCTCGTCGAGCGCTGGCGCGCCATCCTCCCGCTGACCCTGCTGCGCAACCGCGGCCCGCGCCGGCTGGGCGTGTGGGGCGCGCGGCGGGCCGCGATCGAGGTGCTGGAGACGGACCTGGTGCTCCAGCTGGACGGCGACGACCTCGTACTGCCGCACCATGTGGCCGCGATGAGCGAGACCTACGCGGCCTCGCCCGGCCTGATCAGCCCGCGCCCGCTCGCCTGGACCGGCCAGGGCCCCTTCCGCCCCGCCACCTACACCAAGGGCGGGCTGCCGCTCCCGGGCGACCAGCTGGTCCAACTGCTGGCGCAGAACTATGTGGTGGTGGGTTCGCTGTACGCGCGCGAGCTGTACGAGCGGATCGGCGGCTACCGCCAGGTGGCGTACGGCGAGGAGTGGGACCTGTGGCTGCGGCTGGTGGCGGCGGGCGCGCGGGTGAGCAAGCCGGACGAGCCGTCGTACGTCTACCGGGTGCGGGCCTCGAGCTACGCGGGCGGCTTCGCCCGGAATGAGGCGGAGACCGAGGTGCTGAACCGGTTCCTCGGGGGCAGCGACCACCCCGTCCACCGGCGGGCCGCGAAGGTGGCCCTGCTCCAGCGGACGGGCATCGCCGCGCTCGGCCCGCTCGCCCCGGTGGGCGGCCCGCTGCCCGATCCCGTACGGGCCTTCGCCGCCGGTCACGACCGCGCCCTGACACGGGCTCACCACGACCCGGACCTGGGCTGGGTCCTCGCCTTCGACTCCGGCGGGGCGGTGGTCGTGACCGACGACGCGGCGCGGGTGATCGTGCACGTGGTCGAGAAGGACGGGAACTACGAGGCCGTGGAGATCGCCGATCCGCTGATGCGGCGCGACGCGTCCTCGCTGCGCGACATCCTGTGGGGGGAGATATGAGCCGCGAGCGGGCGATCGAGGGGGCGATCGAGGCGGCGCTGGAGCGGGCCGCGCGGGTCCCGCGCCGCTTCCGGCGGTTCGCGGTGAGCGCCGGGACGGCGGCCCGGGTGCACCGGATCGGCGAGGCGCTGCTGGGCGAGGCGCTGGACCTCGGCCTCGCGTACGAAGGGAGCGGCGCGGACCGCCGCTTCGACGACTTCGACCTGAAGAACCTCGGCCTCGCGCTGCGCATCCCGTCCCCCGCCTGGCTCCAGGTGCGGCTGTCGGCCCAGCCGTTCAACACGGCGGCGGTCGCCACGACGACGTACCAGGCGCGGTTCCAGGGGCGGGAGGCCGGGGTGCGGGAGGCCGGAGTTCCGGCGGCCGGGGTGCTGGAGCCCTCGCCGCGGCTCGCCTCCGGCGTACTGGACGGCACCCTGCGGCGGCTGGGGCCCGATGTCTTCGAGGCGGACCTCCGGGTGTCCGCCGGGGAGAACGCGGCCGACGCGGACCAGGGCGCGGCCGACTGCGCGCGCGAACTGGGCCCGCTGCCGGCGGAAGCCGCGCGGCTCGAATACCACCTCGTGCCCGACGAACTGTGCGACGACGCCGGGTTCGTGCGGGAGACCCGGCTGGCCGACTGCCGCGCGGGCTCCACCTATCTGGTGCACGTCGCGGCGGAGGCCGGGATGCCCGTGCGCCGGGCCGGCGGGCTGCTGCTGGCCGGTGCGTTTCCGCTGCCGCACCACTGGATCGAGGTGCGCCGCGGCGACCGCTGGCTGCCCGCCGATCCGCTCTATCTGACCATCCTGGCCGCATACGGGCTGGTCGACGCCGACCGCTGGCCGTCGCACCGGTCGGTGGTCGGGACGGTGTGGAAGATCTGCGACTCCTACGCCGGCCTGCGCTTCCTGACGGACGCCGACGGCCGGCGCGTGAAGACCTCCGTCAGGATTCTGCGGCGATGGCCCTGAGCGCCCTGCGGTCCGTCTTGCCGTGTCCGGTGAGGGGCAGCTCCGGAACCACCACACAGCGGGCGGGGATCTTGTACGGCTCGATCTCGTCCTTCAGCGCGGCCAGCACCTCGCCCGCGCCCAGCGAGCCCGCCACGCACAGCACCGCCTCCTCGCCGTCCCCCGACGGCGGCAGCACGGCCGCGCCGCGGACGCCCGGCACCCGGCGGACGGCGGTTTCCACCTCCTCCGCGCTCACCCGGAACCCGCGCTGCTTGTACAGATCGTCGCGGCGCCCGGAGAAGTACAGATAGCCGTCCTCGTCCAGATGGCCGAAGTCCCCGGTGCGCAGCTCGGGGAACAGCCCCTCGGCGCGCGGGAACCGCAGCGCGGTCTGCTCCGGCCGCCGCCAGTAACCCGCCATCACATGCGGGCCGCGCACCACGATCTCCCCGACGGTGCCCGGCGCCACCCGCCGCCCCCGGTCGTCCACGACGAAGACCTCCGTGCCGGGCAGAGCCCGGCCGCACGTGCCCGGCCTGCGCAGATCCTCGTCCGGCGGCATGATGGCCACGCGCTTGCACTCCGTCAGCCCGAACATCAGCTGGACCCGCAGCGCGGGCAGCGCGGCGCGCAGCCCGGCCAGCACCTCCGGGGGCATCGCCGAGCCGGTGTTGGTGAGCAGCCGCAGCCGCAGGCCGTCGGCGCCGTAGCGCGGCAGCATCCGGGCCAGGCCCTGGGCGAGCGACGGGACGACGGGCAACACGGTGGCCCCGGAGCGCCGGAGGTTCTTCAGCAGGATCAGGCCCATGTCCGAGGCGCCGCCGAGCCACAGATGGGCGCCCGCGAGGGTGCTGAGGAAGAGCTGGTAGAGGCCGTAGTCGAAGGAGAGCGGCAGCGCGCCGTAGACGATGTCCTCGGCGGTGTACGCCAGTTCGCCGTGGATCGCGCGCGCCGCGAACAGCAGCTGGGCGTGGGTGGACACCACGGCCTTGGGCGGTCCGGTGGAGCCCGAGGTGTAGATGAGGCAGACGGGGTCCACGGACAGCGGGCCGGTCGTCCCGTACCTGTATTCGTCCGCGGGCTCCGGGGGGTCCTCGTCCAGGGGCGGTGGGCCGTCGTCCGCGGTGACCAGCAGAACGGCCTCGCTGTCCTCACGGACATGGGCGAGGGCCGGGCCGCGCACCTGCTCGTGCAGCACGCAGAACGCCGCCCCCACCCGCGAACAGCCGTACACCAGGGCCGCCGTGGCCAGACCGGGCGGCAGGGGGTGCTTCCCGGCGGCGGCGGAGGAGGACGGGAGAGCCAGCAGGACCCGGTCGCCGCGCCCGGCGCCCCGCTCGCGCAGCCACGCCGCCGCGCGCAGCGAGGCCGTGCGCAGCCGGGCGTAGTCCCAGGTCACCCCGGCCTGGGTGAGCGCCGGGCGGGCCGGGTGGCGGCGGGCCGCCGCGTCCAGCAGGTCGTGCAGCACGGACGCCGGCCCGAACCCGGGGTCGCCGGACGGCGGTCCGCACCCGGGGTCACCGGACGCCGGCCCGAACCTGGGGTCACCGGACGGCATGTCGCTCCGCCTCCTGAGCCAGCGCCTTGCGGTCGATCTTGCCGTTTCCGTTCAGCGGGAACCGGGTCACCCGCTGGAGGACGCGCGGAATCGCCGCCCGGGGAAGCAGCTTGCCGAGTTCCCCGACGACCGGGGCCCGGTCGGCGGCGGTCCCGGTGTAGAAGGCGTGCAGGGCGTGGCTGTTGCCCGCGGGCACCGCCACCACCACCGCCTCGTCCACCCCCGGGCAGCGCCGCAGCGCCCACTCCACCTCGGGGATCTCCACCCGTACACCCCGGATCTGCACCTGGTGGTCGAGCCGGCCCGAGTACAGCAGGGTGCCGTCGGGGGCCGTGGCGACCAGGTCGCCGGTGCGGTACCAGCGCTCGCCGTCGAGTTCGAGGAAACGCCCGGCGCCGTCCGCCGGGTCCAGGTAGCCCGCGAACATCTGCGGCCCGGTGACGCACAGTTCGCCCCGTTCCGGGTGGCGGTCGCCCTCCGCGTCGAGGAGCACGCCCCGCAGCCCGGGGTGGAGCCGGCCCATGGGCACGCCGCCGTGCGCCTCGGGGTGCCGGGCGTCCGCCGGGCGCCATGCGTGGGCGGTACAGCTCACGGTGAGTTCCGTGGGCCCGTACAGGTTCACCACGGTGGACCCGGGGGCGGCCCGCTGCCAGTCGGCCGCGTCGTGTTCCATGAGCGCCTCGCCGGCGAACAGGCTCCAGCGCAGCCCGGGCATGGCCCCGTCGGTGAGCCGCCGCGTCCTGCGGACGACGGAGATCGCGCTGGGGGCGGAGAACCAGACCGTAATGCCGAGCTCGTTCACCAGCGCGGGGAGATCGGCATAGCCGAAGCCGGGGACGTGGGCGACGCTCGCCCCCGCGCTCCAGGCGCAGAACAGATCGAAGATCAGCACGTCGAAGGTGACGTCGAAAGTCTGTGAGAAGACGTCCTGAGGCCGGAAGTCGTAGCGGTCTCGCACACACCGCAGATAGTGCTCCGCATTCCCGTGCGAGATCGGCACGCCTTTCGGGCGGCCGGTGGAGCCGGAGGTGAACATGATGTACGCGCGATCGTCCGGTTCCACGGACCACGGCTGGAAGGGATCGGCCTCGTCCGCGTTTTCCGCGGGGCCATTTTCTTCAGGGCGCCGCGGCGCCTCCGGGGCGCTTTCGCGGCCTTCCGTGCCGAGCCCGGTATTCACGCCGCCGGAATTTAATCCTCCGGCATGCACAACGGGTGGCTGATCGGACAGCCGGGCAATGATCCGCGCCCCCTGGTCGTCCGCGATGACCATGGCCGGACGGGCGGCCCGCAGCATGGCGTCGGTGCGCGCCGCGGGGAATTCCACATTCAGCGGCACGGCGGCGGCGCCCGCGTACAGCGCGGCCAGCAGGCCGACGTACGCCACCTCGCCGCGCGCCGCGAGGACCCCGACCGCGGCCGGCCGGCCGCCGGCCGTGGCGACGACGGACGAGGCCAACGCCCGTGCTGCGCGGTGCACTTCGGCATAGGTCCAGGTCCGCTTCCCCACCCGCAGGGCGATCCGGTCCGGGTGGGCCCGGGCCGAGGCCAGGAAATGGCCGTGCAGGCCCTGTTGGGCGCCCGGGCCGCCCTCGTCAGCCATGCGTGCTCACGAACTCCGTGAGCGTTCCGACGGTGGCGAAATGCTCCAGTTCCAGGCTTTCCGTATCGAATTCGGCGCCGGTCTGGGTCTCGATGAGCATGAGCAGCTCGATAACCGAGGTGGAATCGAGACCGAGGTCCTCGAAGAGCCGGGTGCCGGAGTCGACACCGGTCAGCTCGCCGCGCCCCAATACTTGTCGCAGCGCCGCCAGAACGCTCTGCTCTGCGGAGGACTTTCGCATGGTCCGGATCGAAGTGGAAACGGCATCGGGTGTCAAGGGCTTGACGTGGATCTTGGCGGCTCCTAGGGTCGTGCTCCACGATTGGCCATCACGGGACCGTGGGATATGGGGCTGGGGGATATGGCGGCAAAAGCTGCGGAATTGTCCTCCATGGACCCCGGAGCTGAGCCCCTCACCGCCGCCCTCGACGTCTTGCGCACGGCGCGCGAGAGCGGCTTCTCGGCGGCTTTGGCCGACGCCGTGCGCCATCTGGATTTCACCGCCCCCTGCTCCGGCAGGGGCTTTTGTGTCCTTCCCGGCGGAATGGCCCCGCGCATGCGCGGCTGGCTGATGGCGGGGCGCGCGGTGCCCGGGGAGCGGGTCACGGTGCGGCCCGGCCCGCGCCATGAACTGGCCCAGCGCGAGGGGCTGGAGGTCGTCCAGGTAGTCCAGGTCGTCCCTCGGGACGTTCCGGACGCCACCGCCACAGCCACCACAGCCGCCGCCACTGTCACCCCCGCCGCCGAGCCGGGGCCCGGGGCCCGGGACCGGCTTGCCCTCGCCGGGACGCTGTTCGGCGCGCTGCGCGCCGGGCTCGCCGAGGCGCTGCTGGAGCGGGCCGTGGCCCATGTGGCGGGGCGGCGCTCCGGCGACCGGCCGCTGATCGAGCGGCAGTTGGTGCGCGCGAAGATCGCCGACTGCACCGCCGCCGTCCGCGCCTGCGAGCTCCTGCTGACCACGTCCGGCGCCGATCCGTACGCCGCCCACGAGCTGCACCGGCGCCTCGACGCGGCCGACGAGGCCCTGACGAACCTCTTCGGCGGCGCCGGCTATCTGGCCGGCCACCCCGTGCGCGCCCTGTATGTCTCGGCGTACGTCGGCAGCCTCTGGAGGCCGTCGCAGCGAGACCCCGGGTGGGAGCGGTCGTGACGTACCACGCCCTGGACGCCGCGGCCCTGGACATCGCGTACGAACCCCTGCGCGCCCGAGCGCGCGAGCTGGCCCCCGCCCTCCGGGATGCCGCCCTCGCCATCGACGCCGACCCGGCCCGCATGGACGGCCACCTCGACAACCCCGCGTTCGGCCTCGTCCGCGCCCTGGGCATCCCGGAGCGGTTCCACGACGAGCGGGTCCGGGCCGAGGCGAAGGGCCTGCCACGGGACTTCCTCGGACAGATGATCTGCGCCATGGAGCTGGCGCGCGGCGACGCGGGCGCCCTGTTCTCCGCCCCCGGCCCCGCCCTCGCCGGGGTGGTGGTCCGCTCCATGGGCGGCCCCGCGCAGCAGGCCGCGTTCTATGAACGGGTGGTCACCGGCGCGACCTGGGCCTTCTGCGCCATCACCGAACCGCAGGCGGGCAGCGACGCCACCCGGATGAGCACCGCGCTCGCCCCCGCCGACCCCGCCGACCGCAGCGGCGACTGGCTGCTGAGCGGCGCCAAGAAGTACGTCGGGAACGGCTCGCGCGGCGGCGTCGGGGTGGTCTTCGCCCAGACCGGCACCTCGCCGCTGGGCGTGCGCGCCGTACTCCTGGACCTCCCGGCGCCCGGCGCGCACGGCGAGGCACTCGACATGATCGGGCTGCGGGGCGCCCGCATCAGTGAAATGACCTTCGACGAGGTGCCAGTCGCGCGGGACCGGGTGCTCGGCGCCCATCTGCCCGCCACCCGCCGGGGGATGTGGGGCGCGGTCACCGCCTTCTACGGCGCGCGGGTGCAGATCGCAGCGACCGCCGTCGGGCTCGCCGCCGCCGTGCACGACTACGTACGCGCCGAGCGCCGGGCACCGGCCCCGGCCGAGCGGCGGGCGCTGGAGACGGCCGCGCTGCGGATCGCGGCCACCGCCCGGCTCGTCCACCGCACCGCGCGGCTCGTCGAGGCGGACCGGGGGCGCGGCGACGCCTCCGCCCTGTGCAAGCTGGAGGCGGTCCGCCTGGTCCGGGACGTCACCCACCGGCTGCCCACCCTCCTGGGGCGCGGCGCGCTGCTGGACCACCCCCTGCTGGAGAAGTGGACCCGCGACGCCGCCGCGCTGGAGATCATGGAGGGCACCAGCGACATCCAACGGCTGCGGCTGGCCCAGGACTACGCCCGGTCGGGCGCTGTGCCCGCGGGCGGCGATCCCGTGCCCGTGGGCGAGGACGTCGTGCCCGCGGGCGAGGACGGGTGACGCCGATGCGCCTGGGGCCCATCGGCACCTTCGTCCCGCACACCGCGCTCACGGTCGCGGACGTGACCGCGGAAGCCGGGCTCCCGGACGCCAAGGCCCGCTTCTACCGCGACTACCTCGGCTTCCGCGACATCCCCCGAAGCCCCGGGCACTCGCTCGCCGACATGCTCACGGCGGCGGGCCGCGAGGCCCTGCGCGGCACGGACCCGCGCGGCGTGCGCCAGGTGCTGTACGCGCACATCGGCGAGGACGCCGACCCGGCCGGGGACGACCCGACGGGCGCCCAACTGCTCGACGGCGTCCGCACCGCGCTCGGCCTCGACCACGCCCCGGCCTTCTCCGTCGGCCAGATGAACTGCGCCGCCGGGCTGTTCGCGCTCTTCCTGGCCGAGCAGCTGCTCGCGCCCGCAGACAGCGGAAGTGTGCTGCTGCTCACCGGCGACCGGGTGGCGCGCCCGCGGCAGGGCGTCATCCCCGGGATCGCGGTCGTCGCCGACGCCGCCGCCGCGTGCGTGGTGGGGCCGCGGGTGCCCGGGGACCGGCTGCTCGGCTCCGCCTTCCGTACGTACGGGCGGTTCTACCGCAGCCTCGGCGGCGCGGACCCCGATCGGGAGCGGGAGTACACCCGCTTCTACGCGCCCGCCCTCGCCGCCGTGATCGAGGAGGCGCTGGGGGAGGCGGGGACCGGGCTCGACGGCGTGCGGTGGATCGTCCCGCACAACGTCAACCGCCTGTCCTGGAAGGGCGTGGCGAAGGAGCTGGGCATCCCCTTCTCCCAGGTCTTCCTCGACAACCTGCCGCGCCTGGGCCACGCCAACTGCTCCGACCCCTACCTCAACCTCGCCTCGCTGCGCGCCTCCGGGCGGCTCGGCCCGGGGGACATGTATGTGCTGGCCACCGTCGGCCTCGGCGCGACCTTCGGCGCGGCGGTCCTGGAGCGGGGGGACGAGCGGTGCGACGAGCGGGAGAACGGGCGGGAGAACGGGCGGGGGAGCGAGCGGGAGTACGAGCCGGGAAACGGGAGAGGGAGGAGCCATGGAGAGCTTTGACGCCGTCCAGGGGATCCGGGCCGCGGAACTGGCGGACCACTACGGCACCCCGCTGTACGTCTACGACGGCGAGCTGCTGACGGGCGCGGTCCGCTCGCTCGCGGAGGCGCTGCCGCCGCCCGTGGAGATCTTCTACTCCCTGAAGGCCAACCCCAACAGCAGCATCTGCTCCCTGCTGTTCGCGCACGGCGCCCACGCCGAGGTCTCCTCGCTCGTCGAGCTGCGCACCGCCCGCACGGCCGGGGCCCGCCCCGAGAACATCATCTTCCTCGGCCCCGGCAAGACCGCCGAGGACATCCGCGCCTGCGTCCAGTGCCGGGTGTACGCCATCGTCTGCGAGTCCTGGCAGGAGCTGGAGCTGATCGAGGCGACGGCGCGGCAGGCGGGGCTGCGCCAGCGGGTGCTGCTGCGCGTCAACCCCTCGTTCGGCGCGGCGGGCTCGCGGCTGGCCATGGGCGGCAAGCCCCGGCAGTTCGGGATCGACGAGGAACAACTTCTGGGCGGAAAGGACCGGTTGAGCGCGCTCACCCACGCCACGCCGGTCGGTGTGCACGTCTATCTGGGCACCCGGATCCTGGACGCCGCGGCGATCGTGGAGAACACCGCCCAGGTGCTGGCGCTGGCCGAGCGCGTCGCGGCGGCCACGGGCGTCGAGCCGGAGGCGGTCGACATCGGCGGCGGGCTCGGGGTCGCGTACTTCGACGGCGAGCGCGACCTGGACCTCGACGCCCTGCGGGCGGGCCTGGCCCCCGTCGTGGGCGACTTCGCGCGCCGCCATCCGCGCACCCGGCTGCTGGTGGAGTCCGGCCGCTTCCTCACCGCCCGCGCGGGCGCTTATCTCGTCCGGGTTCAGTATGTGAAGGAATCCCGCGGCACCTGGTTCGCGGTCACCGACGGCGGCACGCACCACCACATGGCGGCGGTCGGGGTCGGCTCGTACGCCCGGCGCAACTTCCCCGTCGCGGCGGTCGCGGCGGTCGCGGGCAGCGGCGCGGGGCCCGAGCGCCCCTGGCACATCACCGGCCCGCTGTGCACCCCGGACGACACCCTCGCCCGTGCCGTGCCCCTGCCCGACCTCGCGCCGGGCGATGTGCTGGCCGTGCTGCGGTCGGGCGCGTACGGGCCCACGGCCTCGCCCGGACTCTTCCTCAGCCATGGGTTCCCGGCCGAGGTGCTGGTCCACGAGGGCCGCCCGCTGCTGGTCCGCGACCGGGACACCGCCGATGACCTGCTGCGCAAGCAGCGCCACCACCAGTTCGTCCAGTGAGCTCAGTACGTTCGGCAAGTGACGGGAGGCCCGGGATGGACCGCGCGCAAATGGTCGAGGCGATCGGCAGGTCGGTGGCGGCGATGGTGCCGTACGCCGACACTCCGGTCGACGAGGGCAAGCGGCTCTTCGAGGACCTGGGGCTCGACTCCACCAGCATCATCGAGCTGATGATCGACCTGGAGGACAACGCCGGGGTGGTCGTCGACACGGACGCCATCGAGCCGGACGTCTTCGAGACCGTCGGCTCGCTGGTCGACTTCCTCATGCGCAGCCTCCCAGCCGAGCGCTGAGAGATGGCGGACGGGGCGGACGGGGCGGGGCTGTGCCTGGGCGCGGCCTGGGGGCTGGACTTCCCGGCGCGGCCCGGCGAGCGCTCCTTCGTCGCGCTGGGCGGCGAGCTGCTGGCGGCGGCGCCCGCCGGCGACGGGCCGCTGCCGCGCCCGCTGGACTACCTGGTGGTGGCCCACGAGGCGTACGACGCGGCCCCGGCCGGGCTCGCGGCGGGCTACCTCGCCGAGGCCTGCCCCGGCGAGCCGCGCGCCTTCTCCGTCGCCGACCAGGGGATCGGCGCCCCGTTCAGCGGCCTCGAGCTGCTCGACCGCATCCACCGGGGCGCGGGCCTGGGCGACGCCGCGCTGTTCGTGCTCGAACCGGCGGCCGGGGCGGCGCTGGCCCTCGGCGGGACGGGCGGCACGGGTGGCTGGCGCCTCGAGACGGTGGCGGAGGAGCGGGCCGGGGCGGCGGCGGACTGCCTGCCGCCGCTCCTGGAGCGGGGCGGCGCGTACCTCCTGGGCGACGGCCTGCGCGCGCAGGCGGGCGCGCTGGAAGCGGCGGGCGCGACGGTGTGGACGGCTACGGCGGGGCACGGGTGTGCCGGGGTGTGGCGGGCGCTGGGTGGGGCCCTTGCGGGTGCGGGTGCGGGGGAGGCGGGTGCGGTGCGGCTGGTGATCGCGGACTGGGACGGGGGGCTGGGGCGGCTGCACGTCGCGGTGTTTGTCGCGGGGTGACGCGCCTGCGGCGGGCTGACCCCTCCCCGCCCCTTCCCGCAGCATCGATATGCGGCTCCGCCGCGTGGGGGGCTCCGCCCCAGACCCCGGTCCTCAAGCGCCGGACGGGCTGGCTATCAGTCGGCAGGCGAGACCAGGTGCTGGACAGCGCCCACCTTCCCGCCGCGCCCGTCGTACGCTGGCGCGATATCGAGATTGTGCGTCCAAGCCACGGGAAGCCTCAAGGCGTACCGGCGCGGCGGCGGGCATCGCCGGGAACCACCGGACGATCACTCACGGTCCGGCGTGTGCGCACTTTCGTGATCAAGGAGTTGCCACGGCTCTGTCAGGTCCGTCAAGGTCTTGACGGGGCACAACCGAGGCGGCTCAGCTTAGAGTTCACATGTTGGAGACAAGCCGGTCCTCACCAGCTGCGGCCCGGTCGGCGGAGCGGCGGTCGTGCCGCCCGCGGAGGCAGGAGTGGATGGGCGTGGAGACTCCGGGATCGCAGTCGTCGCTGCACCGGGCCAACCTCGAGCGGGTGGTACGCGCGGTGCGCATGGCGGGTTCGCTCACGCAGGCGGAGATCGCCCGGACCACCGGGCTGTCCGCGGCCACCGTCTCCAACATCGTCCGCGAGCTGAAGGACGGCGGCACGGTCGAGGTCACGCCGACCTCGGCGGGCGGCCGCCGGGCCCGCAGCGTCTCGCTCAGCGGTGACGCGGGCATCGTGGTCGGCGTGGACTTCGGGCATACGCACCTGCGCGTGGCCATCGGCAACCTGGCCCACCAGGTGCTGGCCGAGGAGTCCGAGCCGCTGGATGTGGACGCCTCCGCGTCCCAGGGCCTGGACCGGGCCGAGCACCTGGTCAGCAGGCTGATCACGGCGACCGGCATCAGCCAGGACAAGGTGGTGGGCGTCGGCCTCGGCGTGCCGGCCCCGATCGACGTCGAGACGGGCACGCTGGGCTCGACCGCGATCCTGCCGGGCTGGGCGGGCACCAATCCGCGGGACGACCTGGCCCAGCGCCTCGGCGTGCCGGTGCACGTGGACAACGATGCCAACCTCGGCGCGCTCGGCGAGCTGGTGTGGGGGGCCGGGCGCGGGGTCGCCGACCTCGCGTACATCAAGGTCGCCGACGGTGTCGGCGCGGGGCTGGTGATCAGCGGGAAGATCTACCGCGGCCCCGGCGGCACGGCCGGTGAGATCGGCCATATCACGCTGGACGAGTCGGGCCCGGTGTGCCGCTGCGGCAACCGCGGCTGTCTGGAGACGTTCACCGCGGCCCGGTATGTGCTGCCGCTGCTGTACTCCAGCCATGGCGTGGACCTGACCGTGGAGCGCATGGTGCAGCTGGCCCGGGACGGTGACCCCGGCTGCCGCCGGGTGATCGCGGACGTGGGCCGGCACGTGGGCAGCGGTGTCGCGAACCTGTGCAATCTGATCAACCCGAGCCGGGTGGTGCTGGGCGGCCACCTCGCCGAGGCGGGGGAGCTGGTGCTCGGGCCGATCCGGGAGTCGGTCGCGCGGTACGCGATCCCGAGCGCGGCCCGCCGGCTTTCGGTGATGCCCGGGGCACTGGGCGGCCGGGCCGAGGTGCTGGGGGCGCTCGCGCTGGTGCTGAGCGAGATGGGCGACTCGACGCTGCTCGACGGGGCGCTGTCGGCGGGCGCCCCCGCCCTCACCTGAACCACTGAGCGGGCCCGGAGGAGGGCCCGAATCGGAACTGGCCAAGGCCCGATCCGGGCTTGCCCAGAGGCCGATTCGGGCCTGCCGGAGCCCGATTCGGGCCTGACCAGGGCCTGAACAGAACCGCCGATCGCCGTTGAGCCGGGGCTCCGGGCACCGTACATGCCCGGAGCCCCGGCTTTTCTGCCTGCCTCGGCCCGCATCGGGCTGTGTTCACCCAGATAACGAATGGCACCGTTGCCATCTCGTTAAGGATTTACTTCTTGACGCCATGCGGGCGGCCGAGTTGACTTCCAGCCACCTCGGCCGCAACGACGCGGCCTCGTCAGGGAGGTCACCCCCACCATGAACGCAACGATGCGTCGCGTCGTCGTCGCCACGGCCGCCGTCTCCATGGCCGTCTCCCTCGCCGCCTGTGGCTCCGCCAAGGAGGCAGACAAGAGCAACGAGGGCAAAGAGAAAAAGAAGACCGGCCCGCTCACCATCGGCCTGCTCCTGCCGGAAGACCAGACCGCCAGATACGAGGCGATGGACCACCCCCTGATCGAGAAGGAGATCAAGGCGGGCTGTGCGGACTGCAAGATCGTGTATGCCAACGCCAAGTCGGACACCTCGGTGCAGCAGCAGCAGGTCGACTCGATGATCACCAAGAAGGTGGACGTGATCATCCTCGACTCGGTGGACTCCAGGGCCATCTCCAGCTCGGTCAAGAAGGCCGACGAGGCCGGAATCCCGGTCGTCGCCTACGACCGGCTCGCCGAGGGCCCGGTCTCCGGGTACACCTCGTTCGACAACGAGACGGTCGGCAAGGTCCAGGGCGAGGCGCTGCTCAAGGCGCTCGGCAGCAAGGCCAAGTCCGGCAAGGTCGTCATGCTCAACGGCTGGGAGGCCGACCCGAACGCGGCCATGTTCAAGAAGGGCGCGCTGTCGGTTCTGGAGGGCAAGGTCGACATCGCCAAGAAGTACGACATCGACCGCTGGCTGGCGGATGAGGCCAACAAGGCCATGACCGGTGCGATCAACTCGCTCGGCAAGGACAAGATCATAGGTGTCTACTCGGCCAACGACACCATGGCCGGCGGTGCGATCGCCGCGCTCAAGCAGGGCGGCGTCGACCCGCTGCCCCCGGTCACCGGGCAGGACGCGGAACTCGCGGGCGTCCAGCGGGTTCTGGCGGGCACGCAGTACATGAGCGTGTACAAGCCCTACGGCCAGGAGGCGGCGGCCGCCGCGAAGATGGCCCTCGCGCTCGGCCGCGGTGAGAAGGTCCCCGCCGAGACCACGGCCGACAGCCCGACCAAGAAGGGGATCCCGGCGACGCTGATCCCGCCGGTGTCGATGACCAAGGACAACATCAAGGACACCGTGGTCAAGGACGGCCTGTACAAGGTCTCCGCCATCTGCACGGCCAAGTTCAAGGCCGCGTGCGACGAACTCGGCATCAAGTAGTGCGCCACCGGCCGCCCGTGGCTCACGGGCGGCCCGCCCCTGCTGTCGACACCACCCCCCTGTCGAGGTGAGAGAGCGCTCTCCCACCTCCGCTACACCGCAGGGGTCCGCCCCTGCGCAGATCGGAGATGGCCATCGTGCCGAACGAACCCGTGTTGGCGTTGCGCGGGATCTCCAAGCGGTTCGGCGCCGTCCAGGCGCTGACGGACATACATCTGGAGGTCCGCGCCGGTGAAGTGGTCGCCCTGGTCGGCGACAACGGCGCCGGCAAGTCGACCCTCGTCAAGGCGATCGCCGGAGTCGGCCCCGCCGACGAGGGCGTCGTCGAGTGGGAGGGCAGGCCGGTCCAGGTCAGCCGCCCGCACGACGCCCAGGAACTGGGCATCGCGACCGTGTACCAGGACCTCGCCCTGTGCGACAACATCGACGTGGTCGGCAATCTCTTCCTCGGCCGCGAGATCCTGCGCGCCGGGGTGCTCGACGAGGTCGAGATGGAGCGCCGCTCCCGCGAGCTGCTGGAGACCCTGTCCATCCGGATCCCCAGCGTGCGGATCCCGATCGCCTCGCTGTCCGGCGGCCAGCGGCAGACCGTCGCCATCGCCCGCTCGATGCTCGGCGAGCCCAAGCTGGTCATCCTCGACGAGCCGACCGCGGCCCTGGGCGTCGAGCAGACCGCGCAGGTCCTCGACCTGGTCGAGCGGCTGCGCGAGCGCGGCCTGGCGGTGATCCTCATCAGCCACAACATGGCCGACGTCAAGGCCGTGGCGGACCGGGTCGCGGTGCTGCGGCTCGGCCGTAACAACGGCACCTTCGATGTGCAGACCACCTCTCAAGAAGAGATCATCTCCGCCATCACCGGCGCCACGGAGAACGCCGTGACCCGCCGCAAGGCGCGTAACGCGGAGGTCGCCAAGTGACCACCAAGATCGACAACACCAATGGCGGCGACACCGAGGACGCGGCCCCGGTCGCCAAGGACGCGGTCGCCGCGGTCGACCCCCGGCTGCTGGTGCGCCAGGAGGGCTTCAAGGGCTACCTCCAGGAGTTCGGCCGCAAGCTGCGCAGCGGTGAGCTGGGCGCGCTCCCCGTCATCGTGGGCATCGCCGTCATCTGGGTGGTCTACCAGGTGAAGGACGACGCCTTCCTCTCGCCCAAGAACCTCTCCGACCTGTCGATCCTGATCGTCGGCACCGGCCTGATCTCGGTCGGCATCGTCTTCGTGCTGCTGCTCGGTGAGATCGACCTGTCCGTCGGCTCGCTCAGCGGTCTGGCCGCGAGCACCATGGCGGTGCTCACCATCAGGCACGGCGTGCCCGAGGTGCTCGCCGTGGTCATCGCGCTGGCCCTCGGCGCCGCCCTGGGCGCGCTGCACGGCTTCTTCTTCGCCAAGATCGGCGTCCCGGCCTTCGTGGTCACCCTCGCCGGTCTGCTGGCCTGGAACGGTCTGATGCTCCAGGTGCTGGGCACCACCGGCACCCTCGACCTCGACGACGACGGCTTTGTGCAGACCCTGTCCAGTCACTACTTCTCACAGCTGATCGCCGCGTACGGGGCGGCCACGGCCGCCGTGGCCGCGTTCTTCCTGGCCCAGTTCCTGGGCGCGCGGCGCCGCAAGGCGGCCGGCATACCCTCCCGGCCGCTGAGCGAGATTCTGGTGCGCACCGCGGTGCTGGCCGTCATCGCCTACGCCGCGGCCTGGCGGCTCAACGAGTACAAGGGCCTGCCGCTGGCGCTCGTGATCTTCGTGGTGGTGCTGCTCGCCCTCGACTTCGTGGTGCGCCGCACGTCGTACGGGCGCAAGGTGATCGCGCTGGGCGGCAACGTCGAGGCGTCCCGCCGCGCGGGCATCAATGTGGATCTGGTGCGGATCTCGGTGTACGCCCTGTCCGGGCTGATGGCGGCGTTCGGCGGAATCATGATCGCCTCCCGGATCGGCTCCGCGAGCCAGCAGGCCGGCACCGGCAACCTGCTCATGGAGGCGATCGCCGCCGCGGTCATCGGCGGCACCAGCCTCTTCGGCGGTCGCGGCTCGGTCTGGTCGGCGCTGCTGGGCATGCTGGTCATCGGCTCCATCGCGTCCGGGATGGCGCTGCTGGGCGTCGCCAACTCCGTGCAGTACATGATCACCGGTGCGGTGCTGCTGGCCGCGGTCGTGATCGACTCGGTGTCGCGGAGGACCCAGCGCTCGGCGGGGCGCGGCTGACCGGACCCGCGCCGTATCCGCTGTGCCAAACCTCACGTACCCGGCATCGCCTCGCGCAGGCGGTGCCGGGTACCGGTGTTCTGCCGCCGAACGCGTGACGTGGATCGCGGGGACCCGGCCATCGCCGGTGGGACGGAACATTAGACTCAGGCGGACCGGCAAGGCTCGACCAGCACAAGAACAAAGACGCACGACGGCAAACTCGACAGCAAGGAGGCACGGGTGCTGCTGACCCACATCAGGGGACCGCGTGATCTGGACCGGCTCACTCCGGAGCAGCTGGACCAGCTGGCCGCGGAGATCCGCACCTTCCTCGTCGAAGCCGTCTCCAAGACCGGTGGCCATCTGGGCCCCAACCTCGGTGTGGTGGAGCTCACCATCGCCCTGCACCGGGTCTTCGACTCGCCCCGGGACAAGGTGCTCCTGGACACCGGCCACCAGTCCTACGTCCATAAACTCCTCACCGGCCGCCAGGACTTCTCCAGGCTCAAGGGCAAGGGCGGGCTGTCCGGCTACCCCTCGCGCGCCGAGTCCGAGCACGACGTCATCGAGAACAGCCACGCCTCCACCGTGCTGGGCTGGGCCGAGGGCCTCGCCAAGGCCAATGAGCTGCTGGGCAAGCAGGACCGGGTGGTCGCGGTCATCGGTGACGGCGCGCTGACCGGCGGCATGGCCTGGGAGGCGCTGAACAACATCGCCGCCGCCAAGAACCGCCCGCTCGTCATCGTGGTGAACGACAACGAGTGGTCGTACTCGCCGACGATCGGCGGTCTGGCGAACCACCTGGCCACCCTCCGCACCACCGACGGCTATGAGCGCTTCCTCGCCCGCGGCAAGGACCTCCTGGAGCGCACTCCGGTCGTCGGCCGGCCGCTGTACGAGACGCTGCACGGCGCCAAGAAGGGGCTGAAGGACTTCATCGCCCCGCAGGGCATGTTCGAGGACCTGGGGCTGAAGTACGTCGGCCCGATCGACGGCCATGACATCGAGGCGCTGGAGTCCGCGTTCCAGCGGGCGAAGCGTTTCGGCGGCCCGGTCATCGTGCACTGCCTCACCGAGAAGGGCCGCGGCTACACCCCGGCCGAGCAGGACGAGACCGACCGCTTCCACGGCATCGGCCCGATCCACCCCGACACCGGGCTGCCGATCTCCGCGGGCGGTGCCGACTGGACCTCGGTCTTCGGCGAGGAGATGGTCAAGCTCGGCGAGGAGCGCGAGGACATCGTCGCGATCACCGCGGCGATGCTGCACCCGGTGGGCCTCACCGAGTTCGCCAAGCGGTTCCCGGAGCGGGTCTTCGACGTCGGCATCGCCGAGCAGCACGGGGCGGTCTCGGCCGCGGGCCTGGCGACCGGCGGGCTGCATCCGGTCTTCGCGGTGTACGCCACGTTCCTCAACCGCGCCTTCGACCAGGTCCTGATGGATGTGGCGCTGCACAAGTGCGGGGTGACCTTCGTCCTCGACCGGGCCGGGATCACCGGCACCGACGGCGCCTCGCACAACGGCATGTGGGACATGTCCATCCTCCAGGTCGTCCCGGGGCTGCGGATCGCCGCCCCGCGCGACGCCGACCAGGTCCGCGCCCAGTTGCGCGAGGCCGTGGAGGTGGACGACGCCCCGACGGTGGTGCGCTACTCCAAGGGCGCGGTCGGCCCGGCGGTCCGGGCGGTGGGCCGGATCGGCGGCATGGACGTGCTGCGCGAGCCCGCCCCGGCGGACGCGGACCGGCCGGATGTGCTGCTGGTCTCGGTCGGCGCGCTGGCTCCGATGTGTCTGGAGGTCGCCGACCTTCTCGACAAGCAGGGCATTTCCACCACGGTGGTGGACCCGCGCTGGGTCAAGCCGGTGGACGAGGAGCTGCCCGCGCTCGCCGAGCGCCACCGCGTGGTGGTCACCGTCGAGGACAACATCCGGGTGGGCGGTGTGGGCTCCGCCGTCGCGCAGGCGCTGCGCGACTCCGGGGTGGACATGCCGCTGCGCGACTTCGGCATCCCGCCGCGCTTCCTCCAGCACGCCTCTCGCAAGGAGGTCATGGCGGAGATCGGGCTGACCGCCCCGGACATCGCCCGCCAGATCACCGGCCTGGTCTCCAGGATCGGCGGACGTTACGCGGGCGAGTCGGCCCCGGCGGCCGAGCCGGCCGGTACGGGCGCCGCGTCACAGGCCTCCGCCGCGGCCGAGCCCGTAAGGGACTGACCTCCGCACTTCCGGGCCGGGCCGGCCGGGGCCGCCGCGCGACACGCGCGGTGCTCCGACCGGCCCAGTGCCTTTCCCACCGCCCTGCCCCCATCGGGTGAATCGGCCATGCCCGAGAGTGTGCACACATCCCGCATGCCCGGTTGGCAGAACGATGGCGCGCACGGGCAGGCGTGGAGGTGGCGCGGTGAGCGTGAGAGAACCCAGCGGCGGGGGCGCCGGAGGCAGGGGCCGGGGCGGTCTGCTCAGAACGAAGTCCGTCGAGCAGTCCATCCAGGACACCGAGGAGCCCGAGCACGCCCTGACCAGGACGCTCTCCGCCCTCGACCTGACCGTCTTCGGCGTCGGCGTGATCATCGGCACCGGCATCTTCGTGCTGACCGGGGCCGTGGCCAAGCAGCAGGCGGGGCCCGCGACCGCGCTGGCCTTCGTGGCCGCGGGCATCGCCTGCGCCCTGGCCGCGCTCTGCTACGCCGAGTTCGCCTCCACGGTGCCGGTGGCCGGGTCCGCGTACACCTTCTCGTACGCCTCGCTGGGCGAACTGCCCGCCTGGATCATCGGCTGGGACCTGGTCCTGGAATTCGCCCTGGCCACCGCCGTGGTGGCGGTCGGCTGGTCCGGCTACGTGCGCTCGCTGCTCGACAACGCCGGATGGCAGCTCCCGGCCGTGCTGTCCGGCCCCGATGTGGCGCACGGCTTCACCTTCGACATCCTCGCGGCTCTGCTGGTGCTGCTGCTCACCGGGATCCTGGTGCTGGGCATGAAGCTGTCCGCACGCGTCACGACGGTCGTGGTGGCGGTGAAGGTGACCGTGGTGCTGCTGGTCATCATCGCCGGGTCCTTCTTCATCAAGGCCGAGAACTACCACCCCTTCATCCCCGAGCCCCGGGTCACGGCCGCCACGTCCGGGCTCAAGGCGCCGCTGATCCAGCTGATGTCCGGGTATCAGCCGACGGCCTACGGAGTGCAGGGCATCTTCACCGCCGCCGCCGTGGTCTTCTTCGCCTTCATCGGCTTCGACATCGTGGCCACCACGGCCGAGGAGACCAGAAACCCGCAGCGCGACATGCCGCGCGGCATCCTCGGCTCGCTCCTCATCTGCACCGTGCTCTATGTCGCGGTGTCCGTGGTGGTCACCGGCATGCAGAAGTACACCCAGCTGTCGGTGGACGCCCCGCTGGCCGACGCCTTCAAGGCCACCGGACACCCCTTCTACGCGGGGCTCATCAGCTTCGGCGCGGTGATCGGGCTCACCACCGTGTGTCTGATCCTGCTGCTCGGGCAGACCCGGGTCTTCTTCGCGATGAGCCGCGACGGGCTGCTGCCCAGGGTCTTCTCCAAGGTGCACCCGAAGTACGCCACGCCGTACCGCTCGACGATCCTGCTCGGCGTGGTCATCGCCGTCGTCGCCGGGTTCACCAGCATCTCCCAGCTGGCGGCGCTGGTGAACATCGGCACGCTCTTCGCCTTCGTCGTGGTCGCGCTCGGCGTCATCGTCCTGCGCCGCACCCGCCCCGACCTGCCCCGCGCCTTCCGCGCCCCCTGGGTGCCGGTGCTGCCGATCGCCTCGGTCGCCGCCTCGCTGTGGCTGATGCTGAACCTCCCCGCGGAGACCTGGGTGCGGTTCGCGGTGTGGATGGCGATCGGTTTCGTCGTCTACTTCCTCTACGGGCGCGGCCACAGCAGGCTGGCGGCCCGCCCGGAGCGGCGCTGAGCCGCCGCCCCGGCCGGGCCGTTGTGGGCTATGCGGTGAGGCGCTCCTGGAGGTCGGCCACCACGGTGTCCGCCGCCATCACCCCGAGGCCGAGGTACCAGGTCTCGTCCGGGACGTCGGACGCGTGGCCGTTCTTGACCGCCTTGAGGTTCTTCCACAGCGGGTTGCCTTGAGCCTTGGTGCGGTCCGTGGCCTTCGGGTCGCCGTAGACGCCGGTGAAGATGTAGTCGGCGTCGGCCTGGTCGATGTTCTCGGCGCTGATCTCGGCGGCGAGGTCCTCGATGTCCTGGTTCTTCGGCCGCGGAATGTGCGCGTCCTTCAGGATCGTGCCGATGAACGAGGCGTTCGCGTAGAGGCGGGTCACCCCGTCGGGCATGAAGCGCACCATCGAGACGGTCGGCTTCTTGTCGCCGAGCTTCTCGTCCAGCGCCTTGATCTTCTTGTCGTAGTCGGCGAGCTTCGCCTTGGCCTCGGCGGTCTTGTCCAGGGCCGAGGCGTTGAGGAGGTAGTTCTGCTTCCAGGTGAAGCCGGGGCGGATGGAGAAGACGGTCGGCGCGATCTTCGACAGCTCGTCGTACTTGTCGGCGGCGCGCAGCTGGCTGCCGAGGATCAGATCCGGCTTGAGCCCGGCGATCGCCTCGAGGTTGAGGTTGTTGATGGTGCCCACGTTCTTCGGGCTGCCCGCCTCCTTCTTCAGGTAGGACGGCAGCTCCGGGGAGCCTTCGGTGGGCGCCAGGCCGACCGGCTTGATGCCGAGCGACACCACGTTGTCGAGCTCGCCGACGTCCAGCACCACCACCCGCTTGGGCTGGGCCTTGAGTTCGGTCTTGCCCATGGCGTGGTCGATGGTGCGCGGCCACTGGCCGGGCTTGGCGTCGGTGCCCATGGCGGCGGTCTTCTCGGCCGCGCTCGCGAAGTCCTTGCCGTCCTTGGACACGGACTTCTTGTCACCCTGCCCGCCGCTCCCTTCCTTGTCGCCGTCGGAGGAGCCGCCGCAGGCCGCGAGGGACAGCGCGGCGGCGAAGGCGAGGGCGACGGCGGCGGTACCGCGGCGTCGAGAGGACATGGCAGGGCTCCTGTCACAGGCAGTTCTTAGGCGAGGCTTACCTTATGTTGCGTGCGGGCGCGGCGGTAGCACCACCCCCGTCACCACCAGCCCCCGCCGCCGCCCATGGGGCGCCCGGGACCACCAGCGGATCGCCCGTCACCGGGTCCGGTACGACGACCGAGGCGAGCCCGAAGACCTCCTGGACCAGATCGGCCGTGACGATGTCGCCCGGCGCGCCCTGCGCCACGATCCGGCCGCCCCGCATGGCGATCAGATGGTCGGCGTAGCGCGCCGCCTGGTTCAGGTCGTGCAGGACCGCGACCACGGTGCGGCCGCGGTCCTGGTTGAGCTGCCGGACCAGGTCGAGCACCTCCACCTGGTGGGCGATGTCCAGATAGGTCGTCGGCTCGTCGAGCAGCAGCAGATCGGTGTCCTGGGCGAGGGCCATGGCGATCCACACCCGCTGCCGCTGACCGCCGGACAGCTCGTCCACCGGCCGCTCCGCCAGCTCCGCGGTCCCGGTGCGCTCCATCGCCTCGCCGACGGCCCGCTCGTCGTCCTCCGACCACTGCTGCCACCACTTCTGGTGCGGCTGCCGCCCGCGCGAGACCAGATCCGCCACCGTGATCCCCTCCGGCGGCACGGGGGTCTGCGGCAGCAGCCCGATGGCCTGGGCGATCCGCTTGGTGGGCACGCGGGACAGCTCGGTGCCGTCCAGCAGCACGGCGCCGCTGCGCGGCTTGAGCAGCCGGCCCAGCGCGCGCAGCAGGGTGGACTTGCCGCAGGCGTTGGGGCCGACGATCACCGTGACCTTCCCGTGCGGGATCTCCAGGTCGAGGCCGTCGACGACCGTGCGGTCCTCGTACGCGAGGGTCAGCTCCCGCGCGGTCAGGCGGTTGTCGGTCACGCGGTGCCTCCGGAACGGCTACGGGTGCGGATGAGCAGCCACATCAGATACGGGGCGCCCACCAGGGCGGTGAACACCCCGACCGGCAGCTCGGTCGGGGAGAAGAGCCGGCGGGCCAGCAGATCCGCGACGACCACGACCAGCGCCCCGGTCAGCGCCGAACACAGCAGCGGGGGCTGCTCGGTGCGGGCGACCCGGCGCGCGATCTGCGGGGCCAGCAGCGCCACGAAGTCGACCGGGCCCGCGGCGCCGGTGGCGACGGACGCGAGCACCACCCCGAGCGCGCTCAGCCCCAGCCGGACCCGGTCCAGCCGGATGCCGAGCGCGGTGGCCGTGTCGTCGTCCAGCGACACCCCGCGCCGCGCGCGGGCCGCCCACAGCAGCGGCACCACCAGGAGCAGCAGCACGGTCGCCAGCGGCGCGGCCTGGTCGTAACCGCGGCCGTTGAGCGAGCCGGTGAGCCAGACCTTGGCCTGCTGGGCCACCAGATAGTCGCCCTTGGTGAGGAACAGCCGGGACAGCGAGCCCAGGGCCACCGAGATGCCGATGCCGATGAGGACGAAGCGGGAGGCGCTCAGCCCCTTGCGCCAGGCGAAGAGATAGACCAGCGCGGCGGCCGCGAGACCGCCGCCGATCGACACATACGGCAGGGTGGTGTACGAGGTGAGGCCGAAGGTCATGGCGGCGACCGTGGCGGCGCCCGCGCCGTGCGTCACCCCGATGACGTCGGGGCTGGCGAGCGGGTTGCGGGCCATGGTCTGGATCAGCGCGCCGGACAGCCCGAAGGCCACGCCGACCAGCAGCCCGGTCACCAGGCGCGGCAGCCGCAGGGTGCCCACCACCAGCTCGTCCGGGCTGGGCTGCCCCAGCAGCACCCGTACCACCTCGGAGGGCGGGACGAACGACTCGCCGACGCACAGCGACGCCACGACGGCCGCGGCCAGCGCGGCGGCGAGGACGACGGCCGCCACGACGGCCCTGCGGTGGACGAGGAAGCTGCCCCGCCCGGCCCTGACCACGCTGTACCCGGCGGCGCGGGTGGTGGCGCTCACGCTGGCACCGCCTTCCTGCGGACCAGGGCGATCAGGAACGGCACGCCCGCCAGGGCGGTCATCACGGACACCGGCACCTCCGAGGGCGGGAAGACGATACGGCCGATGACGTCCGAGGTGAGGATCATCACCGGGCCGAGCAGCGCGGCCATGGGCAGCAGCCAGCGGTGGGCGGTGCCGACGAGGGCGCGGGCGATATGCGGAACGGCCAGGCCGGTGAAGGCGATGGGCCCGGCGGCGGCGACCGCGACGCCGGTCAGCACGGTCGCCCCCACGGTGCCGGTCATGCGCAGCAGCGCGACATTGCGGCCGAGCCCCCGGGCGACGTCGTCGCCGAGAGCCAGCGCGTCGAGCCCGCGGGCCATGGCCAGCACCAGCAGCAGCCCGGCGGCCAGGAACGGCCAGGTCTGCCCGACGATCGTGGCGTCCCGCCCGCTGAGCGAGCCCACGTCCCAGAAGCGGAACTCGTCCAGGACCCGGGCGTTGGTGGTGACGATCGCGGAGACCACCGAGGCGATGAAGGCGTTCATCGCGGCACCGGCCAGGGCCAGTTTGACCGGGGACGCGCCCCCGCGGCCGCTGCTGGCCACCGCGTAGGCGCAGACCGCCGCGAGCGCCGCGCCCGCGAACGCGAACCACACATATCCGGTCAGCGTGTGCACCCCGAAGAACGCGATCGCACAGACCACGCCGAGCGAGGCGCCCTGGCTGATGCCCAGGATCCCGGGCTCGGCGATCGGGTTGCGGGTGATCCCCTGGAGCACGGTGCCGGCCACGGCGAGGGCGACGCCGACCATGATGCCGATGACGGTGCGCGGCACCCGCAGGGCCCGTACGACTTGGGCGTTGTCGCTGGTGCCGCCGTGCACCAGGGCGTCGTAGACCTCGCTGAGGGCGATCTGGCGGCTGCCGACCGCGAGGCTGAGTGCCACGGCGGCCAGGAGCAGCAACGCCGCCGCGGTTATCCAGCCGACGCGACGGCGCGCGACTCCCGACATTCGCCTACTCTCTTCCGTCTCTCTCTTCCGTACGCAAAGCCTTCTCGCCCCGCCGGGCCGAAATCTGCCCTTAGCCAAGGCTTGCCTAAGAGTACGTGGGGGTGGCGGGCGGCTCAGTCGGCGGGGCGGACCGCGCGCGGGCCCGTGACCTCCGCCCCGAGCGCCCGCACCCGCGTCCGCAGCTCCCGGTCGGCGGTCACCACCAGGCACGGCCGGCCCGGCTCGCGGTCCGCCACCACCTCCACGATCCGGTCGTCCCCGCTGCCCGGCGCCCGCGCCACCCGCACCCCCGGCACGGGCGCGATGTCGCGGGCGGCGCCCTCGACCACGAGCACGAGGTCCACGGGCGGCTGTTCGGCCCACTCCGGCACGCCGGGGCGCGGCTCCAGCCCGCGCTCGGCGAGCGCGGCGAGCCCGTCCCGCAGCCGCTCGGCCGCGCCGCGCCGGTCCCGCCACCAGCCGTCGGGCACCGAACCGACCACATTCGCCGCGTCCACGACAACAAAGCCTTTCATCAGCCAGGCAAATTACTATGGGTGGTGGCGCGTCAGCACCTCGGGCGCGCCGGCCCCGCGGGGCTCACCCGGGGGATCGACGTCACGGAAGGTTGCAGCGGGCCATGGCGTTGCGGTTGCTCCGCGGCAAGGACGGCAGGCTCACGGCCTACGCGCCGGTGGCGGGCGGCGTCGCCCGCTGGACCGAGGAGCGGCCCGGCGGCCCCCGGTGGACCGGGCCGCGGCTGATCGAGGTGCCCGGCCTGACCGCGCTGACCGTGACCCAGGGCGCGGACGGCTATGTCCATCTCGTGGGCCTGCGACACCGTCAGGGCGGCGCCGACGGCCCGGACGTGGACGTCGTACACGCCACGCAGTTCCAGACGGGCAGACCCCTGACGGCCTGGCACTCGCTCGGCACCCCGCACCCCAAGGACCGCCGCAAGGCACAGCGGACCGGCGCTCCGGCCGCGGCCGTGGGCTCCTCGGGCGCCGTGCACGTCTTCGTGCGCAACGCCGGGCGCGGGGTCAGCGCGCGCCGCCAGGACGCCAAGGGCAAGTGGGGCGGGTGGACCGACCTCAAGGGCGCCGATGTGCTGGACGGCATGTCCGCCACCGCGACCGCCGAAGGACGCGTCGAACTGCTCGCGCCCGCCGACCGCGGCGCGCTGCGCTGGCACCAGCCCGAGCCCGGCGCCGGCTACGAACGCGCCGATGACATCCCCGCCGCCCCCGAGGCCGGCTCCGCCTCCGGGCTCGCCACCGGCCGCGACACGGTCACGCACTACTGGCGCGACGCGGAGGGGCGCGGGGTGCTGGCCTGGCGGCCCGGGGCGGACGAGGCGGCGCCCCTCGGCGGCGAGACCGGCACCGGGCCCGTCGCGGCCCTCCGTACGACCGTGGACGGCCACGACTGCACGGTGCTGGCCCACCGCGACGCCAAGAGCGGGCGGCTCGCCGTCGCCGCGCACCTGACGGAGAACGAGGCGGCGGGGGTCTGGTGGACGCCCTCGGGCGGGCCGGGCACGGGCCGGCCCGCGCTGGCGCTGGACGGCCGGGGACTGGTCGTCCTCGCCGCCCTCGCGGACGACGGCGCACTGCTCGCGGCCCGTCAGAAGACGGACGAGCCGGGGCTGGCCCTGCGCGCGTGGGGGCGGGTGGGGGATTAGGGCGCGCCGCCCGCCCGGCTCACCTCCCGGTTCACGAGGACGCCGGCCGCCACCCGAAGGCGTGCACCCCGCGCGCCACTTCGACCTCTCGGTTCGCGGCGTTCCGGGCGACCAGCGTCCCCGTGTGGTAACCGCCCGACACCTCGACCGCCGGGGCGCCGAGCAGAGACGCCGTCTTCCCCGAGGCATGGACGTCGCGCGCCAGGATGGGCCGCTTCTCCCGCGTCTCGACCCACCGGACGTTCGTGGCGCGATACACCCGCGTCTCACCCCAGCGGGGAATCCGCCGGCCGTCCGACGCGTACTGGTCGTCACTGCCGCAGCCGGCCTCCGAACGGAAGGCCGCGTACGCCTGGCCGTCGCGGTCGAACCAGGCCGAGACCATCCACAGGTTGCCGTCCCGGGAGGGCAGGTCCAGCCGGTCCACCCGTCCGCTGCGCTGGTCGACGAGCGCGACGTTGGAGTACTCCTCGCAGGCGCTGAGGTGTTGGTACCAGGGCACGGCGAGCCGGTCCCGCCGCGGACTGGCCGCCGCGACCTCGGGCCCGAGCCCGCTGCCGTCGAACGACTGGGTGGGCCGGGCCCTGCCCTCGCGGGTGACCTGGTAGAACGAGCCCACTCCGGGGAAGTTGCCGCCGCCGTTCTCGAAGTACGAGACGGTCAGCTCACCCCGGGGTGCGGCGCCGAGGAGGTCGAGGCGGCCGCAGTACGTCGGGCTGAAGCACTCGTCCGGCGAGGGCAGGCCCGTCACGGGCAGCGCCCGCCGCGCGCCGCCCAGGGGCGGGTAGCTCCACAGCATGGGCTGGTTCGGGTCCGTCGCGCCGTCGGAGACCAACTGGTCGTCGCGGAAGGCGATCGTCGAGCAGCCGGAGCAGTCCCAGCTGCGGACGCGGGGCGTGACGAAAGGCTGTCCACGGACCCGGCGCACCTGGAACACCTTCCGGCCCGTGTCGTCGCCCCGCTCGGCCAGCCAGGCGAGGGAGGTGCCGTCGGACGACCAGGTGAGCTGCCGTACGCGGTATCCGCCGGGGACGGGGGCGAGTTTCTTGTTGCTGCCGTTGGTCCACACGTTGACGCTGTCGGCGGTCGCGTAGGCCAGCTCGGGTGTTGGGTTCGTCGTCTCCTGGATGCGTTTTGCCCGGTCGATCACCACTGACATGATCTTCGACTGCGTTTTGATGTTCGTGTGATTGCAGTTGCTGCCCAGCACCCGTACCGCGACTTGGGCGTCGGTGCACGTGAGAATGTGAGGGGCGCCGGTCTTGTGGACGTACGCGGTGGCGGAGGAGAGAGGCACCGCGATGTCGCCCACGGAGACGGGTGCCGTGGGCGACTTCAATGCCAGGACATTGAGGCCCATGCGAATGTCTCCGGCCATGGCGCGGACGGGCAGCTTCTTGGGCCAGGCCGGCAGCTTTCTGATCTCCGGAGAGTTGTACTTGAGGGCGAGGCCCTGCGGCGAGCGGAGTACGTCAACGGTCTCGCACGCGGACAGGCCCTTGGCGACCCCGAGGCAGGCGGCGACCACCCGCTTCAGGGCCAGCTCCTCGAGCGACCAACCCGGGGGGCCGGTGATCATGTTGTCCAGGAAGGAGGCCAGGAGCGAGCCGCGAGAGGGCGTGCCGATGGTGATAACCTCCGACACCTCCTGCCATATCCTGCCCCCGGGTTTGCGACTGGGTTGTGAAACCGCGTACTGCGTGGCCAGACCGCCCATCGAGTGGGCCACCACCATGACCTTGTAGCCGGAGGCGTCGGCGAGACATTCGATCGCGGTCCCCAAGGCGGGACCGATCCGTCGGTCCGTCACCCAGGCCGGCTGAGCCTGTTTGTAGTCGAAGGTCCAGGCGCTGACGTGGGGCAGCTTGGCGACTTTCCGGGGGAACCAGCCTTCCGGATCGTCTCCGGGCCCGTCCCAGGTGTCGGCGCCCGCGTTGATGCCGTGGACGAAGAGGACGGGCATCGTGTTCGCGACGGATTCCTTCGTCACCTGCCGGAGCCCGCCGCCGGCGCAACCGCGCGGCTCGGCGGTAGCGGTGGGCACCGCCCCGAGCAGGGTGAGCAGGAGCATCAGGACGGCGCAGGGGACGAGGGCCCGGCAGCGGGTGGCGAGGGTCATGGGAGGACCTCCGCGAGGATGATCCGCCAGGACCCGCCGCTGCGGGCGAATCCCAGCAGCACCCGCTGCGCCGGCTTTCCCGGTTCCTCCAGAGTGGCTTGGGCGTTGGCGATGCCGTCCTCCTCATGCCAGGTGCCGTCTTTCAGACGGAGCTTGGCGTTCCTGGCGGTGAGGCGTCCCTCGGGCAGGGTCCGCGCCAACTCGGGCGCGAGCGCCACTCGCTGTGTCTTCTCGTCCTCGGCCACCAGGTCCCGTGCGACCCGGGCGGCCTCGGCCGGGACCGGGCCGCCGGGTTCGTATCTCAGCTCCTGCGCCGGAGGTTTCTCCGCCGAGGTGTCGCTGCGGTAGGCATGGACGAGCGCGATCGTCGCGGTGATGAGCAGCACGACGCCGGCCGTGATCGATAGTTTGCGCATGTCCGCCGCTCAGCCGATGGAATTCAGATCGCCGATGGTCCAGGCGTTCACCTCGGACAGCGGCACCCGAAGAAGCCCGTATTCGTCGATGGGGACGTGGGGGCCACCCGTGACGATCCGCGCCCAGGCCAGATGTATATGGCTGGTCTCCGGCTCATGCCGCAGCATGTCTGCGGCGAACTCCTTGGCGAATTCGGTCAGCGAACTCTTCTCGGACAGCAGGCTCATGTGCTGCCTGAGCCATTCATCGCGGGGGAGTATGGTGCCGGTGATGATGACGCCGCCCACCATGAGGGTGATGGGAAGCGGGGTTTCGTAGTCTTCGTCGTCGGTCCGGAGGACGAGCTTTTCCAGAAGTGCGTCGTTGGACATCGTGAAACGCTCCAGGATTTCGGTCGTGTGGGATTGGTTAGCCGCGGCCGTCGCACGCCTTGCAGTCACCGCTGCCGCGGCAGCTGTCGCACTTCCATACGCCCCGGAATCCGGAGCCGCCACAGGTGGTGCACTTCCCGTCGCCCTTGCAGCGTCGGCACATGGTGGAGTCCTTTCGGTTCTGATCTGTTCCGGCGGTGCGGACCGCGCCGCCGGAAACCACCGTGCACCGGTTTGGCCGGGCGGGCCCGGGGTGCAACGGGGTGCCCCGTTGCACTGCCATGTGCACCGTCCTGACCTGGGGCCTCTCGCGTTACGGTGCAACCGGAGGCGGTCCGGCACAGCGTCAACTAGCCCGTGATGAAGCGGTGTTATATGGTTAATGCGATTCACTTCGGGGGGTTTGATGGTGGAACGGACCGGGCTCTTCAAGGACTTGGCACACGCCCTGGTCCAGGCCCTCGACGCATGGGCGACCACCGTCGGCCAGGTGACCGACTCCGCGCGGCGCCCCACCCGCGCGGGCCTGGTTGCGGAACTCGAGAGAGAGCGCCTGGAATTCGAGCGGGCCGGCCGGAGCCGGAAAAGAATCGATCTGCCTCTGCTGTCGTACTGGCTCAAAGGCCGCGATCAACTGCTGCCCGGCAGCAAGAAGAACCGGCTGCCCAGCCAGGAGGACAGCGAAGCCGTAGCCCGGGCGCTTTCACAGAAGGCGCCGCACAGCGCTCGTGAACTCCCTGCGATCGGCATGGAGATCGCAGATCTCGCGCGGCGGCTGAAAGAGACGGCCGGTCCCGGTTGGAGGGACGAGGTCCTCGCCGGCCTCGCGCCCTCCACCGTCGCCGCCGCCACACACGCCGATCCCGAAACGCACACGGTGACGGCGGAGCCACGGCGGAAGTGGAAAGGGTGGCAAGTCGCCGCGGTGACGGCGATCGCCCTCGGCTTGATCACCGGCACCATGGCACTGCGCAGCGGCGCCTCGGAGGACGATGGTTCGCCCGGCGGTGACGCCGCGCAGGCGGCGGACCTGACCGGCGATCACCGCTGCGGCCGGACGCGCGCGGTGGGCGCCGTGTCATGGCGGCCCTGCACCCGCCTCGACAAGGACTCCCTGTCTTTCGTCGTCCAGCTCACCAACTCCTCGACCCGAGCGACGACGGTGAAGGTCCGGATCGCCTACGTCCAGGCCGGGGCCGAGCACGAGTGCCCCGCGCCCTGGGGCACGGAACAGGAAGTCACCGTCCCGGCCGGCGCCACCAGGACCAGCCCTCTCGACGGCTGCACCGCCCCCGTCGTCCACGCCCAGGCGTTCCAGGCCAAGGCCTTCGTGGCCGAGAAGGGCGCCCTCGCGTGGGGCTTTCGGGAGTACTCGCCGACGGTGCACATCCAGGCCGACGGCCGTCGCCTCTGGGCGGACAAGGCCTGAACGAACGCCCGCCGCCCCCACTGCTTCCTGGCGGACCGCCCGCCGTGCCCATCCTCAGTTGACCTCCCGCACTCTCGCAGCGGTCCGCCCGGCGAGCTCGCGGATGCCGCTCGCGGCGTTCTCCGAGAGCTCGTCGCGTATGGCGTCGGCGGCTGTGAGGAGGGCACGGGCCTCCTCGGGGCGGCCCGCGTCGGCCAGGGCGAGGGTGAGCCGGTAGTGCTCCTCGGCGATGGAGTGGCCGAGGTTGACCTGCTTCCAGTGGCGCAGTGAGTCGTCGCCCGGGGTGGCCAGGGCGTCGCGCACGGCGGCCAGGCTGTCCGCTGCCTGCGGCAGTTGGCCCGCCTCCCGCTCCAGGCGGGCCAGGGTGTGCCGGGCCGAGGCCCGGTCCCATGCCGTCTCCTGAAGGGCGGCGTGCAGGCGCTGGGCGCGCAGCGCCTGGGGAAGGTCGCCGAGTTCCTCGAAGTCCTGGGCGAGCCGGCTCAGCGGAGCCGTGGCCAGGGTGCGGGGTGCCTCGGGGCGGCTGATTCCGCTCTGGTCCATGAAGATGTCGTCGAGTTCGCGGATCAGCGTCACCCGCGCGAGGTCCGTCATCCCCTGGTCCCGCGCCAGGTCGGTCCATGTGGAGACCGGCTCGTCCGACGGGTCCGTCCCGAACATCGACTCGTCGAGCGCCCGCGCCCACTGTCGCAACTCGTCCGCGCTCGCACCCGGTTCCGGCATACCGCCCAGGCCGCACGCCGTGTCGAAGTCCGTCTCCCGGACCTCATTCAGCAGCGGCAGATCCCGGGTGTCCCCGCGCAGCCCCACCAGCACGGCCGCGAGTCGCAGTTCGTCCGTCATCGATGACCGTGTCTCGTGCCGCAGCAGATGCCGCAGCAGCTCCAGATCGCCCTCGGCGCGGTCGAACTGCGCGGCCCGCAGGGTGATCCGGCGCCGCACCGGGTCCTCGGCGACTTCACGCCATGCCGTGCGGTCGCCCTCCCGCAGCCGGGCGAGATCGGCGCGGCCCGCCGCGAGCACTGGCTCCCACAGCGGGGGACCGGCCGGGCCTATCCGGTCGTACGCGCACCCCTCATCCGCGTTGAGCAGCACGAACTCCGGCTCGGTGCGCAGCAGCGCGGCACGCAGCCTGCCCACCAGCTCGACCGGGGAGCGTTCCGGGAAGCCCAGCGCCGCACGGAGCTCGGCACGCTCCTCGTCGATTCCGTAGTACTCACGGATCTCGTCCTCAGTCTCCGCGACGCACGCCAGGATCTGCTCCTCGCCGTCGTCCGGCGACAGACGTGTGTAGCCGCGCCAGCCGGGCAGGCCGATCACGAGCTCCAGGGTCTCGTCGACACTGGAGCCGATGATTCCCGCGGCGCCCTCCGAGTCCGCGTAGAGCACCGAGCCGTCCGCGCACACGAAGTACGTACCGCCGGTATCGTCCCCCGCTATCGTCTCCAGCGGTTGGCCCGAGGCGAGGCGGACCTCCTCGACATGGCCGCGGGCGGCGCGGTCCAGGTCGAAGTCGAAGGGGAAGGCCGCCAGTTCGGCCAGGCGGCGGTCCTGCCGCAGCAGCCATAGCGCGTGATCGGTCATGTCACAGAAAGTAACACCGTGCACTGACAACGGACTCGCGGCCACTGTAGGAGGCCGTGCGGATAGGGGTGCGGTCATGGCCGGCGGTTCGTGCGTTCGCCCCAGTGGTGGGTCGTCCATGCCTGCCGGATGTCCGCCGTGGACGAATCGGACGGTTGAGCACGCGAGCGCCGGACGGGCGAGTGGCCCGTCCGGCGCTCGGAGCACAACACGCTACGCCGGGACGCTCGCCAGGCCCGGGGCCAGGAAGCGCTGGCCGACCACCCGCTCCGAGATGCCCTCGCGGTCCAGGTACGGGGTGATGCCGCCCAGGTGGAAGGGCCAGCCCGCGCCGGTGATCAGGCACAGGTCGATGTCCTGCGCCTCGGCGACGACGCCCTCGTCCAGCATGAGGCCGATCTCCTGCGCCACCGTCTCCAGCACCCGCGCCCGCACCTGCTCCTCGGTGAGGACCGAGTCGCCCTGCTCGAGCAGCGCGGCGACCTCCGGGTCCAGCTCCGGCTTGGCTGAACTGCCGCCGGCATGCACGTAGAAGCCGCGCTTGCCGGCCTCGACCACGCGCCGCAGGTTCTCCGAGACCGTGAAGCGGTCCGGGAACGCCTGGTGCAGGGTCTCCGAGACATGCAGGCCGATGGCCGGGCCGACCAGCTCCAGCAGCACCAGCGGCGACATCGGCAGGCCCAGCGGCTCGACGGCGCGCTCGGCGACGTCCACCGGGGTGCCCTCGTCGATGACGTTCTGGATCTCGCCCATGAAGCGGGTCAGGATCCGGTTGACGACGAACGCCGGGGCGTCCTTGACCAGGACCGCCGTCTTCTTCAGCTTCTTGGCCATGCCGAAGGCGGTGGCCAGCGAGGCGTCGTCGGTCTTCTCGCCGCGGACGATCTCCAGCAGCGGCAGGATCGCGACGGGGTTGAAGAAGTGGAAGCCGACGACCCGCTCCGGGTGCTGGAGCTTGGAGGCCATCTCGCTCACCGACAGCGAGGAGGTGTTGGTGGCCAGGATGGCGTGGGCCGGCACGACCGCCTCGACCTCGGCGAACACCTGCTGCTTGACGCCCATCTCCTCGAAGACGGCCTCGATGACGAAGTCGGCGTCCGAGAAGGCCTCGGCCTTGTCGAGCGAGCCGGTCACCGCGGCCTTGAGGCGGTTGGCCTTGTCCTGGTTGACGCGGCCCTTGAGCAGCAGCTTGTCGATCTCGTCATGGACGTAGCCGACGCCCTTGTCGACGCGCTCCTGGTCGATGTCGGTCAGCACGACCGGCACCTCCAGGCGGCGCGCGAACAGCAGCGCCAGCTGCGAGGCCATCAGGCCCGCGCCGACCACGCCGACCTTGGTGACCGGGCGGGCCAGGGACTTGTCCGGGGCGCCGGCCGGGCGCTTGGCGCGCTTCTGGACCAGGTTGAAGGCGTAGATGCCGCTGCGCAGCTCGCCGCCCATGATCAGGTCGGCGAGGGCGCCGTCCTCGGAGTCGAAGCCCTGGCCGAGATCGCCGTTCTTCGCGGCGGCGATGATGTCCAGCGCCCGGTACGCGGCCGGGGCCGCCCCGTGCACCTTGCTGTCGGCGATGGCCCGGCCGCGGGCGACGGCCGCGTCCCAGCCCTCGCCGCGGTCCACCTCGGGACGTACGACCTTGGTCTGGCCGCTGAGCACGGACGCGGTCCACAGCAGCGACTGCTCCAGGAAGTCCGCGCCCTCGAAGATCGCGTCGGCGATCCCGAGCTCGTAGACCTGCTTGCCCTTGAGCTGCCGGTTCTGGTTGAGCGAGTTCTCGATGATCACCGTGACCGCGCGGTCCGCGCCGATCAGGTTGGGCAGCAGGGTGCAGCCGCCCCAGCCGGGGACCAGGCCCAGGAAGACCTCGGGGAGGGAGAAGGCGGGCAGCGCGGCCGAGACCGTGCGGTACGTGCAGTGCAGGCCGACCTCGACGCCGCCGCCCATCGCCGCGCCGTTGTAGTACGCGAAGGTGGGCACGGCGAGGCCCGCCAGCCGCTTGAAGACGTCGTGGCCGCCCTTGCCGATGGCCAGCGCGTCCGCATGCCGCTTCAGCAGCTCCACGCCCTTGAGGTCGGCGCCGACGGCGAAGATGAACGGCTTGCCGGTCACGCCGACGCCGACGATCGCGCCCTCGGCGGCCTCCTTCTCGACCTGGTCGAGCGCGGCGTTCAGATTCGCCAGCGAGGCCGGGCCGAAGGTGGTGGGCTTGGTGTGGTCCAGGCCGTTGTCGAGCGTGATGAGGGCGAACCGGCCAGCGCCGCCGGGCAGGTCCAGATGGCGGACGTGCGCCTGCGTCACGACCTCGTCCGGGAACAGCTCGGCCGCGCCCTTGAGAAGCTCTTCGGTAGTGGTCACGCCGCTCACTTGTTCCCCTCGAAGTGCGGGTTCTCCCAGATCACGGTGCCGCCCATGCCGAAGCCGATGCACATGGTGGTGATGCCGTAGCGGACCTCGGGCTGCTCCTCGAACTGCCGGGCCAGCTGCGTCATCAGCCGCACCCCGGAGGAGGCGAGCGGGTGCCCGAAGGCGATCGCGCCGCCGTACTGGTTGACGCGCGGGTCGTCGTCGTCGATGCCGTAGTGGTCCAGGAAGGACAGCACCTGCACGGCGAAGGCCTCGTTGATCTCGAAGAGGCCGATGTCCTCGATCGTCAGCCCCGCCTTGGCGAGGGCCTTCTTGGTCGCCGGGACCGGGCCGTAGCCCATCACCTCCGGCTCGACGCCCGCGAAGGCGTAGCCGACCAGCCGCATCTTCACCGGCAGGCCCAGTTCCCGGGCCACGTCCTCGGCGGCGACCAGGGAGGCGGTCGCGCCGTCGTTGAGTCCCGCGGAGTTGCCCGCGGTGACCCGGCCATGCGGGCGGAACGGGGTCTTCAGGGCGGCCAGGCCCTCCAGCGTGGTGCCGGGGCGCATCGGCTCGTCGGCGGTCGCCAGGCCCCAGCCCAGCTCACCGCCCTCCGGGCTGGTGCGCCGTACCGAGATCGGCACCAGGTCCTGCTGGATCTTGCCGTTGGCGTAGGCCTTGGCGGCCTTCTCCTGGCTGCGCACCGCGAACTCGTCGGCGCGCTGCTTGGAGATGTGCGGCAGCCGGTCGTGGAGGTTCTCCGCGGTCATGCCCATGAACAGGGCCGACTCGTCGACCAGCTTCTCCGAGACGAACCGCGGGTTCGGGTCGACGCCCTCGCCCATCGGGTGGCGGCCCATGTGCTCCACCCCGGCCGCCACGACCACGTCGTACGCGCCGAAGGCGATGGAGCCCGCGGTCGTCGTCACGGCGGTCATCGCGCCGGCGCACATCCGGTCGATGGCGTAGCCGGGCACGGACTGGGGCAGCCCGGCCAGGATGCCCGCGGTGCGGCCGATGGTCAGGCCCTGGTCGCCGATCTGCGTGGTCGCGGCGACGGCCACCTCGTCGATGCGCTCCGGCGGCAGGTCCGGGTTGCGGCGCAGCAGCTCCCGGATGCACTTGACGACCAGGTCGTCGGCGCGGGTCTCGTGGTAGATGCCCTTGGGACCCGCCTTGCCGAACGGGGTCCGGACGCCGTCGACGAAGACGACGTCCCTAGCGGTACGAGGCACGTTGGCTCTCCTCCAGGTGCGCGGGATGGCACTGCTGCGGGCACGCCCGGCAAGGGGCGTGCCTCCACACCCTCATGCTACTTATGAGTAACCACGGTGCCCAGCCCCCGCTCCGGGAGGGGTGAAGGTCACACCCGGGAATTCGCCTTCCCGTCCGAACCGAGCCTCAAAAAGGGGGCCGCGTCACCTCACGCCGCGGTGCCCAGGGCCGTCAGCAGGATCGGGGTGGTCTGCTCGATCTGCCAGGGCCGGGCGCCGTAGCCGTGCAGGACGGCCTTGACGGACTCGGCGGTCAGCTCGGCCGGGGGCTCCCAGCACAGCCGCCGGACCGTGTCCGGGGCGATCAGGTTCTCCTGAGGCAGGTTCAGCTGCTCGGCCAGCGCGGTCACCGCCGTACGGGCCGCCGAGAGGCGGGCCGCCGCGGCCGGGTCCTTGTCGGCCCAGGCGCGCGGGGGCGGCGGGCCGGCCACCGGCTGGCCCGGCTGGGGGAGCTCGGACTCCGGCAGGGCCCGCGCCCGGTCCACCGCGGCCTGCCACTGCTCCAGCTGACGGCGGCCCATGCGGTGGCCGAAGCCGCTCAGCGCGCCCAGGGCGCGCACGGTCGTCGGCAGGGTCAGCGCGGCCTCGACGATGGCCGCGTCGCCCAGCACCTTGCCCGGCGAGACGTCACGGCGCTGCGCGATCTTGTCCCGGGCGGTCCACAGCTCGCGCACCACGGCCATCTGCCGGCGCCGCCGGACCTTGTGCATCCCCGACGTGCGCCGCCAGGGGTCCTTGCGGGGCGGGGCGGGCGGGGCCGCGGCGATGGCGGCGAACTCCTGGTGCGCCCAGTCCAGCTTGCCCTGCCGCGCCAGTTCCTCCTCCAGCGCGTCGCGCAGGTCGACCAGCAGCTCGACGTCGAGCGCGGCGTAGTGCAGCCACGGATCGGGCAGCGGGCGGGTGGACCAGTCGACGGCGGAGTGGCCCTTTTCCAGGGCGTATCCGAGGATGTTCTCGACCATGGCGCCCAGGCCCACCCGGGCGAACCCGGCCAGCCGGCCCGCCAGTTCGGTGTCGAAGAGGCGGCCGGGCAGCATGCCTATGTCCCGCAGGCAGGGCAGGTCCTGGGTGGCGGCGTGCAGCACCCATTCGGCGTCGGCGATCGCGTCGCCCAGGCCGGACAGGTCGGGGCAGCCGACGGGGTCGATCAGGGCGGTCCCCGCGCCGGAGCGGCGCAGCTGGACCAGATAGGCCCGCTGCCCGTAGCGGTACCCGGACGCGCGCTCGGCGTCCACGGCGACCGGGCCGCGGCCCGCCGCGAACGCGGCGACGACCTCGGCGAGCGCGTCCGGGTCGGCGGTGACGGGCGGGATGCCCTCACGCGGCTCCAGCAAGGGGACCGGCGCCGAGGGGAGGTCGTCCGGGGGAGCGCCCCCGGTGGTTCGCAGTGTCGTCTCTGCTGCGGTCTCTTGGGCGTCGGTCACCTGTCAAGGGTAGCTGTGCGTACCGGGTACGCAGGGCGCCCGCCGACGGAACGTTCCGTCGGCGGGCGCCGGGCGTTGGGTGGACGGTGGGCGCCTGGGCGGGAGCCAGGGGTGGTGCGGGGGGTGTACGGAAGGTCTGACGCGGCTCGTAGGGGGCTGGTGTGCGGCTTACGGGGGCCCCGTGCGGGGCCCTGCGGAGGATCTGGCGGAGAGCCTGGCGGAGGGCCCGTCAGGGGCCCCGGCGCAGGGTCCGGCGGGGGGTTCGAGGGGACGGGTGGGGTGGCTCAGTGGATGATCCCGGTGCGCAGCGCGACCGCGACCATGCCGGCCCGGTCGCCGGTGCCCAGTTTGCGGGCGATGCGGGCGAGGTGACTCTTGACGGTGAGCGCCGACAGGCCCATCGAGACGCCGATGGCCTTGTTGGACTGGCCCTCCGCAACCAGCCGCAGCACCTCGACCTCGCGTCCCGACAGCTCGCGGTAGCCGCCCGGGTGTCCGGGGGCGCCCGGCGGGCGGCGGTGCATCCGGGCGGCGGCGCCGAGGGGGGCGGCGCCGGGGCGGCCCGGGATGCCCAGGTTGGTGCGGGTGCCGGTGACGACGTAGCCCTTGACGCCACCGGCCAGGGCGTTGCGGACGGCGCCGATGTCGTCGGCCGCGGAGAGGGCCAGGCCGTTCGGCCAGCCCGCGGCGCGGGTCTCGGACAGCAGCGTGAGGCCGGAGCCGTCGGGGAGGTGGACGTCGGCGACGCAGATGTCGCGCGGGTTGGCGATCCGGGGACGGGCCTCCGCGACGGACGACGCCTCGATGACGTCGCGCACCCCGAGGGCCCAGAGGTGACGGGTGACGGTGGAACGTACGCGGGGGTCGGCGACGACGACCATGGCCGTCGGCTTGTTCGGGCGGTAGGCGACCAGGCTGGAAGGTTGCTCGAGGAGAACAGACACCAGGCCTCCTGGGGGAAGTGGTGGGACGGGTCACCACGTCCTTCGGCACCGATACGGCCCGGCTTTAGGGAATGATCACGATTTGGTGAGTAACAATTCGGGCAATTAGGACGACTGATCGATCAAGCCTGATCAGCGAGTGCTCACCGAGGCTGAGGACCGCGCCGCTGCGGGAGCGATACGACCCCCGCCTCGGCGGCCCCGGCCGGCGGCAGACCCGCGATCTGGCACAGCAGATCGCACCAGGCCGCCAGGTGCGCCGCGGTGTCCGGTGCCCCGGCCGCCCCGTCGCCCGGGGCGACGCCCCGGTCAGGACGCCGGTGCTCCGTCCGCCCCGGCTCCGCCGCCGGCCGCTCGGCCGGGGTCCAGGAGGCGCGGATCTCGATCCGGGTCGAGGGCTCGCGCTCCCCTATCCCGCCGAAGTAGTGCGAGCTCGCCCGGGTCACCGTGCCGCTGGGCTGCCGGTACGAGACCCCGCGCGCCTCCAGCGCGCCGGTCAGCCACGACCAGCACACCTCGGGCAGCAGCGGATCCGCCGCCATCTCCGGCTCCAGGTCCGCGTGGACCAGGGTGACCAGGCGGAACGTACCGCGCCAGGAGTCGTGCCCGGCCGGGTCGTGCAGCAGGATCAGCCGCCCCTCGGCCAGCTCCTCCTCGTCGTCATCGTCGACGGCGTTCGCCGGGCTCGCCGTGACCGCCGCCTCGAGCGCGTACGAGAACGGGGCCAGCCGCCGTGGCGGCGGCGTCGGGGAGAGCTCCACCTCGGGCCGCGGCCGCACGGCGCACAGCCCGGCCACGGCATGCCGGAAGGCGGCCGGGGCCCCTTCCCCGCCCGCCGCGTCCGCCCCGTCGGCGCTCTCGGCGCCGTCAGCGCCGTTCGAGAGGTGTCCTTGAACCGCTGCCATGCTCGGAAGACTAGGCGCATCGGGGGCCTCAACCGGGGAAGAACACCCGGGTTGGCGGGTCACTCGTTCGGCCCGTGCGAAGATTTGGGTCATGAGCGCCAACGAGGGGCCCTCGGGCCAGCAGCAGACCGGCCGCACCGCGGCGAGCGCGACGGCCGACTCGGCCTTCCTCCGCGCCTGCCGACGTGAGCCGGTTTCGCACACTCCGGTGTGGTTCATGCGGCAGGCGGGCCGCTCGCTGCCGGAGTACCACAAGGTCCGCGAGGGCATCGCGATGCTCGATTCCTGTACGCGGCCGGACCTGGTCACCGAGATCACGCTCCAGCCGGTTCGCCGCCACCATGTGGACGCGGCGATCTACTTCAGCGACATCGTGGTCCCCCTCAAGGCCATCGGGATCGACCTCGACATCAAGCCCGGCGTCGGCCCGGTCATCGCGGATCCCATCCGCACCCGTGCGGATCTGGACCGGCTGCGCCCGCTGGACCCGGACGATGTGAAGTACGTCACCGAGGCGGTCGGGATGCTCACCGGCGAGCTCGGCGCCACCCCGCTGATCGGCTTCGCCGGCGCGCCCTTCACGCTCGCCAGCTACCTCGTCGAGGGCGGCCCCTCGCGCAACCACGAGCGCACCAAGGCGCTCATGTACGGCGACCCCGAGCTGTGGGCCGAGCTGCTCGACCGGCTCGCCGACATCGCCGCCACCTTCCTGAAGGTGCAGATCGAGGCGGGCGCCTCCGCCGTCCAGCTCTTCGACTCCTGGGTCGGCGCCCTGTCCCCCGCGGACTACCGGGCCCGCGTGATGCCCGCCTCCGTGAAGGTCTTCGACGCCGTGGCCGGATACGGGGTACCGCGCATCCACTACGGCGTCGGCACCGGCGAGCTGCTGGGGCTGCTCGGCGAGGCGGGCGCGGACGTCGTCGGCGTGGACTGGCGGGTGCCGCTGGACGAGGCGGCCCGGCGGGTCGGCCCCGGCAAGGCGCTTCAGGGCAACCTCGACCCGGCCGTGCTCTTCGCCCCGCGCCAGGCCGTCGAGGCCAAGACCGACGAGGTGCTGGACGCGGCCCGCGGCCTGGAGGGCCACATCTTCAACCTCGGCCACGGCGTGCTGCCCAGCACCGACCCCGACGCCCTCACCCGCCTGGTGGAGTACGTCCACACCCGGACCGCCCGCTGAGCCCGGCCGCTGCGTAGTCGGAACCCGCACGGGGTCCCTCATCGTCTGGGAGACCATGAGGGACTTCCCTGCCATCACCGCCGACCGCGTCCGGGAACTGGCCGACCAGTGGGACGCCGTCCGCGAAGGCCGCTCCAAGGACGAGGCCGACCGGCTCGTCCGCGACTGTGCCGAGCGGCTGACCGCCGAGCCCACCGGTGAACACGCCTACCTGTGGACGCTCGGCCTGCTGATGACGGCCGAACACACCGGCTGGCTCACCGGGGACGGCGTCGAGGGCGCCGCCCTGGTGGCCCTCGACGCCGCCGACACCGCCCTGCGCGAGCGCCCCTGCGGCCACCGGTGGCACCCGTACGAGGACGACCTGGGCGAGCGCCAGGACGGTCTGGCGCACCTGCTGCCGCTGCTGCGCAACGGCCGGAGCGAGGCCGAGGACGAGCAGTGGCGCGACACGGCCACCAAGGAACAGTGGCTGTGCCCGCGCAACATCGCCGGATACGCGCGGGTGGCCATCGACGTCATCGACCCCGGAGCGGTGGCCGACATCCCGCCCCGGCTGCCCCTCATCGACGCGCGCAAGGCCCAGCACCTGCGGTCCATCCTGTGGGACTACCCCGACGTGGACCCCGCGTACGAGCTCTCCGACTACGCCGCCGCCCTGCGCGACCACCCCGAGGGCGACGCCCGCGCCGGGCTCGTCGTCATCCTGCACGCCGCCTGCTGGTACGCGGTGAGCGGCCGGATCCGCGGCAAGTGGGTGCTGGACGAGATGGTCCAGGCACTGGAGGCCGTCCTGCCCGCGCTCGGCGACGAGCCCTGCGCACACCGGGACGGCGAGCACCCTCAGGCCGGCGACGACCCGGCCGCCCTGGCCACCGTCGGCGTCCACTTGCTCAGCACCGGCGGGCGGGGCGTCTACCGGCGGCGGGGCGGGATCGAGGGGTGGCACACCCCGCTGGAGGGCTGGCTGTGCCCGGCCTTCCTCGCCGGGCTCGCCCGCGAGGCGCTGGACCGGCTGCTGGCCGGGCGCGACAAGCTCTTCGGCACCCGCGACACCGCCCACCTCGACGCGGAGTACCTGCTCCCCGACGGGCGGCTCGACATCGACACCCTCACCACCACCTACCGCCAGTCCTGGGTCACCGAACACGACGAGCTGGTGCAGAACGCCGCGCTGTGGGCCGCCCGCCGCTGGGCGGCGGGCGACGGCGACGGCGACAGCGGCGGCGAGGGGCGCGAGCGGGCCGTTCTGCTGCTGCTCGCCTGCTGGGCGGTGGACGGGATGGTCATCGACATACCGAGATCCGTGCTCGGCGTCCTTCAGGAGGTCTTCGAGCGCGTCGACCTCGCCCCCTTGGACGAGCCGTGCCCGCACCCGGGCGAGCACCCCTGGGAGGGCCTGGAGCGCCTGGCGAGCCGCGGATACGGGGTGGTGGGGTACCGGGACACCCTGATCGGCGCCCATCTGAACCACCTCTGCGCGCCCGGGGACTTCGAGGCCCCCGACGAGCCGTTCGCCCCCGACGCCTGGAGCTGCCACCGCCATGTGGCCGGGCGGGTCCGGGACGTGCTGGAGGTGCTGTACGAGGTGGACGAGAGCGACGAGGGGGACGCTGGGGGCGACGCCGACGGCTGGTGAGGGGCGCGGCGCTACGGTCGCCGGACCTCCTCGCGGATCAGGTAGTACAGCACGGCGCTGGCGAGCATCAGCGCGCCGTCGATGTAGACGGCCTGCGTCCAGCTCTTGTAGTGGTCGAAGAGGGTGCCGCTGAGCGCCGGGCTGATCACCGCGCCGATCTCGCCGACGAGGTTGAACATCCCGAAGGCCGCCCCGCGTTCGGCCGGGTCGACCACGTCGTTCAGCAGCGCGTGCGCCATCGGCTGGAGGGCGTTGAAGAACAGGCTGGTGACGAACAGGAGCACCGACATCACCAGCAGCGAGGGCGTCTCGTCGGCCTGGAGATAGGCGCCGAAGACCAGCACCAGCACCCCCTGGACCACGGTGAACGCGACCAGCAGCGGCCGCCGTCCCCAGCCCCGGTCCTTCGCCCGGTCCGAGAGCCAGCCGCCGGCGGGGAAGCCGAGGATGCCCGCGCCCGCGTTGAAGGTGGCGACCAGCGCGGCGTTCTGGAACGAGCTGTGGGCGGCGTCGGCGACGATCGAGACCGACCAGAAGCTGAAGAACCACAGGTTCCACATGACCGCGATGAAGGCGAAGCTGAGCAGCAGCGCGTTGCGGTTGCGGGAGACCGCGCCCAGCCGTGAGCCCCGCCGGGCGAAGATCGCCCCGATGAGGACGAACGCCAGGACGCACTCCAGGACGGCCACGCCCCAGGTCGGCAGCCCCGCCCCGTCGGCGATCAGATACACGGCCATCACGGCGGCGCACAGCACCGCCGAGATGCCCAGGAGCCGCAGCGCCGAGCCGCCCGCCCGCAGCGGGCCGCCGATGCGCCGCAGATAGGCCGCCGAGACGACGCCGAACACCAGCGTCGCGCCGCCCAGGACCAGGAACGGCATCCGCCAGGCGTCCTCGTGGCCGAACACGTCCGCGCCCCAGTCGATCAGATACGGGGCGCTGATGGTCGCGATCGTCAGCCCGATGGACAGCCCCGTGATCGCCACGCCCATGCCGAGCCCGGCCTTGGCGGGCGGGGTCCGCTGGGCGATCAGCGTGCGGTCGTTGGAGTAGAAGACGCCCTCGCCAAGACCGGTCAGCACGCGCAGCACCACGAAGGCGATCAGCCCGGTGACCATCCCGCTGGCGAGGGTCGCCACGCCCGCCCACAGCAGCGAGACGGCGAGCATCGCGCGGTGCCCGAAGCGGTCCCCGAGATAGCCGCCGGGGAACTGCGTCAGCATGTAGCCCGCGAAGAAGAGGCTGCCGATCAGCCCGCCGAGCGCGTGCGGATGGCTGGCGGAGCCCAGCATCCCGTGGTCGTTGTCGATGAGCCAGGTGACGACCGGGCCGGTGATGGTGCGGTCCGCGTACGAGAAGAGCCAGCCGCCGAGCAGCATGGCCCACAGGGTGTGGTACGGCTTCCAGCCTCCGGACGCGGCCTCCGGCTCCTGGGCGGTGGTCGGTTCGGTCGCTTCGGGCATGTCCTCATGTCCCCCTCTGGGCGCGGCGGTTCACGGACGGTCCGGCGTCGGTGGCGGGGCGGTGGGCTGTGTGGTGCGTGGCGCGAAGTGCCCCACAGCCTGTGGGCTCCGTCACGCCGCGGCAAGGGGTGCGGCCGCACCCTTTCACCGGCCGGAAGTCTCCGTGACGGGGCCTTGCCCCCAGGCGGCCGCGAGGGTACGGGAGATCCCGTGCGCGGCCACCCGCACGGCCGGGATCAGCCCCGGCGCCCGCCCCTCGGCGGCCGGGACCACGACGGACAGCGCGGCCACCACCTCCCCGCCCGGCCCGCGCACCGGGGCGGCGACCGACATCGCGTCCATGGTGATCTGCCGGTCGCTGACCGCGATCCCGGTGCGCCGCACCTCCGCGAGGGCGGCCCGCAGCCGGGCCGGGTCGCGGATCGTCAGCTCCGTGAAGCGGGGCAGCGGCTCCGCGCACACCCGCTCGCGCACCGGGCGCGGCCCGTACGCGAGCAGCACCAGGCCGACGCCGGTCGCGTGCAGCGGCCAGCGGCCGCCGACCCGGCTGCGCACCCGCACCGCGGAGCGCCCGGAGATCCGCTCGACGTAGACCACCTCAAGCCCGTCGCGCACCGCGAGCTGAACGTTCTCGTGGGTGGCCTCGTAGAGGTCCTCCATGAACGGGAGCGCCGCCTCGCGCAGCCCCACCCCGCGCGGCGACAGGGTCGCCACCTCCCACAGCCGCAGCCCGATGTGGTACGCGCCCGCCGCGTCCCGCTCCAGGGCGCCCCAGCCGGTGAGCGCGGCGACCAGGCGGTGCGCGGTGGCCAGCGGCAGCCCGGCGCGGCGGGCGAGCGCGGTCAGCGACAGCGAGCGGTGCGTCGCGTCGAAGGCGTCCAGCACGGCGAGCACCCGGCCCGCGACCGAGCGGCGGCCGTCGAGGGGGCGCCCCTCCAGAGCCCTGGACGCGGTCATATGAGCGGGAGGCCGACGTAGTTCTCGGCGAGTTCGGCCGACGCGGTCGGCGAGTCGGCGATCCGCTCCAGCTGGGCGAGGCGCAGCCGCTCCTCGAACGGGGAGCGGTCCGGGTGGGGATGGAGGGTGTCGGTCATGAAGTACGAGAAGCGCTCGGCCTGCCACACCCGGCGCAGACAGGTCTCGGAGTAGCCGTCGAGCAGCTCGGTGGAGCCGGTCTCGTGGTGCAGGGCCAGGGCGCGGGCCAGGGTGATCACATCGGTGACGGCCAGGTTGAGCCCCTTGGCGCCGGTGGGCGGCACGATGTGCGCGGCGTCGCCCGCGAGGAACAGCCGGCCGTGGCGCATCGGCTCCTGGACGAAGCTGCGCATCGGGGTGACCGACTTCGCGGTGATCGGGCCGCGCTCCAGCGCCCAGTCGCCGTCGACGGCGAAGCGGGCGGACAGCTCGTCCCATATCCGCTCGTCGGACCAGCCGGCCGGGTCGGTGTCGGCCGCCACCTGGAGGTAGAGCCGGGAGACGAGCGGGGAGCGCATGCTGTGCAGGGCGAAGCCGCGCCGGTGACGGGCGTAGATCAGCTCCTCGCAGGACGGCGCCACATCGGCCAGGACGCCGAGCCAGGAGTAGGGGTAGACGCGCTCGTACACCCTGGTGAGGTGGGCCGGGATCGCGCGGCGGGCCACGCCGTGGAAGCCGTCGCAGCCCGCCACGAAGTCGCAGTGGAGCGTCTGTTCGCGGCCCTCGTGGCGGAACCGGATCGCGGGCGCGGCGGAGTCGGGACCCTCGACGGCGAGTACCTCGGCCCCGAACAGCAGCGGCGGCCCGTCGGCGAGCTGGAGCGCGATCAGGTCCTTGACCACCTCCGTCTGGGCGTACACCATCACCGACCGCCCGCCGGTCAGGGCGGGGAAGTCGACGCGGTGGGCGCGGCCCTCGAAGCGCAGCTCGATGCCGTGGTGCAGCAGCCCCTCCCGGTCCATCCGGGTGCCCGCGCCGCACCCCCGCAGCGCGTCCACCGTGCCCTGCTCCAGGATCCCGGCCCGCTGACGCGCCTCGACATAAGCGCGGTCGCGGCTCTCCAGCACCACGCACTCGACTCCGGCGCGGTGCAGGAGGCGGGCGAGCAGCAGTCCGGCGGGGCCGCCGCCGACGATGCCGACGGTCGTGCGCATCCGATTGTCCCTTCTCGCCCGTTCGCCCAGCCTTGTTCGCCTGGCGGGCTGTTCGCCTGGTGAAGGATGGTTCATAATCTGGTGGTGACGAGTCTCAGGGCGGCCTCACCGCCTGTCAATGGTTCGGTCGGGCCTCTCGAGCGCGGCCTTGCCGTGCTGCGCGAGCTGGCCGCCCTGTCCGCCCAGTCCGCGCACGGCGCGGGAACCGCGGTCCGCCCCGGCGACCTGGTGCGCGCCACGGGGCTCGCCCGCTCCGTCGTCGACCGCGTACTCGGCACGCTCGAACAGCTCGGATATGTACGGCTGGACGGGCGCGAGGTGAGCCTGGCGACCCGGCTGATGGAGCTGGGCAACGCCTACCTGAACGCGAGCGGCCTGCCGGACGCGCTCCTTCCGTTCGCCGGGCGGCTGGCGGACGCGCTCGACGAGTCGGTCTCGGTCGCCGTCCCGGACGGAGCCGGGGTGCGGTTCGTCGTCCAGGTCACCCGGCGCCGCACCATGTCCCTCGCCTTCCGCATCGGCGACCTCCTCCCCGCCGAACGCTGCGCCCCCGGGGCCCTCTTCGCCACCCAGTGGGACGAGGCGACCTGGGCCGCCTGGCGCGCCCGCCGCGCCGCCGACCCGCTGGACGCGTCCTTCCCCGCCGTCCCGCCCCGGCCGGAGCGGGACGGGGTCCGGGGCCCCGGGGCCCCGGACCCCGGCGACTTCGCGCGGCGCGTGGAGGCCGCGGGCCGCGACGGCTGGGCCCCGGACGGCCAGCGGGTCGG